>CAZEQX010000020.1:9717-23724 GCA_964514635.1 uncultured Thiothrix sp.
GGAACTATTACCAAAAAAACCGGACTTGGGTTGCGATTGATTGGGATTGACGGCTCGTGTGTCATTGCTACTGGATGAGTAAGGGCGGCTAATACTGCTGGATGAAGTGTAACGCTGTTGGTATTGTTGGTGTCGTTGATAATTGGAATTACTCATGAGCTTATTGGCGATTATGCCGCCGACTAATGCACCTGCTGCTGATGCGAGCAAGGTTTCTCCTAGACTTAACCCCTGATTGTCGGCGACAGGTTGTGTCAGATTAGATGTGCCCGCTTCAACCTTTTTTGCTTCTTCTTCGGCAATTTTTTTCAGTTCTGCCTCGCTTAATAAGCGTTCATTGCCAGCCATGTCTTTGAGAATGGCACGAGTTTCTCCGGCTGGGTATTTTTCCTTCAATTCATAAGTGTCAGGATTAGTGCCCGTTTGTTGGATGACTAGAAATACACCTTGCTCTTTATTTTGAGTCGCTTCTGCTATTGTGCCCATGTTGGGGGTTTTCGGTGGTTCGGGGGGCTGGTCGCCGCCACAACCCTGTAAGCTGCTGGTGATGATTAAACCAATACTACCCGCAATGCCATAGGAATAGATTGGTTTTATATGTTGCTTATACATGGTTTGTCTCCTAAAAAATCCTGCCGATTATCTGAAATTAGGTGAATGGGGTGATAATTATCAATATAATTTATGGCTCAAACAAAACAAATCCTAAAAATTAATTGTAGTGTTTTATATGAAAAAACTGATTTTGATCGCACCATTTGTTATTTCATTGTTTGTTCCTTGTGTATTTGCTGAATCTACCACAGCTTTAGTCAATATTAACAAGGCTGACGTTGCTGATCTCGATGAATTGGATGGTATTGGTAAGAAAAAAGCTGAAGCCATCATCAGTTACCGCGATGCGCATGGCGAATTTAAGGCCTTGGAAGAATTGCAAGAAGTCCCTGGTATTGGCGAAAAATTGTTTGAAAAGTTAAAAGATCATGTGTCGCTGGGTGAGGCAGATGAGGCAACCAGTACCGCAGAAGCAGCCCCAGACACTAAAAACACGGATAAACAGCTCAATACGGCGGATAAAGCTAAATCTGAAGCACCGGCAGAGAAAACCGATACAAAAGCTGGTGATTCTGCCAAAAAAGTTAGCGCAACAGACAAAAGCGAGAAAGTCTCTGATAAAGCGTCAGAGCAAAATACGAAGTCCTGAGTATTTTTTGCTACCCTAAAGGCAGGCGTGTCGTCATGATGCGCCTGTTAAATCGACAAATACATGAGGGTAACAATATAACATGACTACTAATAAAACAATTCTTGTCACTGGCGGGGCTGGATACATTGGTTCTCACACCTGTGTAGAGTTAATTGCGGCTGGTTTTGACATTATTGTGTTGGATAATTTGTGTAACAGTTCGCGTGAATCGTTGCGGCGTGTGGCTGAGATTGCAGGGCGCGAAACCATTACCTTTTTTGAAGGTGATATTCGCGATGCAAAACTGCTGAATCAATTGTTTAGTCAGCACGATATTTACAGCGTAATTCATTTCGCAGGGTTAAAAGCGGTTGGCGAGTCTGTGGCTAAGCCTTTGGAGTATTACGACAATAATGTTGCCGGAACGGTCAATTTACTGAATGTTATGCGCCAGCATAATGTGAAGAATATGGTGTTCAGTTCTTCTGCAACGGTTTATGGTGATCCACACACCACACCTATTCAAGAAGATTTCCCGTTATCAGCCACGAATCCTTATGGACGTTCTAAGCTGATGATCGAGGAAATTTTGCGGGATTTATACCACTCTGATCCTGACTGGAAATTAGCCTTATTGCGTTACTTTAACCCCGTTGGTGCGCACGCAAGCGGCAAGATCGGCGAAGACCCACAAGGGATTCCTAATAATTTAATGCCTTATATCGCACGGGTAGCCGTGGGTACATACGAGTATTTATCCGTGTTCGGGGGCGATTACCCAACACATGATGGTACTGGGGTGCGCGATTTTATCCATGTGGTGGATTTGGCAAAAGGTCATGTCCGTGCATTGGAAGCCTTTTTGCGTGGCGATGTGCCCAACTTACTGACCATTAATCTGGGAACAGGGCAAGGTTACTCTGTTTTAGATATGGTAAACGCTTTCGCCCAAGCCAGTGAGCGTGACATTCCTTACCGTATTGTTGAGCGTCGTCCCGGTGATATTGCCTGTTGCTATGCAGACCCGACGAATGCTCAGGCGTTAATTCATTGGCAGGCGGAAAAAACGCTAGTAGAAATGTGTCGTGATACATGGAACTGGCAAAAAAATAACCCCCAAGGTTATGCTTAACCATTAGCATAATAAAATTTCTGTCATGGGTGTCAGGGTAATCTATATTCCTGTTGTCTGCGAATTATTAGCGTTAAAGCTGAAACTATTCGTAGGGAGGTGTGTAAGGGGGCTACCATCCAAACCAGCAACACGGATAAACCCTCACCCAACTTATGTGTTAAAAATATACAGGGAGATCCCCCAATGAAAATGACATGGAAATTTTTACTACCGATGTTCGCGGCTTTAGCAGTTAGTGCCTGTTCTAGTGGTGCGCCTAAATACAGTGCTTTGCCAGCAGCGTCGGCAACTCCAGCCAGTTTAGCCAATAGTGCGGCGGCTTTACCTGCTGGTAGTTCCACCAGTGATGCTATTGCACCACAGGATTTGATCGAAATTAACGTCTTTAAAGTGCCTGATTTATCGAAAGAAGTGCGGGTTGATGATGGTGGTAATATTACCTTGCCATTAATTGGAACAGTACGCGCTGCGGGTATGTCCGCTAGTGAATTAGAACAATCCATTGCAAGCTTATTGGAAAAGGATTACATGCATAATCCTCAAGTCAATGTGTTTGTAAAAGAATCCACCAGTAATAAAGTGACAGTTTCCGGTGCAGTGAATAAACCAGGTGTTTACCAGTTATCTACTGATACAACAGTGACACAGGCTATTGCAATGGCGGAAGGCGTAAACCGTTTAGCGATTAAAGATACCGTAACGGTATTCCGTAATGGTCGTCCATTTACTGTGCAATTAGAAGCGATTAATAAAGGTCTGCAACCTGATCCATTAATCCGAGCAGGCGATAAAATTCAGGTGTATACTTCAGAAACAAAAGAAACGATGGATAACGTGCGTGGTTTGATTTCACCTCTGACCATTTTCTAAGTTTGTTTAATGCCTGACACGGGCAAATGTTTAGGGTGGGAAGGATTTATTCCAACCACCCTTTTTCATTACTCAAAACGCTTGCCGTTTACTTCTACCCAGCCACCACGCCGCCCTTTGGGGTCGTGGTGTGTCCAATGCAAAACTCCACCACGATTGTTCCAAACATATTCACCGCTAATGGTAATGGTGTCGCCTTCCTGAGTGGGAATGCGCGGTGCAAGTTCAATATTATGCGCCACTAATAGCGTGATGTCGGGGGCGATGTTGACCAAAAAACGTTGGTGCGGACTGCCTTCGCGGTCGTCTTTGAGCAATTTGACGACTTTACCTTGTACCGTTGTCCAAAATTTAGCATCTGGGTTGCGTTGTGAACCACGAATCTTGGCAATAGCAGCTTGGTTCGCCGTATTGGCGGGTGGCGCGGTAACAGCCGAGCTGGTTGGTGGCGTGTTGGGTGTGATTGTCTGCGGTGCTGGCTTAGGTTGCCAGAGTTGGTAGAGTGCTACTAACCCCGCACCCAGTAGAAGTACGACACCGTTCGCCAGTTTTTTATTCGCAGCGGGTTTTTGCATGAAGTTTAGCCTTTCTCTGCGGTCTTGGCTTGATCTTTGATGCTGTCTTTGTTTGGACTACGCAGGTAATTCATAATTTCTTCGCGTGCTTCGCTCAAAATAGAATCACGATCCAACGAGTCCAGAATGCTTTCTACCGTTAATTTAGGTCCGGCTTCACCCCATGATTTACCATTGGCTAACCATTGTTCCGCAACGCGCCCCACCACCAATGTGCTGTACCATGCGACCGCGCCTTGGGTTGCCCCTGTAATAATGGTAGAAATCCCTGCGGTGCTGAGTTTTAAAGCAGAAGATACCAGATGCACTGCCCAAACCGTGCCCATTAAAACGACCATTTGTGCAATGATGGTACGGATCAATTCCCCCGCTTCGCCCTTGGAAATCGGTAAACCGTAGAGTTTAGATAAGTGCATGATCATAGCAGCATCAATCGCCGCTGCGGCGAATAAGTCCGCCACTGGGATGGGGTTAAACGCTACGGCAACCCCTTTGCCCAAACAATACAAGTGAATGGTTTGTTCGCCTATTTCGCGTTTGATTGACAAAATACGTTCACCTACCGCATGGCTTAAATTGCCTGCAAACAAGGACGCATTGAGTGCAGCAAGGGTTTTGCCTTCGGATTCAATAATGTCCCACAGGCGGGATTTAAGCGCGGTGACATTGATAGGGCGTTCACGAATGCCCTCACGTTCCTCCCCATTTTCGTCCATGAAAATCACGGTCTGGCGGCTGGCTTGCGCCGTGGTGAAAATCAAATTTTCTGGCGTAATCATACCCTGTGTGCGAGCGCGTAAAATGCTGCGTAATTGCCGCTGTTCTTCTTCGGTGTAGCGGTCTGCTTTGTTTACCACCAAAATCGTTGGGCGTAGGGCGGCAGTAACGGTTTTGAGGGCTTGAAATTCAACGTCGGTTAAATCGCCATCCACCACGAACAAGACCAAATCTGCACGGTTGGCGACTTCATGCGCCATTTTTTCGCGGGATTCGCCGTCGATTTCATTGATGCCAGGTGTATCAATCAGGAACAAACCACCATCGGCGTATTCGTTCCACTGCTGCATGTGAACATTGCGTGTTTCGCCGTGCAATACACTGACGCTGAAGGCTTGTTTGCCCAACAACGCATTGAGTAAGGAAGATTTGCCAACGCTTACCCGCCCAAATACTGCAACGTGTACATGCCCGTGTTCGAGTTTGTCGAGCATTCCGCGTACTTGGGCATAATCGTCGCGCAAACTGTGGCGTACCGCATCGGGAATGCGTTCGTCATCCAATAATTGCCGCAAGCTTTCCGTTGCTAGGTGCAGATGCGCCGCACCTGCATCCGCAGTTTTAGCGGGTTCGGTAGCGGTATTGGCTTCGTCCTCACGACTTAGACCGATACTGGTCAATAACCAATCTGGCAAATGTTTTTGTACGTTCTTCCAGATTTCCACTGAGCATCTCCTGAAATGTTGCAACGGCAGGGGCAGTTTTCAGCTTGCCGCGTTGTTCGAGTGTATGAGCGACGGCATGGCCTAGCGCGTCGAAAATTAAACCATAAGCCACCGCATGAACCAATCCACCCGCCACTGTGCCAATGCCGGGGAAAGCTTTTAAGCCATTGCCTGCGACAGCTAATAGCACAGGTACGCTTTTGTTGAGTTGCCCCTGACTAAAGTTGAGGAATTGATCAATGTCCAAGGAGCTCATTGGGCTATCGTACAGTTTGCATAATTCTTGAATCATGCGCGTGCCGATAACGCCTTGTACCACTAGGTCCGTGCCGGGGCTAACCGAGGCCAATGCGCCCAGAATGGCTTTCATTGTGCCTGAACGCACGATTTTTTCGGCTTCTTGTTGGCGGAACTCGATTTTGGTGCTGTCGAGTTTGGTTTTGACCAAATGAAACACGCTGGCATCGCGTAATTGGGAAAGCCATTCGAGACGGTCGTCGATAGCGTCTTGGAGGTAGTTGGCAAGAGCAGAAACATCGACTTTGCGGGGGCGTTGAATGGTTTCTTCGCGCCCGTCTGGGTATACGCGCAAGACTTCTTCCATGCCGCCGGATTGAATGAAAACGACCTGCGGGGCTTTGATGTTTTTATTGCCTTTGTTGTCAAAACGGCTTTGGATGCGTTGCGCCAGTTGACGTTGTTCGTCAAGCGTGTATTGATCGCGTTTGTTAATGGCTAACACCATTGGTTTGCCGAAACTGGCGAGTTCTTGAATGTCAGTGTATTGGCTACGACTGAGGTCAGAATCCGTGACGTAAACCACAATCTGCGCCCGCACGGCCTCATCACGCGCCGCTTCGTCGAGTGTGCCTTCGGCTTCGTTGCGCCCTGGTAAATCGGTGAGTAATAGCTTATCGCCTGCAACCGTTTCCCACGCATATTCATTAACTTCACGGGTAGAACCGCCGCGCAAACTGATTTCCACGCCCGCAGCGGGTAATAGTGCTTTGATAATCGACGATTTTCCCGTGCTCACGTCGCCAAAAAATGCAATGTGGATTTGTCCGGCTTCTTTGCGTTCGTGCAGGGTTTCCAGCTCTTGATGCAGTTCGGTAGTGTCCATGCCCGCTGCTTCGATTTGCTGGATTTCTTGGGTGATCACCGCTTCAGTGATCGGTGGCGGTTGTGGGACGGATGCCGTTGCAGTAGGGGCTTTACCGCCCGTGATTAGGCGATACACGACCCAAATGCTGCTGATGACAATCAGTGCCACCACACCACAGTAGGTGTAGAACATCCATTCAGGAAGCTGTTGTAGCCTGTCCCACAGGTCAAGGAAATTCTTAGTGGCGAAAAACAAAAACAGCAGGAACAGCAGCATCATTAATACGATGAGTCCTGCAATTAACCAACGAATGCGTGCAGTAATCTTCATTGTGGTAGCGGTTCTTCCAAATCCTTTGCAATGGTGTGTGCATTATCCATTGAATGTGTGTGGATGGGAAATATAATGGAAATAGTCACTCACTTGACAGGGCAAAATTTTGATTAAATTCATCAAGACCCTTGGCGGACATGCCTTACCTTTGCGTCATATCGCAATTGTTTTGACGTTGGTTTGGTTAGGTACGTTCGTTTTAGTCCCACATTTGCTGGTTTTAGTGACCAGTTTCCTGTCGCCTGACTCGCAACACCTTGCGGTTTGGCCGATGAATGTCATGGCTTACCAACGCTTATGGGAACAATTGTATGCGGATGTTTTCCTCCATAGCTTGTGGTTGGCTTGCTTAGCAACGGTGATTTGCTTAGGTGTTGGCTATCCATTTGCCTATATTCTAGCCAAATTACCACGCTTGTGGCGCAATGTCTGCCTGTTTTTAATGATCGTGCCGTTTTGGACAAATAGCCTGATCCGTACTTATGCAATCAAACTGATGCTGGGTAATAAGGGGTTGGTGAATACGTTGTTGGTGGGGATGGGTGTCAGCGATGCACCTATCGAGCTGCTCTACACGGAATTTGCGGTCATCTTTGGGCTGGTGTATGTGCTGCTGCCGTTTATGGTGTTGCCGTTGGTATCGAGCTTTACCAAGTTGGACTCGACTTTGTTGGAAGCGGCGCGTGATTTGGGGGCGACGTTTTGGCAG
Source organism: uncultured Thiothrix sp. (assembly GCA_964514635.1). Lineage (GTDB taxonomy): Bacteria > Pseudomonadota > Gammaproteobacteria > Thiotrichales > Thiotrichaceae > Thiothrix. The sequence goes on from CAZEQX010000020.1 coordinate 17,073, forward strand.
CGTTTGCGCCATATCATTTTGCCGTTGACCATGCCGGGAATTATTGCAGGTGGTTTGATGGTGTTTCTACCTGCAATGGGGATGTTTTATGTGGCGGATTTGTTGGGCGGTGCAAAAAATTTACTGGTGGGTAATATCATTAAGAATCAATTCTTGGTGGTGCGCGACTGGCCTTTTGGGGCTGCTTTGAGCGTGGCATTGATGCTAATGATGGCGATTCTGTTGTGGTTTTATGCTTTGGCGAATCGTCGCATTCATCGGGCAGGGGGCTTGGATGATGAAAATCTTTAAATGGGGTTTTGTCGGTGCGGTGTTTGCTTATTTGTATTTGCCGATTGCCATTTTGGTGGTGAACTCCTTCAATGATTCCAAATACGGTTACGACTGGAAAGGTTTTACGCTCAAGTGGTACAGCCAATTGTTGGCAAATGATGCGCTCATGCAAGCCTTTGTTAATTCATTGGGCGTGGCGTGTCTAGCCGCATTGGGGGCAACCTTGGTGGGTACGTTGATGGCATTGGCGCTTTACCGTTATCGCTTTCCATTGAAGCGTACTGCTAGTGGTTTGTTGTTTATTGTGATGATGTCGCCGGATATTGTGTTAGCCATTACCTTCTTGATTATTTTCATGGCACTAGGCATGGAGCTGGGATTTTGGTCGTTATTGATTGCCCATACCACGTTCTGTTTGCCGTTTGTGGTGATCACGGTGTATGCGCAATTAAAAGGCTTTGATAAGCACTTATTGGAGGCAGCGCAAGACTTAGGCGCGAGTGAAGGGCAGATTTTCCGTCGCATCATTCTACCCTTGGTGTTTCCGGCTATTGTGGCTGGTTGGTTATTAAGCTTTACGCTGTCTTTGGATGATGTAATTATCAGTTCGTTTGTCACTGGTCCTAGCTTTGAGATATTGCCTATTCGGGTGTTTTCAATGGTAAAAGTTGGCGTTTCCCCTGAAGTCAATGTATTGGCCACCTTATTGCTGGCGATTTCATTGCTGTTAGTGACACTTTCAACCCTGCTGCTAACAAGGAAATACCCCACATGAGACTAATGCCATTCATAGCCACACTTTGCTTGACCGCAGGCATGGTGGTCGCCACCGTTGCCCATGCCGAAGACGAAAAAGTCGTGGTGTATAACTGGGCTGAATACATTCCACAGGCGGTTTTGGATGATTTCAGCAAAACCACGGGCATTAAGGTTGACTATTCCACCTATGAAAACAATGAGGTGATGCACGCCAAACTCAAGCTTCAAAAGGGTAAGGGGTATGACATTGTTGTGCCTTCGACTTATTTGGTTTCCCAAATGCGTGATGAGGGTCTATTGCAGAAAATCGACCATAGCAAATTAAGCAATTTGCACAACTTGTCGATTAGCTTGATGAATAAACCGTATGACCCTGGTAATCAATACAGTATCCCGTATTTGTGGGGCAGTACAGGCATTGCGGTGAACAGTAAAGTGATTGACCCCGCCACCATTACCGCGTGGGCTGATTTGTGGGATAGCAAATGGCAAGGGCAGTTATTGTTACTGGACGATGTGCGTGAAGTATTTGGCATGGCATTGAAAAAGCACGGTTTTTCTGCCAACAGCACCAATCCGCAAGAATTACAAACGGCTTTTGCAGATTTGCAAAAGCTAATGCCCAATGTGCGCGTGTTTAATGCCGATGCGCCACGCGAGCCGTTTTTGGCGGGTGATGTGAATTTGGGGATGATCTGGAGCGGGGAAGCGATTATGGCGCAAAAAGAGAACCCCGATATTAAGTACATCTACCCGAAAGAAGGGGCTGGGTTTTGGGTGGATAGTTTCACCATCCCTGCTGGTGCTGAACACGTCGACAATGCACACAAGTTCATTGATTACATGTTGAAACCAGAAGTGAGCAAAAAAATCATGGAAGAGCTGGGTTATAACACGCCTAATGGTGCGACTCGTGAATTGGTCGATGCGAGCGTGCGTGAGAATCCGATTCTGTTCCCGCCCGCCGAGGCGATTGATAAAGGTGAGTTCCAAAAAGACATTGGCGCGGCTATCAAAACCTATGAAGGTTATTGGGAAAAACTAAAAGCCAGTCAGTAAAACGGCGGTTAGGCGATTCCCTGAGTGGTTCTGCTCAGGGAGATCCATGTTAATGTTCGATGGCTTTGATCGCTGCATCAAGCGTTTGCCAGGTATTGACGAAATGGCAGAACAGGTCAGCGGTCTTTTCAGCGTCATAAACGGCTGAATGCGCCGATTCGTTATCCCACCCCATGCCTGCTGCTTGTGCTAATCGTGCTAGAACCGTCTGCCCGTACATCACCGCGCCTAATGTCACCGTATCTAAGGTGCTAAAAGGGTGGAACGGATTGCGTTTTGCATCGACACGGTTGGCGGCGGCATGAACGAAATTCAAATCAAATGGCGCATTGTGTCCCACGAGAATCGCCCGATTACAGCGATTCACTTTGACCTCACGGCGTACCACTTTGAAGAAGTCTTCCATCGCTTTGGGTTCAGGAACAGCCATACGCAATGGGCTAAACGGTTTGATACCGTTTACTTCCAGTGATTTGGGGTCGAGGTTGGCATTGGGGAATGGTTCAATATGCCAATTGAACGTGCGATGGCGTGAAAGCTCACCTTTTTCATCAATGCGCAAGATAACCGCAGCCAATTCCAATAGCGCATCTTTCTTGCAATCGAAGCCGCCAGTTTCCACATCCACCACAACGGGGAGGAAGCCACGGAAACGTCCGGCAATGGGGATTATTTCTATATCGTCTGTCATGGCACAGAAGCTTAGCGGAACTTATGCAAAATGAATAGAAAAGATTTTAAAATTAATTTATTTGTGTAACATGTTGATATGCAAATTAATATTTTCCTTGTTGTTTTTATATTGTGAAAAGTTGACTAATTATGCTATTTTTTGACGAAATAGCATGAAGAAAACACCACAAAAACCACAGTGATTGCAGCATGAGAGAGGAGCTAAAATGAATAAGCCACTGCAAGATATTGATTCACAAGAAACCCATGAGTGGGTTGAATCATTAGAAGCGGTTATCGAAGCGGAAGGTTTAGAACGCGCACATTTCTTGTTAGAGAAACTCATTGAAATAGCTAGACAAAATGGCGCAAATCTACCGTATTCACCAAATACCGCTTATATCAATACGATCCCGCCGCATTTAGAAACTTACACCCCCGGCAACCCCGCCTTAGAAACCCGTATTCGTTCTTATATTCGCTGGAATGCAGCGGCAATGGTGGTGCGTGCGAATCGTAAAAGCAGTGAATTAGGCGGACATATTGCCACGTTTGCCTCGGCCGCTACTTTATACGATGTGGGGATGAATCACTTCTGGCACGCGCCATCGCCACAACACGGTGGGGATTTGTTATACATTCAGGGTCATGCCGCACCGGGGATGTATGCCCGTTCCTTCTTGGAAGGGCGTTTTAATGAAGCTGATTTAGACAGCTTCCGCCAAGAAGTGGATGGTGGTGGTTTGGCTTCGTATCCGCACCCGTGGTTAATGCCGAATTATTGGCAGTTTCCTACGGTTTCAATGGGCTTAGGGCCGTTGATGTCGATCTACCAAGCACGGTTCATGAAGTATTTGCAACATCGCAAACTAGCTGATACCGCGAATCGTAAGGTTTGGGCATTCGTTGGTGATGGTGAAATCGATGAACCAGAAAGCCTCGGTGCGATTTCGTTGGGGGGGCGCGAAAAGCTCGATAATTTGGTTTGGGTCGTCAACTGTAATCTGCAACGTTTGGATGGTCCGGTACGCGGTAATGGCAAGATTATCCAAGAACTCGAAGGCGTATTCCGTGGTGCGGGCTGGAATGTGATTAAGCTGGTATGGGGTTCGTATTGGGACCCATTATTGGCGATGGACAAAGATGGCATTCTGAAAAAACGCATGGCGGAAGTGGTCGACGGTGAATACCAAAACTACAAAGCCAAAGACGGTGCGTATGTGCGTGAGCATTTCTTCGGCAAATACCCTGAGCTGAAAGCGATGGTCGCGAAAATGAGTGATGCGGATATTTGGCGGCTCAATCGTGGTGGTCACGACCCGCACAAAGTGTTTGCCGCGTATCACGCTGCTGTGCATCACGAAGGGCAACCGACGGTTATTCTGGCGCATACCGTGAAAGGTTACGGCATGGGGGCGGCAGGCGAAGGGCAAAACCGCACGCATCAACAAAAGAAAATGTCGCCTGAGGAAATGATTGCGTTTAAAAACCGCTTCAATATCCCGTTAAGTGATGCGGATGCAGCGGAGGCGAAATATTATCGTCCGGCAGAAGATAGCGAAGAAATTAACTATTTATTGGAACGGCGCAAAGCGTTGGGCGGTTCATTACCACAACGGCAAACCCATGCTGCACCGTTAAAAGTGCCAGATTTGAATATTTTCCAACCCTTACTCGACAGTTCGGGTGATCGGGAAATGTCCACCACAATGGCATTCGTGCGTTTGTTGACCTTATTAACCCGCGATAAAAGCATTGGTAAGCATATCGTACCGATTGTGCCGGATGAGGCGCGTACTTTTGGTATGGAAGGCATGTTCCGCCAATTGGGGATTTATTCGTCCGTTGGGCAATTGTACGAGCCGCAAGATAAAGACCAAGTGATGTTCTACAAAGAGGACAAATCCGGTCAGATTCTGGAAGAGGGCATTAACGAAGCGGGGGCGTTTTCGTCGTGGATTGCAGCGGCTACCGCGTACAGTACCCACGGTGTCAATATGGTGCCGTTTTACATTTATTACTCGATGTTCGGTTTCCAACGCATTGGTGATTTGGCGTGGGCGGCGGGGGATAGTCGCGCTCGTGGTTTCTTGATCGGTGGTACGGCAGGGCGCACTACGCTGGCGGGCGAAGGTTTGCAACACCAAGACGGTCACGGTTTGGTGCAAGCGGGTTTGATCCCGAACTGTCTTTCGTATGACCCGACGTTTGCCTACGAAATGGCGGTGATTATCCAAAACGGTCTGAAACGCATGTATCACGACCAAGAAGATGTGTATTACTACATCACAGCCATGAATGAAAATTATCTGCACCCTGCGATGCCCGTCGGAGCAGAAGAGGGCATTGTTAAAGGCATGTATTTGCTCAGTGGTGGTGGTAAAAAACGCAAGAAAGTGCAGTTGATGGGTTCGGGGGCGATTTTGCGCGAAGTCATTGCCGCAGCGGAATTGCTCGACAAAGAATGGGGTGTGGATGCCAATGTCTGGAGCGTCACCAGTTTCAACGAGTTAGCGCGTGAAGCGCGAGATGTGGAACGTTGGAACATGCTGCATCCGTTGGAAGATGCCAAAGTGCCTTACATCACCCAATGTCTGAAAAACCAACGTGGCCCCGCGATTGCCGCGACGGATTACATTCGCCAATACGCTGATCAAGTGCGGGCGTGGTTGCCGATGCACTACACCGTGCTGGGTACGGATGGCTTCGGGCGCAGTGATACGCGGGCGCAATTGCGTAAACATTTTGAGGTCAACCGTTACTTTATCGTGGTGGCGGCATTGAAGGCATTAGTGGATGAAAATTCCCTTCCTGCCGTCAAAGTGGTGGAAGCGATGGAAAAGTATGCGATTCATGCCGACAAATCTAACCCACGTCTGGCATAAGGAGGGCGCGTTATGGCAATCCAAGAAATTTTCGTGCCAGACATTGGTAGCTTCAAGAACGTCGAAGTCATTGAAGTGCTGGTGAAAGTGGGCGATAGCGTACAAGTCGAAGATTCATTGATTACCATTGAATCGGATAAAGCGACGATGGAAATTCCGTCATCTGCGGCAGGCGTGGTTAAGGAACTTCAGATCAAGGTCGGGGACCGTGTTTCTGAAGGCAGCGTTATGCTGACGTTGGAAGTGGGGAATGACATGCAAACCCCTCCCAGCCTCCCCTTATCAGGGGAGGTGGAAGAGGTGATGTCGCCTGTGGTTATGCCTGTTCAGCCTTCCGTACCTGCTGTTTCACCAACGGCTGTGGTGGAAGTCGAAGCTAATCAAATGGATTTCAGCAAAGTTTACGCCACGCCATCGGTGCGCAAATTTGCGCGTGAGTTGGGGGCGGATTTAAATAAGGTCAAAGGTTCGGGGCGCAAAGGGCGTATTACCCAAGAAGATGTCAAAGCTTACATTAAAGAAGCTTTGAGCATTGGCGGTGTGACTGGGCAGGCGGCGGTATCAGGCAATGTCTTGGGCGTTGCGCCGATGCCTGACATTGACTTCAGCCAATGGGGCAGCATTGAAAGCTTGCCATTGTCGCGGATTAATAAGCTTACGGGCGAATTTCTGCACCGTAACTGGGTACACATTCCGCACGTTACGCAGTTTGATCAAGCTGATATTACCGACCTCGAAGCCTTCCGCAAGCAACTCAATGACGAAAATACTAAAGCTGGTGTGAAAATCACGCCATTGGTATTTATCATGAAAGCGGTGGTAGCGGGTTTGAAAGCTTATCCGCGCTTTAACTCGTCGTTGGATGTGAAAGGCGAAAACTTAATCCGTAAGCATTACTACCACATTGGTGTGGCGGTCGATACGCCCGATGGTTTGGTTGTTCCGGTGATTCGTGACGTGGATAAAAAATCCATTATGGATTTGTCGCTGGAACTCAAAGAGCT
>CAZEQX010000021.1:0-6940 GCA_964514635.1 uncultured Thiothrix sp.
GGTTCCGGCATCACGACAGGCTGCGCGGCGCAGGCGTCGGCAATTGCTTGACGAAAGGCGGCATCTTGTTCGAAAAGCTGATACAGTTTGCGAAAGCCTTTGATGCATCCATTCGGGATCAGCGTATTAAAAAACCAGCTTGCGCGTTGGGTAATGACGTTTTGGCGGGTGTCAATATCGGTTTGCAAGAGCGCGAGGTGTTGCCCTAACACATCGTGATGGTGTGCTAGGGCTTGATTCAATGTATCGGATGTCCGCAACACATACAACGGTTTGATGGTGTAGTCATTCACACCAGCGAGCCATTCTGGAATAGCTTGTAGGGTTTCTTCATCTTTGTCCGTGGTGTGCGTTACCAGTGGTTTGTCGTGGAAGTATTGCGCAGTTTCCGTTTTTATCAATCCTAGTACGGGTTGCACGCTCGTATCGTATCCTGATTTTAAGGCATCGTGTAATTGGGCTGCGTACTGTTGCAAAGGTTTGAGATGGCGGGAGTCAACCAACCAACCATACACCAATAAACCCGCACCCACGATAGCCATGAGCGAAGCAATGCGCACTAACAGTCGCCCTGAAAGGTCTCTGAGTGTTGCAGTGGGAACAGTTAAACCCAAGGTTTGCCATACAGGTTCGCTCAATAATAGGATGCCTGCCACGAACGTCAGTAAAAAGGCTATTAGGCTAAGCTTTGTCCATCGATTAACGGTTTGAGCACGATGGCTCACCTGTTGGTAACGCTCCAAATTGGCAGGATACGTTTCCACCGCTTTATCAACATGCTTACTTAGTTGTAGCAATTGTTGTTGTTGGGCATTTAAATCTTGGCTAAAGCTTTGTAAGCGAGGCAGCTCGTTATTATCTTGTGGCAACTGCTGCAAAGCTTGCTGCAATTGTTGTTGTTGCGTGACCAATTCTGCTGTTTGCGCCTGATGAGTGTGCAATTCACTTTTGAGCTGATCAACGATGTGTGCGTATTCTTGCAGTCCTGCTAGGGTCAATAGGTTATTGCTGTCACGTTGTGGTGAATCATTATGCAAATACCCCCAGTAGAAGGCCTTCGCAAACGCGCTGTAATGGTATCCCAATAAGGCGCGTAACTGTTGTGCGACGGTTTCGGGGGTGTCCGCAAGGGTTTGTTCTTCCTCGGTGGAAAACAAGGTTGCTGCCATTTCCCCATCGGTATTAATGGTGCGCACCAAGCGGTATTCGTGCCCACGGTGTTGTAGGCGCAAGGTAACGGTGGTTTGTGTTGCGCCCCACTGAATCAGTTTAGCGGTTTCGTTTTCGGCGAATTGTGTAGTTCGCCCAAAGAGGCCAAATTGAATGGCATCTCCGATGCTACTTTTGCCAGACTCATTACCTCCGATCACAGCAATCAGGCCGCGTGCTGGAAGATTCTCCAATTGTAGGCGTTGGTATTTACGGAAATGTTCAGCATGAAGTGCGGTAATAATCATGAGCGGCCTTCCTCTCCTTGGCGGCTTGCTTCTAAGCGTGATATGACTAATTTTACTGCATCAACATAAATCTGCGGGTCAAACCCATCCGCATGTTTGTGTTGGGGAAAGTCCTGTTGGCAGAATGCCATAAACCGCCGTGCCGCAGCAGTTTTGAACTGGCTAGGTTGCCACACTAAAAGAGGGTTTTGTGTGGATTCTGGGGGTTTTTTACTGAACATTGCGTGATCCTCGTGCTGCAAGTGGCAGTACATCCTTGTCAGATAACTATATGCAAAACTTTGAATTTTTGCAGGATTAGCAACAAGAGGAAACGCAAAAAAATTTAATGGATGCCGTCAAGATAACGAGTATTATCCAAAATATGCGCATCATCGAAGCCTTTACGCCGCAAACGACACGCATCGCACTGCCCACAGGCTTGTCCTTGTGCATTCGCAGCGTAACAGGTGACGGTACGCGCATAATCCACACCCAGCCGAATACCTTCACGAATGATGTCGGCTTTTGTCAATTGAATCAGTGGGGTATGCAGGGTAAATGGATCACCTTCAACACCTGCTTTCGTGGCTAAATTCGCCATTGCTTGGAAAGCGGCAATAAATTCAGGGCGACAATCAGGATACCCCGAATAATCCACCGCATTCACACCAATAAAAATATCTCGCGCCCCTAACACTTCCGCCCAACCCAACGCAATCGATAGAAAAACTGTATTGCGAGCGGGTACATAAGTCACGGGAATGCCCGTGGTAGGGCTAGTCGGAACAGCAATCGTATTGTCGGTTAAAGCCGAACCACCAAAGCGCGACAAATCCAGATCAATGATTTCATGGCGAATCACGTTCTGTAAGTGTGCCTGTTCAATAGCGGCTTGCAGCTCAGCCGTGTGGCGTTGCCCATAGCGAAAGCTTAATGCATAACAAACGTAACCCTGCGCGTTTGCCATTGCCAAAACCGTGGCGGAATCCATGCCACCCGATAACAAAACGACTGCTTTTTTACTCATGCCTGACTCACTGATGGATGCGGGGGAAGCACCAGAGCTTAATGCCCTGGCTCATCATTCCACAAATACTTATGCAATTGCAGTTGGAAACGAACGGGTAAACGATCCGCCAAAATCCACTCGGCAAGATCACGCGGGGTAATTTCTTTGTGGCTAGGGGAAAGTAAGACATCGCAACGTTCAAACAATTGGTGCACATCAGCAATGTCCAAAAACCACTCGTAATCCTCGCGGTTACAAATCACCACTTTGAGTTGGTCTTTGCTATCCAACAACGCGAGATTATCCCAACGGTTCTTCGCTGCTTCACCAGAGGCGGGGGTTTTGATGTCCATGACTTTGACCACGCGAGGATCAACGCCCACCATGCTAATTGCGCCACTGGTTTCCAATGAAACTTCATAACCCTGGTCGCATAAAGCACTCAGTAACGGTAAGCAGTTTTTTTGTGCCAGCGGCTCGCCGCCTGTGACGGTGACATAATGCGCTTGATACTGTGCCACTTCTGCGAGAATGTCTGGAATACTGTGCATTGTGCCCCCCGTAAAGGCGTAGGCAGTATCGCAATACTGGCAACGCAATGGGCAACCCGTTAGGCGCACAAACACCGTCGGTAAACCGACGGTGCGCGTTTCCCCTTGTAGGGAGTAAAAAATTTCCGTAATACGCAAGTCTGCCAAAGCTAACATCCTGTTACTGAAGGCTTAATGACCTTCGCCTTTCATTTTTTCGAGGCGATCTTTGGCTTTTTGAGCCGTTTCCGCATTGTCAGGGAAGAAGCTAACCACATCTTCCAAGGTTTTGCGGGCTTTCTCCCATTCCCCTAGCTCGTAGAAACTGTAGCCTAATTTCAACGCCGCATCGGGAGCTTTGTCGCTGCCTTTGTGATCTTTTAAGACGGTTAGAAATTCTTCAATCGCGCCTTTGAAATCCTTGTTAGCGTACAAAGCTTCACCAATCCAGTATTGCGCACTGGGAGCTAAAGAACTAGTAGGGTAGTCCTTTAAGAAAGTGCGGAACATGGGAATGGAGTCTTTCGGTTCTTTGAGCAAAGTTTGGAAAGCTTCATCATAGGCGGAACGTTCTTCACGTTCTGGCAATTTGCCCGTGGTTTTGCTGTCCGTTTTGCTTTCACTGCTGGCTGTATCGGTTTTATCCGTGGCCTTGTCAGTGGTATCGCTTGACGGCTTGCTGTCGTCAGTTTTAGCGGTATCCAGCTTGGTCGTGTCGGATTTTTCTTCCGGCTTGTTATCAGTAGCCGGATTTTTATCATCCGTTTTGCCAGTGCCATAAGTGTAAAAGCCGCTAGGGTCGTCTTTTTTGACGCTATCACTACTGTCGGCTTTGTCTTTATCGCTGCTGGTGCTGCTTAAGCTGGAACTATCGCTTTTGCTGCTGTCCGTACCATTACTACTGGTATCGGATGCGCTGGGTGAGTTACTACCAGTGCTAGTGTCCGCTTGGCTTTTGAGTTTTTCCATGCGTTCGTCAACTTGCTCCAAGGCCGTTTTTTGGTCTTTTTGCACGTTGTCGAGGTCATTGCGTAGCTTTTCATTTTCGCCACGCAAGCCGCTGATTTCACGTTCGAGGTCGTTGACGCGCTGCAATAATTGCATTGCAGCTTCATCAGTCATTGGCTCAGCCATGACAGGCGTAGCCAGCAGGGAAGCAACCAGGGCGACTAGTGCGCCACGGTTTAGCTTGTCTTGCATTGGTTTATTCTCCGGCATATTTGATTTCAACGCGGCGGTTCTTACCCCACGCCGATTCATTATGCCCGAAGTCGGCTGGAATTTCTTCCCCATAACCAATGACATCGGCCTGTGAGGTTTTTACGCCTTTCAGTTGCATGTAATCCAAAACAGCATAACCACGGCGTTCCGACAGGGCAACGTTATATTCGCGTGAACCGCGTTCATCGGCATGGCCTTCCAAACGTACTTTTAGGTTGGGGTAGGCTGCTAATAAGGCTGAATGCGCATTCAAGACATTGGTGTATTCAGGGCGAATAGTGGAACTGTCGAAGTCAAAGTAAATGACACGTTGCGACAGGATGCTATTGGGATTACGCAAATCCGCAGGGGTGTAAGAGCCGCTGCCATTGCCATAGCCGCCGTTACCGTAACCACCACCATTGCCATAACCGCCGTTACCGTAGCCACCATTGCCGTAACCACCATTACCGCCGTTGCCATAGCCACCGCTACCGTAACCGCCTGTACCACCCGCACCGCCTGCTGGTGTATTTTGCTGAGCACAACCGGACATAAGGGCAACGGAGACTAAAAGCGTAACCGCCACTGTTTTGATTTTCGTGACACTCATTTCGTTATTACCGTAAATCGAGGTTAATCATCAAATTCGTTAAAAAGTTCGTGTTAAGCCTAGTCTAAATACGGCGACCAAGCCGGATCACGCACATCACCTGCTTGCGAATACAGGATTTGGTGCGCTTTGCCATTGTCACTGGCAACAGCCAACGAGCCGCGCCCGCTTGCATCGGTTGCGTACAGCACCATTGTGCCATTCGGGGCAATGGCAGGCGAATCGTCTTGTGAACCACGCGAAACCACACGTTCTTCTTTGGAAGCGGCATTCATGAGCGTAATGTTAGAACGCCCGCCACTTTGGCGCACCATTGCCACACTATTGCCAGCAATACTTGCACCAGCATTATAGCCACCGCTGAATGACATGCGGTTTTCGCCGCCGCCGCTGGCTGACATCTGATACAGTTGTGGTTGCCCGCCACGGTCAGACGTAAAGACTAAAGTGCCGTTGTCGGCCCATTGTGGTTCGACATTAATGCCGCGTGTATTGGTTAATTGGCGTGCGCCGCCGCCATTGGCATCCATCGTGTAAATGTTGTAATTGCCACGGTCTGCAACACTAAAGGCAATCGAACGACCATCCGGCGACCAACTAGGGGAAATGCTGGACTTGTTCGGATCAGACAATGCGCGTTTACCACCTGAGGCTAAGTCCTGCACATAAATCATTGGGCGATTAGTTTCATAGGAAACGTAGGCAATGCGATTGCCATCTGGCGACCAACTGGGTGACATCACAGGTTTATTGGAAGAAACGATGGTGCGAGGGTTAAAACCGTCAGAATCGGAAACAATCAACTGATAAGTTTGTGCGCGTGCAGGGCCACTAGCTGCAACATACGCAATACGAGTGTCGAACGCGCCCCGTACCCCGATGAGTTTTTCAAATACCATGTCTGCCGCTTTGTGCGCCATCCGACGTTGGTTCGGATGAGCCGGAATGCGGAACGAGCCAACGGCTTGCCCTGTATTGACATTAATCAGTTGAAAGTCGAGGCTGCTGCTTTGACTGCCAACCACTGCGTATTCCGCGCCGGATGCTTTCAAAGCCTCTGGTGACAGATTGCCACCGACACTGCTAGGGTCAACAAGGGCAAAGCGTCCACTGCGTTGTAAGTCGGCTTCCATGATTTTTGCCAATGGCCCAAACGGTGCAATTAACAAACGTGTGCCATCTGCCGATGCGTCGCTATCAATGCGAATGTGTAGTTCTTCCGCCGAAGCAATGCTGGTGCATAAGACGCTGGCAGAAAGCAGCAGGGTAGTTAGGTATTTCTTTTGCATAGTTTTACTCAAACGTAATGACAAGGGTATCACCATACAGTTCATCAAATTCCGGGCGTGGGAATGGGTCGGAACTGTGGACAGCGGATTTTAGCGAGTCACAGAACGCAGGGCTGCCGTTGCAATTTAAGGTGAAACGGCTGATGTTGCCGGGTGCTCTGACGCTAATGCGAGCCGTTGCGGACATGCCGAAACGTTCAGCGGGTTGATTCCAATTACCTTTCACTTTGCGCTTAATGGCACTGGTCCATGTAGCGCGTGCAGCACTTAAGTCACGCGAACTCGGTCCGGCAGCGGCAGCGCGGCGAGCCGCTTCTTCTTCGGCTTTTTTGCGGGCTTCGGAAGCTTTCCAGCGTTCGCGCTCTTCGGCTAGTTTGGCTTCTGCGGCGGCTTCTTCGGCTTTACGTTTAGCTTCGGAAGCTTTCCAGCGTTCGCGTTCTTCGGCCAGTTGTGCTTCCTCTTCAGCCTTTTTCCGCGCTAAAGCTTCGGCTTTTTCTTTGGCTTCCGCTTCAGCCTTTTCTTTGGCGGCAGCCTCGGCTTTTTCCTTGGCTTCAGCTTCGGCCTTAGCTTTGGCAATGGCTTCAGATTTTTCACGCGCTTGAGCTTCGGCTTTTTCACGAGCCTCAGCTTGTGCTTTTTCTTTGGCAATGGCCTCGGATTTTTCACGCGCTTGAATTTCAGCTTTTTCTTTAGCAGCAGCTTCGGCTTTGGCTTCAGCCTTAGCTTTGGCAATGGCTTGAGCTTTTTCTTTAGCTTCTTCTTCGGCCTTTTCGCGTGCTTTTGCTTCGGCTAGTGCCCTAGCTTTGGCTTGCTCACGCGCTTGAGCTTCGGCTTTTTCGTTGGCTTGCTCACGCGCTTGG
>CAZEQX010000021.1:7040-23364 GCA_964514635.1 uncultured Thiothrix sp.
GCTTTTTGTTCGGCAGCTTTTTCCGCAGCAGCTTTGGTGGCTTGTTCGGCTTTTTCACGAGCCTCAGCCTGTGCTTTTTCGTTGGCTTGCTCACGCGCTTGGGCTTTTTGTTCGGCAGCTTTTTCCGCAGCAGCTTTGGTGGCTTGTTCGGCTTTTTGCTGTTCAACCAGAGCTTGTTTGTGAGCCTGCGTTTCCTTCGCGGCTTTGGCGGCGGCTTTGGCTGCATCTTCCGCTAGATCTTTAACGATTTCTGGTTTGCTGGGTGTTGGGGGTTCTTCCGTTATCTGTTGCGGTTTGGTGGTGGATTCGGTAGGCGACTGCGTGCTCTTTTCTTGCGTGGCATCGGTTTCCGGTTTGACTTGATCCGGGGTCATGACCTGAACGGCTTCATTGGTGTTGACGCTGGGGCGGTCTGTCATTTTAAAGCTTAGGATTAATAAGCCGATGATCAGAATGTGTAGCAAGACAGCCCAAAATAAGGCCTTGGGATTTTTACGGATTTCCTTAAACATGGTCGTCTCTCAATGATCTTATTCAGCCCTGATCATCGTTTTAAGGTTTATCGGTGGCGGAAGGGTCGGCCATTAAACCGATTTTCTTCGCACCCGCTTGTTGTACAGCAACCATCGCATTCATTAAGTAACGGTATTCCACCGTGCTGTCGGCTCGAATGTAGATCGGGCGTTCGGCTTTAGGATCAAGCTGACTGACAACGTATTGCGTGACGCTGGCAGCCGGAACTTCCGAACCATCTTCTAGAAAGAAGTGGCCTTCTTTATCTACCACAATGGTTAGTGGTTCTTGTTGATTGTCAGCACCTAAAGGCTCGGCTTGCGCATCGGGGGCATCAACTTCGACCCCTGTTTGCATCATCGGTGCTGTCACCATGAAAATGACCAACAGCACCAACATCACGTCTATATAAGGTACGACGTTCATTTGTGACATAGAACGCCGTGGTCGACGGCTAGAAGTTGCTCGACTCATGTTGGCTTCCTTTGTCCTGCCGCGTGCCGTTCAAGCAAGGCGGTAAATTCTTCACGGAAGTTGTCGTAGCTCACTGCTAGGCGGTCAATTTTATCGCTGAAACGGTTATAGGCAATAACCGCTGGAATCGCTGCAAACAAACCAATCGCAGTGGCGATCAATGCCTCCGCAATCCCAGGGGCAACTACGCCCAAGGTTGCCTGTTGCATTTGTCCCAGTGAGATAAAGGAGTTCATGATCCCCCAAACCGTGCCAAACAAGCCCACATACGGGCTGGTCGAACCAACTGTTGCTAAAAATGCGAGATTTTGTTCAAGGTCGTCCACTTCTTTGGAAGAAGCAACGCGCATGGCTCGCTGCACAGAGTCGGTAATGGATAAACGCGACGTTGGGTCTGTGTTCAAGGCGCGTTTGTATTCGTGGAAACCATCGTAGAAGATACGTTCCAAACCTCGCCGACTTGTTTTCTGAGACAACTCTTCGTACAAGGAGTTCAGTGAAGTTCCGCTCCAGAAACGTTCCTCAAACGCGGTAACATTGCTTTGCATGGTGCTGATTGCGCTGGATTTGTGCAAAATCAGTGTCCAAGATAATAACGACGCAAGTGCCAACAGTGCCATCACGATCTTAACGATCAGGCTTGCGTCCATGATAAGTTTGAAAATGGAAAGATCAGTCGTCACTGGAATGTTTCCCTTATGGCAGTTGGAATTGGCGTTGAACGAAAAGTATCCAGACGCACACAGACTACTTTGACGGTGCTACTTGTCAATAGTTCGCGCTGATCCCCCATTCGATAAATATCTTGTGCAAATACTAAACTGGCGTGCCCCAATTTTTGCAAACTCGATACCACGCATAATTCGTCATTAAAACGTGCGGCCTTACGGTATTGAATATCAATGTGCCCAATCACAAAGATAATACCGGGGTCTGTTGCCAAGTGATCTTGTTCAAAACCCAAGGTGCGTAACCATTCGGTACGCGCTCGCTCCATGAAACGCAGGTAATTTGCATGGTAAACCACGCCACCTGCATCAGTGTCTTCATAATAGACACGCACTGGAAACAGAAATTCCTTGTGCGTGTTTGAGTCATTCAAAGAGGTCAATGTTCGTCCCTTCTTTTGTCGAATGCTCCCAATGTGCGGGAGTCGTTAGCCCAAAGTGCTGCCATGCCCGTCGTGTGGCAACCCGTCCGCGCGGAGTGCGCATCAGAAAACCTTGCTGAATCAGAAACGGCTCAAGCACGTCTTCAATCGTGCCACGTTCTTCGCCAATAGCCGCCGCCAAACTGTCAACGCCAACGGGTCCGCCTTCAAACTTTTCCATTACCGCCAATAATAAACGACGGTCCATGTGATCAAAGCCTTGTTGGTCGACATTTAGCATATTTAACGCTTTGTCGGCGAGTTCAGCGGTAATTAGCCCATTACCTTTGACCTGAACATAATCACGCACCCGCCGCAATAAACGATTAGCAATGCGTGGTGTCCCGCGTGAACGACAAGCGATTTCGCGCGCCCCTTCTGTTTCAATGTGTGCGCCAATAATACCTGCTGCACGCTCAACGATATAAGCTAAATCTGCAATATTATAAAATTCTAGCCGTTGCACAATCCCAAAGCGGTCGCGTAATGGTGAGGTTAATAATCCTGCGCGTGTGGTTGCCCCCACCAACGTAAAGGGTGGTAAATCCAGCTTAATCGAACGCGCGGCTGGACCTTCACCGATCATAATGTCGAGCTGGAAATCTTCCATCGCCGGATACAGTATTTCTTCCACCATCGGGCTAAGTCGGTGGATTTCATCAATAAACAACACATCATGCGGTTCTAAATTGGTGAGTAATGCGGCTAAATCCCCCGCTTTTTCCAGTACAGGGCCGGAGGTTTGGCGCAAGTTTGCCCCCATTTCATGCGCAATAATGTGCGAAAGCGTGGTTTTGCCCAATCCGGGCGGGCCAAAAATCAGCACATGATCCAAAGCATCGCCCCGATGTTTGGCTGCACCAATAAAAATTTCCATTTGTTCGCGTACTACGGGCTGCCCAATGTAGTCGCGTAAGCGTCGTGGGCGAATATGGTCATCGGTGCGATCTTCGTCGCGTGCTGCGTGCGGCGAAGTCACCCGCGAGTGTGGTGTGGTCATGGTCACAGGTATCGTGTTGTTGCGATGGGTGTAGTTTACTGATTTTGTCGGTATGACTGTACTGTTCCACGGTTACGAGTTGATAGTATTTTGATCAGTGTAATGGCTAAACGGCGAGTATGAATTTTTTGCTTCTAATTACTTAGGTAGCGTTTGGACAATAATCTTTTAATAACTGGATTTTATGGTCTATTTTTGTGATGAGGGTCACGCATGGATTTATTTTTTTTATTGGAAAAGTAAGTCATTGTAGTCTTAAGGCCTCATAAAGCTTTTTTAGTGGCAGAATACTCGATCTTATTTATTTATTTTATAAAATTCGATAAAAAATTTTTAAGGCAATGTTTGGAAAACAGACTATAGTCTCTTACTAAGTATAAGATTATTTGTTTTGCATTAGGAATCCAGACAGATTCTTCATAAATTAAATTTTATTATTTTATAGGGCTTTAAATGTTTATGTCATTGAAATATTTGGTTGTTTTATCGTAGCGATAAAGTATTAATTTGTGGCGAAAACTTAAGTATCAATATCCCAATAAAAGACTATACTAGTGTGGGTGCTTTGATAATTCATGGCTTTTATGCTGATTTTGTAGTCATTTGATATTTTTATTCTCGACTTTTTTTGCTGGTTATAGTGCGGTGTTTTTATGACTAGGTGGGCTATGAAATTCGGGGTGAATGTAAGCTGTTCGTTGCGCAGAACAGTGGGGTTTGCTGACAAGCGTCAGGTTAGGGGCTTGGATTTATCAATAATGGGTTCAGTGGACAGGAGGTTCAGATGAGTTTTGCCGGAGTTGCATTAATAGTTGTTTTTATATCGACATTATCCATTCTATTACTAATTCCTGTCGCTGAACAGGTTGGATTGGTGGACGTGCCTAATAATCCCCGCAAGTTGCATCAGGGAAAACCACCTTTAATTGGGGGGCTTTCAACCTATATCGGGTTAGTTATTGGTTTATCATTGTTTATGCAACCTAACCATACATCGCTGACCTATTTCATTTGCAGTAGCATAATTGTGGCCCTAGGGGTTATGGATGATGCGAAAGACTTATCGCCTAAATTGCGCCTCGTGGTGCAAAGCATGGTAGCGGTCATTATGTGTGCTGGTAGTGGGTTGTACATTGAAAACTTGGGCAATCTATTCGGCTTTGGAGATTTCCATCTTGATGTCTTTGGTTATGGCGTGACAGTCGTTGCGGTATTAGCGGCTATTAACGCGTTTAACATGATTGACGGCGTGGATGGTTTGTTAGGGATGTCTTCGCTCATTAGCTTTTTGGGCTTGAGTGCTCTCTTTTTCCTGAACGGTGATCAAGACGGCATGTATTTGGCTTTATTGATTTCCTTGGCTTTAGTTCCTTATTTATTGGTAAATTTACAGTGTCCGCCATTGAAGCTTAAAAAAATATTCATGGGGGATACGGGGTCAATGTTGATTGGTTTTACCGTGGTATGGTTGTTGATTCATGGCAGCCAAGGTGAACGTGGTACAACCAGTTTTTCCGCCGCAACGGCCTTGTGGTTGATTGCTTTCCCGCTGATGGACATGGCTCGTGTTATCTTGACACGTTACCGCAATGGTAAAGCTGTTTTTGATGCGGATCGCTCGCACTTGCATCACATTTTGTTACGGCGTTCCACCCCACGCGGCGTGTTACTGAAAATCACGGCATTGGTGGCATTTTTTGCGGCAATTGGTATTACCCTGAACGTCACACAAAGCTCGGATTTCACGGTTTTTGCCTTATTTTTGATTGCTTTTGCTGTCTATGTGAAGGCTGTTAATAAGTTGATTGAACAAGATAATAACGAACAAGTTGGTTGATTCATATTCTGATGCATCGCCCATTAAAACATTAGGATGGTGTTTGATGGGTGATGCTGTGTTGGGTGATTGTGCCCAAAAGTAAGATAAAACAAAGCATTGTGGCTTGAGTGATAAACAAACGTAGTTAGTGTGTCATTAGTAATGATAGATTAAAAATTAACCAAGAATGGACGCTACACTTTATCGGCTTTTTTGCCTCTATAAGTATTATATATGAAGATAAATCGCTAGTAGCGGACTATGCTCTTTCTAAACCGAGCAACAGATTATCCGCAGTTTGTTTAGCGTGGCTGATGGATAAAAACCAAAGTAACGGATGTGCATAATGATTTTTACGGAAACAAAATTAGCAGGTGCGTATATTATTGAACCGACGATTATCGGTGATGATCGTGGTTTTTTTGCCAGAGCTTGGTGTCAGAGGGAATTTGAAGCAAAGGGGCTGGTTTCATCTTTAGTACAAAGTAACCTGTCGTTTAATAAATTCAAAGGCACAGTGCGGGGAATGCATCGCCAAATTGCTCCTGCAATGGAAGTGAAGTTGGTGCGTTGTACCAAGGGTGCAATCTACGATGTGATTGTTGATTTGCGTCCAGAATCCCCCACTTACAAACAGTGGATCGGCGTGGAATTAACCGCTGATAATCACCGCATGTTATATGTGCCCGAAGGCTTTGCACATGGTTATCAAACATTAGAAGATGATTGTGAAGTCTTTTATCAAGTCTCCCAATTCTATTCCCCCCAGCATGAACGTGGTGCGCGTTTCAATGACCCCGCTTTTGGTATCGAATGGCCAGCAGAAGTGACCAGCGTATCCATTAAGGATCAAAACTGGCCAGACTACTTAGGCGAAGAACAATAATAGGTTTTTACCTGTAGCAGGTAATGCATCTGTTTACACAGACTAAATGAATTAGCGAGTTAGGTATTATTCATGATTATCGTTGATACAGCTTTGGAACAACGCCAAAAGGACAATAACCCAGTACGAGTTGCTATTGTTGGTGCGGGTTATATGGGGCGTGGTGTTGCGCTGCAAATTATTCAGGCAACTGTTGGCATGAAATTGGTGGCAGTGGCAAACCGCACCATTTCTGAGGCCACGCGTGCTTATAGCGATGCGGGTGTGACTGAGGTGAAACAAGCTCACACACAAGCGGAAGTGGATGCTGCTATTGAAGCAGGTCAATATGTCGTAACCAGTGACCCTAAACTATTGTGTCAATCTCCGCACATTGATGCGATTGTTGAAGCGACAGGCGATGTGGAATACAGCGCACATGTGGCAATGGCGGCGATTGAAAACCGCAAACACATTATTCTCATGAATGCTGAATTAGACGCGACCGTAGGACCGATGCTGAAAGTGTATGCGGACAAAGCGGGTGTGGTGATGACCAACGTCGATGGCGACCAGCCAGGCGTGATCATGAATTTATTCCGTTATGCCAAAAGTATTGGCTGCCGTCCGGTTTTGGCAGGAAATATCAAAGGCTTACAAGACCCTTACCGCACGCCAGAAACACAACGCGCTTATGCTGAACAATATAACCAGAAGCCGCGTATGGTTACGTCTTTTGCAGATGGCACAAAAATCTCAATGGAAATGGCGGTCGTGGCCAATGCTACGGGCTTTAAAGTCGGGCAACGTGGCATGTATGGCCCGCCATGTGACAGCGTAAACAATACGGCTGGTTTGTTTCCATTAGAGCAAATGTTGGAAACGGGTTTGGTGGATTATGTATTGGGTGCGCAAGGCACACCAGGCGTATTCGTGTTGGGTTATAACGATAACCCCATTCAACAACAGTATTTGAAATATTATAAAATGGGTGATGGACCATTGTATGTGTTCTATACCCCTTACCATTTATGCCATTTAGAAGTGCCATTAACTGTTGCGCGTGCAGTTTTATTTAAAGATGCAGCAGTTGCCCCTATTGGCGCACCTATTATTGATGTGATTACCTTAGCAAAACGTGATTTAAAAGCAGGCGAAACCTTAGATGGTATCGGGGGCTTCACTTGTTATGGCATGGCAGAAAATATTGAGATCAGTCGGGCTGAAAATTTATTGCCAATGGGATTAAGTGATGGTTGTCGTATGAAGCGTGATGTACCAAAAGACCATCCGATTACTTACGATGATGTGTATCTGCCAGAAAATCGCTTATGCGATCAATTGCGTGCAGAACAAGAAACTTACTTCTTTGGCTGATACAAAATCCCAAAGCGATATACTAATTAATTAACAGGACTAGTACGATGAAAGCGATTATACTTGCAGGTGGTTTGGGTACTCGTTTATCTGAAGAGACGAATCTGAAACCAAAACCAATGGTGGAAATTGGGGGGATGCCTATTTTATGGCATATTATGAAAATCTACTCCGCACATGGCATTAACGATTTTGTAATCTGCTGTGGTTACAAAGGCTATGTGATCAAAGAATACTTCGCGAACTATTTCTTGCACCAATCCGATGTCACATTTGACATGACCAATAACCAAATGGAAGTTCACTGCCAAAAAGCTGAACCGTGGCGCGTTACTTTGGTGGATACAGGTAAAGATACTTGTACAGGTGGGCGTTTGAAGCGCGTTGCTGAATACGTCAAAGGTGAAGAAGCCTTCTGCTTTACCTATGGCGACGGCGTGGGGGATGTGGATATTACCGCTTCGATTGAATTTCACAAAAAGCACGGACGTTGGGCTACCATGACGGCAGTGGAACGTTCTGGTCGTTACGGCGTGCTGAAATTAGACGGTGATCGTCTGCACAGTTTTGAAGAAAAACCCCAAGGCGAAGGCATGGTAAATGGTGGTTTCTTCGTATTGTCGCCAAAATGCATTGATGCAGTTAGTAGCGACATGGAAATGTGGGAAGCTGAACCGATGCAACGTTTGGTGGATCAAGAACAGGTCATGGCATTCCGCCACGACGGTTTCTGGCAACCAATGGATACGCTGCGTGAAAAACACATGCTGGAAGACCTGTGGGATTCTGGTCGTGCGCCGTGGAAGGTATGGGAATGATGCGAAACTTTTGGCAAGGCAAACGGGTATTCCTGACAGGGCATACCGGATTTAAAGGTGGCTGGTTAGCGTTATGGCTGGCGGATATGGGGGCAGAGGTACACGGTTACGCGCTGCAACCACCGACTAATCCCAGCTTTTTTGAAGCCTGTAATGTTTTGGCGTACTTGAAAGGCAATACGTTCGGCGACATTCGCGATGCTGCTACTTTACAGCACGCAATGGAAACCGCTCAGCCTGACATTGTGTTGCATTTAGCAGCGCAACCACTGGTACGTTATTCCTACGTTGAGCCAGTGGAAACCTACGCAGTTAATGTCATGGGTACGGTGAATTTGCTTGAAGCCGTGCGTAAGACCCCTAGCGTTAAAGCGGTGGTTAATATCACCACGGATAAATGCTACGAAAACCGTGAGTGGGTATGGCCGTACCGTGAAAGTGAAGCAATGGGCGGGCATGATCCTTATTCCAGCAGTAAAGGTTGTGCAGAACTGGTCACATCTGCTTACCGTCGTTCTTTCATGGAAGCTGCTGGCGTGCAATTAGCCAGTGCGCGGGCGGGGAATGTTATCGGTGGCGGCGATTGGGCTGGAGATCGTTTGATTCCCGACTTCCTACGCGCTTTGGATGCTGAACAACCGATCACAATCCGTTCGCCATCGGCAGTGCGTCCGTGGCAGCATGTGTTAGAACCGTTATCTGGTTATCTGGCACTGGCTGAAAAGCTGTACACCGAAGGCGCGGCTTTTGCTGATGGTTGGAACTTAGGTCCAGATGAAAACGATGCGCGTCCGGTGAAGTGGATTGTCGAATACCTGTGTGGTCAAGTCCCAGGAGCGCAATGGCAGTGTGATGGTTCACCTCAGCCGCATGAAGCCAACCTGTTGCGCTTGGATAGTTCCAAAGCGAAGGCAAAATTGGGCTGGTATCCGCGTTGGCGTTTACAAACCGCCTTGCAACAAACGCTCGCTTGGCATCAGGCATGGCGTGCGGGTCAAAACATGGCTGAAGTATCGCTGGAGCAGATCCATGCTTACGAGGCCGTTGTGAAGCCAGCTTAAATAACGACGATAAAAAGGACGAGGATCATGCAAACCCAACAAGCTCCGACCGTTACTATTGGTTTACCTGTTTATAATCGGGAAAAATTTATCACTCAAGCCATTGAAGCTTTGCTTGCGCAGACCTTCACAGATTTTGAGTTGATTATTTCTGATAATGCTTCAACCGACCGAACAGAGGCGATTTGCCGTGACTATGCGGCGCGTGATGCGCGGATTCGTTACATTCGCCAACCTGTGAATTTGGGACTGCTAGGTAATTTCAATTACGTTAAGCAAGAAGCAAAAGGTAAGTATTTTATGTGGACGGCTTCTGATGATTTGTGCGAGCCACAATTCGTTGAAGCGTTGGTCAGCCAGTTGGAGCATGATCCTTCCTTAGCCTTGGTGATGGCGGATTTAAAGTACGTCTCAGTGCAGGGTGAATGGATTACTACGAACCATTTGGACACGATTCGTTTAGCCGATGTACAACAGAATTGGGAACAAAAACGTTTAGAATTTTTCTGTTACCCAGGCAATAAAACATGGGATTGTTTTTACGGTTTGTATCGCACTGATGTTGCGCAAGCCTGTCATTTACCCAATCAAATTCGTAAAAACTTAGTATTTAGTTTGGAAGTACCTTTTCTGGCGCAAGTAGCGGTGAAGGGTAAAATTGCATCCATTGCACAACCTTTGAAAATCTATCGCTATTACTCAGAATCCAGCGCTGCCAGTGAAGCAAAGAAATTAAAAGTCTGGGATCGTGCCATTCGCGGTGCTGAAATCTGGTTAGAAATGGTAGGCGCAGCATTGACTAGCTCCTTAAGCTTACCAACGAAATTATCACTGCTTACACACGCTGTACATTCGTCAGCCGTTTATGTGTTGCAAGCACTAAAGCACCGTCGTGTTGGGGTTGCGTTTCCTAATGCCAGCGTTTAGTTGTTTGAAATAGTTTATTTTAATAAACGACAAGGCCATGTGCATGTTTTGTGCGCATGGGCTGTTGTGTGGTTTAAGGGCTAAATCACACAAAGGGGAAAGTCAAATGCGTGTTCCGCACATTATCTCTGTTTTTGGGGGGATCGTCATAAATAGCGAATTTGGTTTTCACCTAACGTACTTTTCCATGATGGTTTTATACACAGAAATGTAGTTCGTCGTCTTTTTTGGCATTTTTCTTGGATACGGCTCGTCGCAATCAAGGGAATTGTACTAAGCTATTTATTAGAAAAACTTAATACCACTATTGACGAAATTTTATCGTCAGGTGGTGAGTGTCAATTTTTAGGATGTCGCGCTGTATGTCGATTGCAATTAATCCTACACCTTATTACATACCCGAAAGAAGTATGTCAAACGTAAAACGATATGCTTTATTTTTTTGCATATTGTTGATGTCAGCACTGGTGTTCCTAAGTGATGACCATCGTTACGGTTTTGCTTTCTTACGCGAGTTAATGGCAGGCTTGTCCATTCTTGCGTTTTTCTACCTACTGATGTTTGAACGTGCACGTCTGGAAACAACCGATTTCTACTTGTTGATCCTTGCAAGCATGACATTTTTAGTTCCATCACTGTTTTCCTATTTTGCGTTAGGTCAACCGTTGTACTTGGGGATTAGTGAGGAACGACGAACATTGGCTTATTTTTTCTTCTTTTTGGGATTATTAGTTGTCGGTCAGACAAAATATTCACCACAACAAGTTGAAAGAACTTTATTTGTTTTGTTTTGGCTAGGATTATTATGGTCAATCGGGTGTGCATACGGTATTGTGCCGCGTAATGATGCATTATTCTTCTCTGTCAACCAAGAGCATTTCCAAGAAGGCTATGTGACGGATGACACACGTTTTGAAACGCGCTTTCTTAACGGTTATATCTTGATCTTTCTTTACCCGCTCTACCTGTTGGCAAAACATGAAACTGCAAAGGGAATGCTATACTTTATTCCAGTTGCTTTATATATGTTCTTTATTAATCAGACTCGTTCATTGGGGGCGGTGCTGACGGTTTCTGTTTTTGCGTTGTTATTCTTCAGAAGCCAAAAACCATCAACGATTATTAGCATTGCTTTTGCCGTGCCAATTATTTGTTTTGTCGGGTATTTTGTATACTACGGGTATGCTTACGCGACTGATCAACCTGTATTTTTTTACGATGAGTATCGCAACCTAGAGTTTAGTGTGCTCTTTCGTGATGCAGTAAAAGATTTTTTCTTACCCCACGGTAACTTATCGCTACACTTTGGTGACAGGGGCTTTCGTGAACACTTTGGGATCGGTATCAATGTTTATACTGCTGATATTGGTTTAGTTGGTGCGTTATATAAATACGGTATTTTCTATCCACTGTTATTAGCTATTACTATGCTAATCAGTATTCTGCTTTACCGTAAACACAATAATGAATTTTCCTTAATGTTATTGGCATACATGATGGGTACATGTGTTCTTATGCCATTTGATGACCATTTAAGTAACTTTGCAAACTGCTTTGCAATTTTATTATTATTATCTCGCGTACAAAGCGATAATAATGCAGGTAAAAAGTATCTATTGGCTGTGCGTAACATATAACATTTTATGCATTAACCGATGATTACTGATAGGTGATTTTTGGAGTGGAAAACTTATGAGTTATTCCACTCCTAAGGGCTTGGTTTTTTATTTCGTAAGGCATGATTCGCTATGAGTGACACAATTAAATTCTGTGGTCTAACGTTTAACGGCTTAGATCACAATACAATATTTCAAGAAAATGGCGATATGAAGTTTGTTTTGACAGTGAATGCAGAGTTTATTGTCAAAGCGTATACGGATTCATCATTTTCACAGCTCATTAGTAGTAACTGCGCTACTTTTGATGGTCAAATTCCTTATTTTTTTGCTAAGTTAATTAGTAAGGGAAGACAGTTCCGCAAGATCAGTGGCTCGGATTTGATCTACGATGCCAGCCAATATGCTCAGCAGCATGGTAAGAGTATTTTTCTATTAGGTGGTAATCCCGAATCTAACCGTTTGGCTGTGCAGCAGTTGCGACAGCGTTATGGGATTAAGATTGACGGCTATTCACCACCGTTTAGCCCCTATCCCTTTGCGCAAGACTTCGATCAGCATATCTTGGACAAAGTAAGCGCGTTCAAACCTGATTACTTGTTTGTTGCGTTTGGCACACCAAAACAGGAGTTTTGGCTGGGTGATCATCTTGCACCATTGCGAGCAATGGGAGTAAAGATGTGTGTTGGTTGTGGTGGTACGTTTGATTTTGTAGCAGGACGTATCCAACGCGCTCCGCGCATCATCCAGAAAGTGGGGTTAGAAGGCATTTGGCGATTGGTATCTGAACCTAAATGGTTTCGTCTGAAACGTCTCTTGGTTAGTTTGAAGTTCTTTCCGATTTTCTACAGTTATCACATTGCAAAAATGCCACACGCGAACTAGAAGTGTGCTATTAACTTAGTTACTGAAAGTTGGACTTGGGGTAGTTTAGGGCTGTCTATGGAATGTGGAGTAAGCTGCCCCATTTTTGTGCAATTTTATTCGGCTGATAAGATTTCTGGGTTGGTACGTTGGTCTGGGAAAATCATCACTTAAACTGATTAACATCCGTGTTGTAGCTATTAATTGATAATATTTAGTTATGAAAATGGCAGTCAGTTTATCGAGCTGTGATTAACTGGGTTTTCGTTCTGATTAAAATATTGTTTGGAGACCATCATGGAAGAACGAATGAATGTATTGTTAGCGTATGGCGAAGGGGGGCATCACGATCAGGCTATTCGTTTGATGCAGCGGATGCAGTTACTCGATGCAAATCTTAATTTTGTACATATCACAGATTCAGAAACAATGGCGAAAGCAGGAGAGGTTTATACCGTTCCTCAAATGCGACCTAAGAATGCTCCATTTGATACTGTTTTGTTTATTAGCTCTTATCTAAAAACATTGTTCTTAACCATTAAACTGGTTCGGCAATATAAGTTTAAAGCAGTTATTGGTTTTGGCCCTGGTATTTGCATTCCAGTTTTTATGGCTTGTCGCTTATTAAATGTTAAAAAACGTATCTTCTTTGAAGATTGGTGTCGATTCAGCAGTAAAAGTCTGTCGGGTAAGGCGTGCCGACCATTTAGCACACGATTTTTTGTACAAAATGAGTCATTAAAGGAGCTGTATCAAAATGCGGAATTTTCAGGCAGATTATAATAAGACCAGAATCCTCGTTATCACTGGTACGACAGGCTTTGATTCACTCATAAAAGAAATTGATGAAAATAAGGAATTAGAGCAGTATTTCGACTTTTCACTGCAAACGGGCGAAGGTAAATATTTGCCAAAGTTCAAAAAGTTCTTCCAATTTGACAAAACTTTGAGCAAAAAACTGGGTGATTACGATTTTTTTATTACTCATGCCGGAGCAGGTACTATCTTTATGCTGTTGGAACAAGGAAAGCGAGTTTTAGTTGTTCCAAATACAGATCGAGCTGATAAACACCAATTGGAATTAGCTCAATATGTAAGTTCTAGTCAGTTATGTGCGGTGTGTTTTGATGTCAAAGATGTGGCCTCATATATTAGCGAAATAGCTAAAAAAACAGCACAGCTCATGCCTTACGAGAAAAAGGAGTTCAATGCCACTCGTGAGATTTTGCGGTATATCTACGAGTGATTATCCCTATTAGGTCGGTAAAATAGATTGAGGATTAGGAATGGACAACTACTACATAACGCAATCGAAGGATCTTGATGCTCGGTTAGGTAACAACCAAATCATTGAGTACATTCCTATCGAAGAAACGGGGGGCAAGGCTCACCAAACAGAAGAATTCAGTTTTGGTGAATTGTGGAGACGCTTAATGCAACGTAAGTGGTTACTGCTTAGCATTGCAACAGGCGTGTTTCTGGTTGCTCTCGTTTTAACCTTGCTTGCACCCAATATTTATCGTGCGACAACCAGCCTGCATGTGACGGCTGAGGATATGCGCAATTTAAATTTTGCAGAGGATGATAATGTCGCTAATCGTACACCGTTAAGCGAACGTGAATTTTATTTTACACAAACTGAATTATTAAGCAGCCAGAAGTTGGTACGCAGCACCATCGATACTTTAGGTATTGCTCCTCAATTCGAGAAAGATAATTCACTAACTTCCAAAGTAAATACATGGTTTGCTGGCTGGAAGCAGAAATTATTAGGCGGTGAAGTCGTTGCAACCAAAAACAGCGTGGAAGAAAACTTCCAACGTCATTTAAGCGTTGCGGCAGTAAAAGATTCCCAAATCTTCAAAATCAGTTTTGATCATGAAGACCCAGAATTGGCTGCAAAAGTGGTTAATACACTAGCAGATAATTACAAGCAGATGAACTTTGATTTGCGTAATGAGCGTGTCGCTCATGCCAAAGAAACTTTATCCAAGAAATTGGAAGACGCAAAAAAGGAATTGGAGACCTCCGAAGCTAAATTGGTGCAATACGCTAAAGCGCAAGGCATTATCAATGTGGAAGGTGATCGTTCCGCAGCAGCAGAAGTGCTGACTTCATTGAATCAAGCATTAACACAGGCGAAAGACGCACGAATTGCAGCAGAAGCCGCGTATAACCGCTCTAAAAATGTAGCGGGTGCTGATCGTACTTTGGAGAACCCTGCTGTCCAACGTTTAAAAGAAGAGTTAGCGCGTGTTGAAGCGGAATACCGTGACAAAGCGAGCTTGTTCAAACCTGGTTTCCCTGAAATGCAACAATTGCAGGGACGTATCAGTGAATTGCAAAATAAGATTGCACAAGAATCATCCAGTATCGACACCACAACACGCGGGCGTTTAAAAGCAGAATTTGACGCTGCTGCACAACGTGAATCAGAGTTGAAGTCAGAGGTCAAAAAGCAAGAAAGCTTACTGATGGGTCAACGTGATAAATCCGTTGATTACAACACCTTGCAGCGTAAGGTGGAGGCAGATCGCCGCAACTATGAAGGTTTGTTAGAACGCCTGAATGAAGTGCGTCTGGCTGAAGATAGTGGGGCAAGCAATGTTGCGGTAGTGGATAAAGCACAAGTTCCAGCTAAACCTTACGCACCTAATGTACCGCTGAATCTGGGAATGGGGGCTGTGTTGGGTCTATTATTAGGCTTGTTGACAGCCGTGTTTGCTGATGTGATGGACGACCGTATTCGTAGTGTCGAAGACATGAAACGCGCATTGGGTAATACCGCTCTGTTGGGGGTTGTTCCTTATATTTCAGGACGCAATAACAAAAATGTTCTGGCATTGCGTGGTCGTCAGTCAGGTAGCTCTAGCTTTATGTTGGAAGCTTTCCGTTCCATTCGCGAACATTTGGTAATGCTGAAACAGCCTGTGCAGCACGGTTTGGCACAAGTGGTAAGCGTCACCAGTTCAGCACCAGGTGAAGGTAAAACCACTGCGGCTGTGAATTTAGCCACCGTTTTTGCTTATGCCGAGAAAAAGGTTTTGTTGATTGACTGCGATATGCGTCACCCAGAATCACACAACAAGCTGGGCATCCGTAACCCCGTTGGAGTGAGTGATTACTTGTTAGGCAATAAAGAGTTCAACGAGGTTGTGCAAGAATCTCCGGTGAAAAACCTGTATGCCATCACAGCGGGTTCAGCTATCCCGAACCCAACGGAGTTATTGGCGAGCAATCGTTTTGCGGAGTTACTCAGTGAAGCCGAAGGTATGTTTGACCATGTTATCATTGATACGCCTCCGGTGATGGGTTTGGCAGATGCGCTGATTGTTTCTAACCGTGCTGGTAACACATTGCTGGTCTGTGCATTTGGCGAAACGCGCAAACGCAATTTGAAGGATACTTACCATCGCTTATCACAAGCGCATGGCAAAATCATTGGTGCTGTCTTGACCAAAATGAAATCGCCAGAAGTATCCAATAAATATTATGGTTATCCGAGCCGTTACCCGCGCAGTGCTCAAACAGGCTTAGTAGCAACCAAATCTGCGCGTATCTAAAAGCGAATATGGATGTGGTATTACTGACCGTTCCATAATTCCTCTAACCGCTTGGCTGATGCTGGTCGAGCGGTTCCTAATTCTTGCGCGAATAGCGAAATGCGAAACTCTTCCAGTAACCAACGGTATTCGCGCAACTTCTCCCCATCACCCTGACTTGTTACAGTGCTTTGCTGTGTTCCTTTCCAACGCTCCCAATAAGGTTGCACTTGTACGCGCAAAGCACGATCTTTCGTCGGATTTTCTGCCAATTTTTGTAAGCGGCGTTGGATACCTT
>CAZEQX010000022.1:0-8906 GCA_964514635.1 uncultured Thiothrix sp.
ACGATTTTGTTAGCGGGGAGTATAACACAGAAGCACCGGACGGTTTCAGCACAAACTGACCGTCACGGTGAGAGTAGCGACTCAGGGTGCGGCAGCTTTGAGAAATTCGTCGCTAAACGTAGCATTGCGGTATTTATCGTTTTTCACTACCTCGCGCATTTTGCGTAAGGTTTCAAAGACGGAAACGACCAAATGCGAATTTGCCGAATCCCCCAATGATACTTGGGGATTAACGTAAATCTCATAATCGACTTGTGCTTGTTTAGGGGTTACTTGTTGAATAACCCAAGAACCTTTCAAGCCCAACATGCGCGTGCGTCCTTTTTGCCCTTTGTCGTAATTATCCTTACCCGTTAAAGCCACACTGAGGGTTTGTGTTGTAGGGTTGTAACGCGATTCCGACCAGATATACATATCGCGGTCTTGCAATAACAGTGGCATTTTAATCACCGTATAATCCAAACGGTGCGCTTGATCCGGCGTTTCAATGCGTTTGGCTTCGAGACAGTTGTGTACCCAACGTGGGCACGCTTCGATGTCATCCAACAATGCCGCTACCGCTTCCACTGTGGCGGCGATTTTCATCTGACCGCGCGTGACTTCATTATCCGCCCCCGTTTGTTGTTGAGAAACTTGAATCCCACCCTGTTCTTTTTTTACCACCCAGCCACCATCTGCGTGCGCCACAGGGCTGGACAATGCTATCGCAAGGCTGGATAACCCCACCCTAGCAAAACGTGCAACTACTGAATTTTTCAACGGTATTCCACCAAATCTGCCAAGGGTTGACGCAAAACTGGGGTTTGTTCCCCCGCTCGGTAGCCAAATGCCACCACGACCACCGCTTCTTCTTGTGCGGTATCCAAACCTAATAGGGTTTCCAATCCGGCTTTGGAAAAACCTTCAATCGGGCAAGAATCCACCCCCAAACTCGCCGCTCCCGTCATCATGTTCGCCAAGGCGATGTAGCATTGTTTGGAAGCCCACGCAAAAGTGCTCATATAAGGCGCAACTTCGTGTTCTTGGTGTGCCGCATAACGATCCAAATACGCATCACGCGCTTCTTGCGGTAAACCACGACGATCAAACATGTGCTTAACGTAATCCGTATACGGTTTAACCGCTGCCGTTTTCGCCACAATCACCACCACATGGCTACTATCGGTAATTTGCGCTTGCCCCCAACACACTTCGCGTAATTTTTCGCGCAATTCGGGGGTTTGCACCACAATAAAACGCCAATGTTCCATGCCGAAGGACGACGGCGACAAACGCCCAAACTCTAGAATTTGCTGGAAATCCACCGCGCTAACGTGGCGTGTTGGGTCGAATTTCTTGCACGCATGACGGAATGTCATCGCCTGCATAACGCTATTGGTCATGTGAAAACTCCTTAACTTACAGCCATGCCATAAATACGCTAGAGTATAACCGCATTGCACAAAACGGAAACAACTATCATGGTGACAGGTTTATTCAAAGGATTTGGCTATCTCTTCAGTGGATTTGGGCTAATTTTTCAGTCAGGGATTCGTGGCTTTGTCGCAATCCCACTGCTGATCAATGTGGTGTTATTTTCAGGCGGAATCTGGTTGGCACAAACGCAACTAGAAAGCTGGATGGCGCAATTACTCCCCGAACGCTTGGTATGGCTCGAATGGTTATTATGGCCTATTTTTGCGGTACTGATTTTCTTCATCGTGTTCTATACCTTCACGCTGTTGGCGAATATCATCGCCGCCCCATTCAACGCCCTGTTAGCGGAACGGGTAGAAGCACATTTGCGTGGTCAGCCACTTCCCGCCTTTCAAAGCGACAACTTTATGGCGTTGATCCTGCGCACGTTCAAAAGTGAATGGAGCAAATTGTGGTACATGGCAAAATGGTTAGTTTTGTTACTGATACTCACATTTATTCCAGTGGTAAACCTGCTTGCGCCACTAGCGTGGACACTGTATGGCGCGTGGATGTTAGCGATTGAATACGCCGACTACCCGATGGGCAACCACAACCGCTTTTTTGACGACGAACTCGCAACACTCAAACAACACCGCAGCGAATCGTTAGGCTTTGGCTGGTTATTATCCTTAATGACGGCTGTGCCTGTATTGAACTTTTTTGCGATGCCCGTCGGCGTTGCGGGTGCTACCAAATGGTGGGTCGACAGCCTTTCTGCCAACCGCTAAGCCGCTTTGCCTGCCATGCGTTCTTGCGTGGTTAGGGCAATCTTATTACGCAAATACACAGGCTGCGCCAATTCCGGCGCAGTCGCTTGCCCTGCCTGCCACGCGGCAATAGCTAATGGCAACATAAACTCCGCAGCGGGCAATATTTCCACAACGGTTTGCGTGATTTTCCCCGCAAAACGCGCCTGCAATGCGCTGCTATACGCCGACCAACCGTGGCCGATGGCGAACCAATCATCACTCAGCGGCATGGGTGCTACCTGTGGCATACAAACGTGCTCTTCACCTTGCAACTGCATTAAACCATCATGCAGCGCGTATTGCCCCCAATACACTTCGTTCATGCGAGCATCCAATGCTGCTAACACCTGCGTTGCCCCGAATTGCTGATACGCTTGTTGCGCTAAGGCAGCCAAGGTGGAAATCGCAATCACGGGTTTATCCGCTGCCATTGCCAAACCCTGTGCCACCCCCATGCCAATACGAATCCCCGTAAACGCACCAGGCCCACGCCCTACCACAACGGCATCCATGTCTTGCAAACGGAAGTGAGCCTGCTGCAACACCTGCTCAACCATTGGTAAAATCAATTGCGTATGCG
Organism: uncultured Thiothrix sp.; assembly: GCA_964514635.1. GTDB lineage: Bacteria > Pseudomonadota > Gammaproteobacteria > Thiotrichales > Thiotrichaceae > Thiothrix. The sequence continues at coordinate 2,788 of CAZEQX010000022.1, forward strand.
CACGCGGGGTTAATTCAAACGCGCTAAACGTCACGCCATCAGCATAAACGGCCGCCGAACACGCTTCTGTCGAAGTATCAAGAGCCAGTAGTTTCATGAATTGCTTGAGTTTTGTTGTGTAAAGTGCCCGCGAAAAAACGTTCCACAATATCCAGTTTTTGTGTGCGTGGCATACGCGGCAGGCTATCGAGAAAGGTTTTACCGTAACTGCGGGTGCGCAAACGTGTGTCGCAAATCATCAGCACCCCCTTATCGTTTTGGTCACGGATCAAACGCCCCACGCCCTGTTTGAGCGTAATGACGGCTTGCGGGATTTGGTATTCCGCAAACGGATTCCCACCACGTTGACGAATGGCTTCTAAACGCGCTTCCATGACCGGATCATTGGGCGCGGCAAACGGTAACTTGTCAATAATCACACAGCTTAACGCTTCGCCACGCACATCCACGCCTTCCCAAAAGCTTGCCGTGCCTAATAATACCGCATTACCCAGCTTACGGAATTTATCAATCATGTCACGTTGCGGCGACTCACCTTGAATCAGCAACGGAAAATCGATTTGATCTTTGAGTAATTCCGCCGCTTCATTCAAAGCACGGTAGCTGGTAAACAGCATGAAGGTACGCCCACCCGCCGCCTGAATCACAGGTAATGCCGCTTCCACCAGTGCTGCCACAAAATCGTGCTGTTGCGGTTCGGGCAATTTCGCGGGCAAATACAGCAAAGCGTTATGCCAGTAATCAAACGGACTATCGAGCTGTAACGCTTGCACATCCGCCAACCCCATGCGCTGCGTGAAATGCTCAAAAGATTGTTCCACTGCCAAGGTTGCGGAAGTCATCACCCAACTGCACGTTAAACTGTCCAAACAACGTTTAAACGGGGTCGCCACATCCAGCGGTGTGGTGGTAATCGTGAACGCCCGTGTAAATGTTTCAAACCATTGCACCGTGTCAGCGGGCGGTTCTTGCAGGCGTTGTAAGCGGGCGCGTTGTTCTTGCAAACGTTCAAAGCACACTTGCAAACCATTACTGCGTTCTGCGACTTTCGCCATGATAACCAGTAAATCATCCATAACCGTTTGCAACTGCGTCAGGTGTTCGACAATTGCAGGTTGCTGACTGATTCGTGACCACGGCGCACGTTGCCCAGGCGTATCCATTGCCAGACGCAAATCCAGCACGGCTTTTTCCAAGGTATCCAAGGCATTGCGTAACTGCGGCATGTCCGCAATCGCCAAGGTTTCGGCAAAAGTATCACGTTTCCAGTCCAATAACTGACGACTGCTGAAAGTGTCGCTGAAAAAGCCCGAAGCAATTTCAGGTAATTGGTGTGCTTCGTCCAAAATCACCACATCCGCGTGTGGCAATAATTCGCCGAAACCTTCTTCCTTGAGCGACAAATCAGCAAAAAATAAGTGGTGATTCACCACCACGACATCGGCTTCTTGCGCATTACGGCGGGCTTTCACCACAAAACAGTCTTGGTAATGCTCGCATTCCGCCCCCAAACAATTGTCGATGGTGGAGGTAACACGTTCCCAAATATCAGCATCGTGTGGCACAGCGGACAATTCGGCAATGTCACCGTGACGGGTTAATTCCGCCCAATCACGAATACGTTTTAACCACGTCACGCTTTTCTTATCGGGTAAACGTCCTTCAGCTACCGTGGTTTGCAGCCGATGAATGCACAAATAATTGGCACGTCCTTTGAGCAAAGCGGTTTTCGCACCACTTTGCAGAGCCTTGCGCACCAAGGGTAAATCTTTGTGGAAAAGCTGATCTTGCAGGGTTTTACTACCTGTCGAGACAATTACCCGCTCTTGGCTAAGTAAGGCAGGCACGAGATAGGCAAACGTTTTGCCCACGCCCGTACCCGCTTCAATCACCGCTGTGGTTTGGGTTTGCATTGCCGCCGCGACCGCTTGCACCATTGCCTGCTGCTGCGGTCGGGTTTGAAACCCTTGAATGAGTTTGGCGAATGCCCCTGCTTCACCGAGGCATTCCCGCACTTGTTCCACGAACTCTGGTGAGGTATTAATGCAATAACTCCCGATACGCTTGCGCTTTGCTTGCCATACTCGCTGCTTGCTCAGTATGTCCCTGCATCGCATTGACTTTACTGAGTTTTTGCCACAAATCGGGATTGTCCGACTCAATGCGTAAAGCACGTTCTAAGGTTGAAGCAGCAGCATCCAAACTACCACCTGCCATTTGGCTATCCGCCTGCTTTGACAAAGCTTGTACCGCAGGCGAAGAAGGGTACGCCTTCGTTGTGCTGGGTGAAGTCGTTGTCGCACCACTGCCCGAAGGTGTTGTCGATGAGGTTTTACCACTACCCGACTGATAACCTTCCCAAGCAGGTGTTGACGGTGTTTCCCACGACGGGCGCGAATTGGGTTTAGTCACGTCCACCACGCTGGTACTGCTAGTGCCAGTTTTGGGCGGATTCGCAACCGGACGTTGTTCGACCTTGGGAGCAGTTTCCTTTGGTAAGGGTAAGGTTCGTGCCACGGGCGGTTCAGGCACTGGTCTTGCAGGTGGTGTAACGACAGGTGGTTGCTGTGGGTAACGATCATAAACACGATCTTGCAATACCGTCGGATTTGGCGCACAGGCAGACAGTAACATGCTAACCAGCAAGCTACTGCCAGCAACAGTGCGATGCACAATTGCTTTCATTCATTGGCCTCACTGAACATAAATAATCCCACTCCCCACATTTAGCGCACCAAATCATCAATCCACGAAGATGGCGAAGGCTGCGCAGGTTTTGGAGTTGGGGTCGGTGTGACAGGTTTTGGAGCACTAGTCCCTGGTGTTGCTGTCGGTGCGCCAGGAGTTGTACCTTCAGGCATGACAGGCTCTGCTGGTGCACAGTAACTGGTTTTTTGCGGTTGTGTACCACGCATAAATGGCATACGCACCGACTTGCCACAGGCTGGATTAAAGCGCAACCCCGTTGATGGGTCGACATCAACCCAGACCAACCGTGAGGAATTTTCGACTTGCAGTGCTTTTGTTGGTAAAACACGGAATAAATCCGACCAGACTTTCAACGCACCTTCCCCCCCCGTCATGTGGATAGGTTTGTTGTCATCTCGCCCGACCCATACTGTCGCAACGTGCTGCCCTGAGAAACCTGCAAACCAACTATCTTTTTTATCGTTGGTTGTACCCGTTTTGCCCGCCACTTTTTTCCACTCAGGCAAATTCGATGATAACTCTTTGGCTGTACCATCAACCGTAACACGATGCAACGCATAATCCAATAAATCGGCGGCTTCTGGACTGGCCACTTGTTGTACTGTCAAGGGGTAACGGGTCAGCACTTTACCTTGCAAGTTCATCACGCTACGAATCGCTTTTAAAGGCGAATACGAACCACCTGCGGCCAGCGTTTGGTACATTTGCTGTACGTCAATCGGTGCCATTTCAATTGCACCCAGCAAAATCGAAGGGTATTCGGGGATTTTGACACTCACACCCAAGTCATGCAGGGTTTTCACAACCTTTTCAACCCCTACGTCGATCCCGATGCGTACTGCTGGCGTGTTACGCGAATACGTCAAGGCTTTCAAAACCGTAACATAGCCCATGTTGCGTTGATCATAGTTCCCTGGCTGCCAATATTTACGACTCCCCAGCTTCACGGTGACAGGCCCATCGCTGATGCGTGTGCCCAAGGTGTACTTGCCTTTTTCCAAAGCCGCCAAGTAAATCGCAGGCTTGACCAATGAACCGATTTGTCGTTGTGCAATCAAGGCGCGGTTATAACCTGCATAGCGCACATCACGACTGCCCACTAATGCCTGAACTTCCCCACCTTGCACCGTACTAATGATCATCGCGCTGTTTAATTTACCGCGCGGAATGCGGTGAGCGCGTTCTAGTTGGCTAACCCGTTTTTGCAAAATGGCCTCAGCCGTTAATTGCACAATCGGATCCATCGCCGTAAAGATCAACAAGCCTTGGCTGCGCAAATCCTCTTCTTTGTAATCCCGCTGAAGCTGTTGGCGCACCAAATCCAAATACGCTGGGAAAGGTGTCGCACCAGATGGTTTTTTCTCGCTTACCCCCAACGGACGTTGCAAAGCGTCATCATAGGTTTGTTGGGTAATCACACCTTCTTTAAACATGACCTGCAAAACCAGATTACGCCGTTCCAACGCACGGTCAGGATGCAAGCGCGGGTCATAATAACCTGCACCTTTTGCCAGCCCGATCAATAACGCGATTTGATCCGCTTTGAGTTCCCGAACCGGACGATTGAAATAGAACTGTGCTGCTAAACCAAAACCATGAATAGCGCGATCCCCATCTTGCCCTAAGTGGATTTCATTCAAGTAAGCTTCAAGAATTTCTTGCTTGCTGTAATGCATCTCCAGCAGGAACGCCATCGTCGCTTCTTTGAGTTTACGATGCCAACTACGCTCATTGGTTAGGTAGAAATTTTTCACCAACTGCTGAGTTAAAGTGCTCCCACCTTGCACGGTTTGCCCTGCTTTGACATTCGCCACCATTGCGCGTGCAATCGCCATTGGGTTTACGCCTTGGTGCTCGTAGAACTTTTTATCTTCAACAGCAATCAAGCCTTTGATCAATTCGGGAGCAACATCCGCTTGGCGCACTAGTACGCGGTCTTCATGGTGACGCGGGTAGAAATTACCGATCAGGACGGGTTCAAGACGCATCAACTCCAACGGTTGTTTACCGTCGGTGTATTTCAGGGAAGTAATACGCCCGTCCACTGCCGCAACTTTGATACTACGCGCTGGCTCTTGGTCTTCAGCGAATTGGAAGCCGCGTGTATTGATCATAAACTCGCTACCTTTGCGGTAATATTGTCCTGTTTCCAAAGGTTTATCGACTTTACGGTAGCTGAGTAATTTTAATTCTTCTTCCAAGTGATCCGCATACAATTGCTGACCTTCGTACATGTCCAGTGGTCGCGCAAAAACGCGAGCGGGCAATTCCCAACGCCGCCCTTCAAACTGTTCGCGCACCTGTTCGTCGAGCTTCATGGCGTACACAATGCCTACCAATAGACCCAACACCAGCACCACTAGTAACAGGATGCGGAATACCCGACCAAATAATGCAAACATAAAACCCAGTCCTTTGACAAAACGCTGCCACAGTGAGGCTTGACTTGTGGTCTGACTTGATTCCTGACTCAAGATAGTTTCCTGCTATGCTTACGTTTTGGGTTATTAAAAAAGAGAAACGGTATGCCCTTGCACACCCCTGACACTCTGCTGGCAGCTTTACATGATGGTGCTTGCTACCCGCATCCTACGCACAATATTCGTGCTATACACACGCACATATCGACCATTTTCCTGACCGACGAGTTCGCTTACAAGATAAAAAAGCCCGTCAATTTTGGCTTTTTGGATTTTACACATCTTGCTGATCGGAAACATTTCTGTGAAGAGGAATTGCGTCTGAATCGCCGCCTTGCTCCACAGCTTTACTTAGCCGTTGTTCCGATTGTGTACCACAATAATGGTCATTACCACGTCGCCACCCACGCGAATTATCACCCACAAATGGATGAAACGATCGTGGAATATGCTGTCAAAATGCAACAATTCGACCCAAACCAACAGCTCGATTACCTCTTAGCACGACAACAGTTGCCGATTGAGATCATGGACGAGCTTGCCGCCAAAATCGCTGACTTTCATCGCCATATTGCCGCTGCTCAAGATGACGACGTGTGGGGTTTACCCGCAACCGTCGTGCAACCCATGCAGCACAACTTCGTGCACTTACGCACCTGTTTCCAAGCGTTACCGCTGCCATTGTCCAGCACACAACGTTTGGAACGTTTGAGTTTACTGGAAAATTGGACACAACAGGAATACACCCGTTTGTATTCTACGTTGCAGGCCCGCAAACAGGGTGGTTACATTCGTGCTTGTCATGGCGATATGCATGTAGGAAATATAGCTTTGCTGGACAAGGAAATCACGATTTTTGACGGTATTGAGTTCAACGACGCATTGCGTTGGATTGACACCGCCAGCGAAATCGCCTTTTTGGTCATGGATTTGGAAGACCGCCATGCGAATGCTTATGCACATCGGGTTTTGAATCAGTATCTTAGTTTA
>CAZEQX010000022.1:9006-22952 GCA_964514635.1 uncultured Thiothrix sp.
TTATGACTGCCTAACCGTTTTAAACTTTTATAAAGTTTATCGTGCGTTAGTCCGTGCCAAAGTTAATGCCCTACGGCTGGCACAGCTCCCCGCACAATCGCCCGAACAATTTGCAACGTTACAAGCCTGTGATAATTACTTGCAATTGGCACAGCATTACACTCAACCAACCACGCCCGCACTGGTCATTACACACGGTTTGAGCGGTTCGGGAAAATCGTTCGGCTGTCGCCAATTGGTGGAACAATTAGGGTGGGTTCAAATTCGCTCGGATGTCGAACGCAAACGGCTTGCGCATCAACAACAAACCAACACCACCCAACTCTACACACAAACCTTAACCCTGCAAACCTACACACACCTTGCCACATTGGCTCAAGGCATCATGCGTAATGGGTATACCGTGGTGGTTGATGCGACTTTTTTGGATCGAACACAACGCGATACCTTTCAACAGCTTGCAACCAACCTGCAACTACCGTTTTTGATTTTGTCATTCATTGGTACAACCGACCAATTGGTGGAAAATATTCAACGCCGCTTGATAGCAAATAATGATGTTTCTGACGCAGATGTTAAAATCCTCCACCAGCAATTACAGCATTACCGACCGTTACAGGTGGACGAACCGTGTATCACCGTTCCGTGCTATACCTTGCCACCGATAACAACCATTCAAATGACACTGAATAAGAAATAAGTTTTTTAATTTTGTACTAAACAGGGATTCAAACCATGCATGTAATGTTAAACCGACTGCACACGAGCCGTGCAGTTTTTTTCGGCATATTATTCGCCAGTACGACCAGTGGTTACGCCGATACTCACTTGATTTACACAGAAACCAGCAACACGCCCCCACGACAAACACAAATCCACATCCACCAGGGCAAAGTGCGAATGCAAGAAGCCGACAGTCATACCTACATCTTGTATGACCACAGCAAATCCGCATTGTACAATGTAAATCTCAAATCAAAACAATATATTACCACCACACCGCAAACCCTGCACGAGCGCGTACAACAAACCAGTACCCTGCAACGTGAAACCCAAGCCGCCCTCGCGCAACAGCGTCAAATGATGCCAGATGCACAACGGGAAGCCGTCGAAGCGCAAAGTAAGACAGCGGCAAGCACAACAACCAGCATTACGCTTGTTCCCACCGATCAGCAAGATACCGTTGCCAAATTGCCCTGCACCATTGTGCAGTTAAAGGTCGACACCCAAGTGCAGCGTGACATCTGCCAAGCCAAAGCCGATGCCATTCCCCAAGATGACTTACAAACATTGGTAGCGATGTTCAGCTTCTTGGATAAAATTGCGGCTTTATCCGCCACTGCCCAAGGCAAACAACCACCCGCTGAAGGCACAGCAATGTTGCATAAAGCTGGGTTGGCACTTCGCATCAAAGCCACTAGTGCAGACGGCTATCACAGCGAACTCACCGAATGGGACACAACAACACAATTAGACGCAGAACAGTTTACACTCCCTGCGGATTTCCGTAACTTTGAACCCAGCATCAAAGATGCGCCTCCCAAACAACCCATAATCATTAACCCGAACGCGCGTAAGTAAGCTCACAATGGCACATATTAGTCGTAACGCTTTTGTCCCCTACAGCCCAGAACAGATGTATCAACTCGTGGATGGCATTGCCTTGTATCCACAATTTTTACCGTGGTGCAAAAGTGCTGTAGAACACGCCCGCGACCTTGATCAAGTCAAAGCCAGCATCGAAATTGCCAAAGGTGCAATGAACAAAAGCTTTACGACATTGAATCGCCTACAAAAAAACAAAACCATCGAAATGCGCCTGATTGATGGGCCATTCAAACATTTACACGGATTTTGGCGATTTGATGAACTCAAACCGGGTGCTTGCAAGGTTTCTTTGGATTTGGATTTTGAATTTTCCAACAAACTGCTGAGCCTTGCGATTGGCCCAATATTCAACCAAGTCGCCAATACATTGGTGGATTCTTTTGTCGAAAGAGCGAAACACGTTTATGGCAAGTAATCAAACAAACGCGAACGACACATTGCACATTGAAGTAATTTACCCGTTACCTCATGAGCAAATCCTGCTGAATACACAAGTACCCGCTGGCGCATCCGTGCGCGATGGCATCCTTGCATCTGGGGTATTAGCCCGTTACCCTGAACTAAACATTGATACCGTAACTGCGGGTATCTTCGGCAAAGTCACTAAACTCACCGAACCATTGCGCGAACGTGATCGGATTGAAATTTACCGTCCGCTCATCGCTGACCCCAAAGCCGTGCGTAAACAACGAGCTGCCGAAGGCAAACGCATGAAAAAAGGTGGCGGAGACGCTGAGGGCGAATAAGCACTCACCCACGATAATTGTTATTATGCTGGATTAGGAACTGCGTCACGGCGCACATCACGCACGATGCCATTTTGGAAAAAGACCGTAACACCGTTGTGTTCAGTTTTGCCAGATGGCAAGCGGCGCAAGAACACATAATCCCAACGATCTTTGTGGAAATCGTCCACCAATAGCGGTGTACCCAATACCGACTGCACTTGCGCGGCATTCATTCCCGGCTTGATCAGCGCAAGCTCTTGATCTGTGATGTAATTGCCTTGTTGGACTTCCATCCGATACATGCTACACCCGCCTGACAACAATACGCTAACTGCAAAGGAAAATGAAACGAGATGCTTTATCATGTTAATCTAAGCCATTCAAAGTAAACAACGCGCATCATGATAGACCATTCATAACGGAGAATGCAGCAGTGGAAGAGCAGGATATCAAACGTGTCGGATTAAAGGTCACGCAGCCGCGTTTAAAAATCCTTGATTTATTAGCGAATGCTAAACAACACCACCTCAGTGCGGAAGATATTTATAAAACCCTGCTCAACAACGGTGAGGAAATCGGTTTAGCCACGGTCTACCGCGTATTGACACAATTTGAAGCCGCTGGATTAGTAAATCGCCATCACTTTGAAGGCGGGCAAGCCGTGTTTGAGCTGGCTCGTGACGAGCACCACGACCACATGGTCTGCATGAGAAGCGGTAAAGTGCTTGAGTTTTATGATGATGTCATCGAACAACGCCAACAAGCAATCGCCAGCAGCCACAACTTCCGCATTACCGGACATTCCTTAATCTTGTACGGTGAATTTCTTGACGAAAACGCCGAAAAAGCATGAATGACTTTTGCATTTATCAAGCAGAACGGTATAATCGCGCGTTTTACTCAACCGTGGATTTGAGATAGAGATTTATGCCAAGTGTAAAAGTACGCGATACTGAACCTTTTGAAGTTGCCCTGCGTCGTTTTAAGCGCACTTGCGAGAAAGCGGGCGTTGTTGCTGAAGTTCGCAGCCGTGAGTTCTACGAAAAACCAACCTCCGTGCGCAAACGTATGCGTGCTGCTGCGGTCAAACGCAACCTGAAACGCATTTCTCGTGATCTGAACCGTCGCGTTCGTCTGTACTAATTCCGTACAAGAACCCAGATTAGGATAATCAAGCGAGTAGCATCGATGCGATAACACTCGCTTCGCTTTTGTGGTCGACATTACCAAGCTTGCTGAACCGGAGTGCTGCTATGACTGAACTCAAAAATGATCGCTTTCTTCGTGCACTCTTAAAGCAACCTGTTGATACCACACCGATTTGGATTATGCGTCAGGCGGGGCGTTATCTGCCTGAATACCGTGCCACCCGCGCTCGTGCGGGTAGCTTCATGGATTTATGTAAGAATCCAGAATTAGCTTGTGAAGTCACCCTGCAACCATTAGAGCGTTACGCGCTGGATGCGGCGATTCTGTTTTCTGATATTCTCACCGTTCCCGATGCGATGGGGTTAGGCCTGTACTTTGCTGAAGGCGAAGGCCCGCGCTTTACCAACCCTGTACGCACTCGTGCTGATATTGAAAAGATCGGCATTCCTGACCCCGAAGGTGAATTACGCTATGTGATGGACGCTGTACGCACCATCCGCCGTGATTTACAAGGCCGCGTGCCATTGATTGGTTTCACAGGCAGCCCTTGGACATTAGCCACTTACATGGTAGAAGGCGGTTCGAGCAAAGAATTTGCCAAAGTCAAAGGTATGCTGTACAGCGACCCAGCTTCGATGCACTTACTGCTAGATAAACTCGCAGACAGCATCATTCTGTACCTGAATGCGCAAATCGCAGCAGGCGCACAAGCGGCAATGATTTTTGATACTTGGGGCGGCACACTGACTCCAGCCACTTACCGCGAATTTTCCCTGCGTTACATGCAAAAAATCGTCAATGGCGTGACCCGTGAAAATGACGGACGGCGTGTACCTGTAATTTTATTCACCAAAGGCGGCGCACAATGGCTTGAGCCAATGGCAGAAACTGGCTGTGACGGTTTGGGTTTGGATTGGACAATTAACATTGCGGAAGCCCGTCGGCGCGTGGGCGATAAAGTCGCGCTGCAAGGGAATATGGATCCTTGCGTCTTGTATGCAACACCTGAAGTCATTCGCGAGAACGTGGCGAATATCCTCGCCAGTTACGGGCAAGGTTCTGGGCATGTCTTCAACTTAGGGCATGGCATTCACCAATACGTCAACCCTGAAAACGTATCAGTGTTGGTTGACGCAGTACACGAACTCGGTCGCCAATACCACCAATAATCACACTATTGGCGTTAGTTCTGCGCCAATAATGCCGTGACTTTCTTGCGGTCAGCGCGTTTGACCGCTTTTCCTGTGATCGGGCTAATCGGCGCACCCGCAAACCGATCATCATACGGAAAGATCATCAATTCCACCTCCACGTCATCCACATAAAAACGCAGCAATGGAAAGTATTCTGGCTTTTTACTGCCGAATCGCACCTTACGATCTGCGGTTTGAAATGGAATGCGCTCATCTTCGAGGAAAAACATCACCTCTTCTGCACTATCCGCAGCCAAGTGCAGCGTTACCGCTGAATGCACACTACTCGTTCCATCCAAAGCTGCTCCGGTAAGGTACGGGTTGTATGCTTGTAAAAAGTCCATTGCCTCCAGTGCGACTTCACGATGTTGGCGCAACAAAATGGGCTGAGTTTCAGCATCGAATAAGCGGATACGCTGGTGAATCGCGCCTTCGATTTCCTCATTCGTCGGTTGCGCAACACTTTGCGCCCCCATTCCAAACTGTTCGGCGGCGCGTAATTTCGCAATGCGGTAATCACGATAACCTTCTTCATAAATCAAGCGAGCCGCTTCCTCCGCGACCAAGGCACGGAGTTCATCTGGAGTATTACGCATAAATCATTCGTCTTTGCATGGGTTTAGAAGATTTGTTCAGGAATCTCCACTCGCTCAGGTTTACGCGGCGCGGGGGCTGCTGGTTGCTGCTGCCCACCTGTGTGACTAGGCGGACGGCGTGGGGCTAAATCCTGTTCACGTTGATATTGGAAACCACCTTGCGCACCATTTTGACGACGCACTCCTGCATCTTCAGGGTTTGCTCCTTCGGACTTACCTGGTAAAGCTAAATCCGCTTCTTTCACATTGGCTGGTTTATCCCATTCTTTTGATGGTGTTCCTTCCAACACACGATGCATGAAATCAATCCACATGGGCAATGCCACATTCGTAGCCGTTTCACCCTCACCTAATTCCGACATATCGTCAAACCCCACCCAACTGACCGCCACTGTCGTTGGCGTAAAACCACAGAACCATGCATCTTTCTGATCATTCGTTGTGCCCGTTTTCCCCGCAATGTCTTTACGGCTTAATGCACGACTGGCACGAGCGGCTGTCCCGAATTGCGTCACACCCTGCAACATGCTCACAATCTGATAATGGGTACGACTATCCAAAATGCGCTTGGCTGCTGGATATTCACCCACTTTCATGTCTTCGGGTTTAGGCACATGATTCAAGGTTTCCCAAATAGGAGAGGCATTATCAGCATCTTTTTTCGTTTCTGCGGATTTTGTCTTATCTTTAGCGTCTTTTTCGGCTGTTTCCTTATCTTTCTCGCCTTTGCTTTTGGCCTCGCTCACTGCACAGACCGCAACATCATCCCCACAAACATGGGCAGGTTTTGCTTCAAACAATAATTTACCCGTACTGTCCTCAATGCGCGTTACAAAATACGGGTCAACCCGAAAACCACCGTTAGCAAACGTGGCATAGGCCCCTGCCATCTGCATGGGCGTAGTCATCGCTGTTCCGAGCGCGAGGGTGAGGTTCGGAGGTAAGTTTTCCCGATTGAAACCAAATTGAGTGGCAAAATCAATGGTGTAGTTAATGCCAATACTGCGCAATAAGCGGATCGACACGAGGTTACGCGACTTAGCCAAAGCTTCGCGTAATGTGGTAGGTCCAATATAGCTCCCACCGAAATTTTCCGGCTTCCAGTTACTGCCGGGAATCGTAATCGGTGCATCATTGACAATACTGGCTGGTGTAAAACCCTTTGCCAATGCCGCTGCGTACACAATTGGTTTGAAACTTGACCCAGGCTGACGCACTGCTTGTGTTGCGCGGTTGAATTTGGAATGGTAGAAATCAAAGCCACCCATAACCGCACGCACCGCACCATCTTTTGGGTCAAGTGAAATCAATGCCCCACCAACCGCTGGAACTTGCGATAAAACCCATGTGTTTTTTTCTGCATCGGTTTGACGTACTCGCACCACATCGCCACGTTTCAACACGTCTTTCACACGGCCTGGCGCACCACCGCGACGGTCTTCGGACTTGAATGGACGCGCCCAACGCACCGCTTCTAGGTTCAAGGTAATGCGTGTTTCACCTACTAATAATTCAGCAGAATCAGCACCCGCACTCAGTACCAAAGCAGGTTGCAAATCGCCAAACGTGGGGTAGCTGTACAACTTATCGCGCTGTTCTTCTTCGTTTTTAAAATCCCCCAAATCCAGATGATCTTCCGCACCACGATAGCCATGACGACGATCATAGGACAGTAAAGACAAACGTAATGCCTTTTCTGCTTCGGCTTGTTGTTTAGAATCCAAGGTCGTGTAAACGTGATAGCCTTGTGTGTAGGCATTCACTTCACCAAAACGCTTTACGATGTCTGCCCGTACCATTTCCGCTAAGTAAGGTGCACTGGTTTCAATTTCGGTTTTGTGTACTTGTGCCGTATTGGGTTCAGCTAACGCGGTTTTATATTGGTCGGGGGAAATGTGCCCAAACTCGAACATGCGTTTGAGAATATAATCACGGCGAATCATCGCTCTTTGAGGATTGGCAATGGGGTTATAACGCGATGGGGCTTTAGGTAAACCTGCAATCATCGCGGACTGCGCCAAGGTTAATTGCTCCAACGATTTGCCATAATAGGTTTCTGCCGCTGCGGCAATACCATACGCGCGATTCCCCAAGTAAATTTTATTAAGATAAATTTCGAGAATTTCTTCTTTACTGAGTTTCTGCTCTAGCTTAATCGCGAGTAAGCTTTCTTTGATTTTGCGACTAACGGTCTTTTCGGAATCCAAAAAGGCATTCCGAGCCAACTGCATGGTGATGGTACTCGCCCCTTGGCTGGCTGATCCGGTTGAAGCGACATTATAGACAGCCCGCGCAATACCTTTAAAATCAACACCTTGGTGCTCGTAGAAACGCGCATCTTCAATATCAATAAACGCTTGTTTTAGGATAGGAGGAACTTGATCCAATTTGACAGGACGACTACGTTTTTCACCGTATTCCGCGACTAGCTCATTGTCCCGCGTGTAGATACGCAATGGCACTTGAATCTCAATCTTGCGTAGGTCTTCATCGTTTGGCAACTGGCTAGAAAAGTGTGAATACACACCAAATAGCCCCAATGCACCCAACGTTAAAAGCGCGAAAAACGCTCCTAACAGAATCTGAATTAGTTTAATAATTAAACGCATGACTATAATTTAAGCCAAACCAAGTAAGTATGGTAATATTCCCGTTGCAACAGGTCGCTGTTGCCGCCCCTAGGATAGTACAGGATACGCACGAACAACGCCGATTATGTCGTGTAATGATCGCATTTTGTTCGTTTCGACGTTATTCCCGTTTATCTGAAAACGTGTTCGCTGAGATGGGCAGAGTAGACTATTTTGTAGTTCAACGCTACCATTGAAGAAAGAATAGGTTAAAAAAACATTACTTACCGTACTTTAAATAATAACAATAACCTCGGAATTGCCTGTGTTTTCATTTTATCCCCGAAAAGAAAGCCTGTTAGGCTTAGACATTAGCTCTTCCGCTGTCAAACTGGTGGAAATGACCCGTAAAGGTCGCGATTACCGGATTGAAAGCTATGCGGTTGCTCCTCTACCAGAAGGTGTTTCCAATGAAAAAGACATTGTTGAGCCAGAACCCATCGGTGAGGCTATCCGACGTGCTTTAAAAGACAGTCGCACCCGCTTAAAAAATTGCGCGGTAGCGATTCCTACCTCAATGGCTATTAGTAAAATTATTACCATGCCTGCTTCTATTCCCCCCGCCGAAATGGAAGCGCAAATGGCGATGGAAGCCGAACAGCACATCCCTTATCCCATGAATGAAGTCAATTATGACTTTGAAGTATTAGGTCCGTCGGCAAATGCACCCGAAGCGGTGGATGTGTTATTAGCGGCAACCCGCTCCGAAAATGTGGAAGTGCGCGTTGCTGCTGCTGAAATGGCAGGGCTAACCGTCGACATTGTTGATACAGAAACTCATGCCTTGGAAAAGGTTTTACGCCACCTAACGAATGAACTCGAACAACATGATTCGTTAGCGATTGTTGATTTTGGCGCAACCATGACAGGCATCAGTGTATTTGAACAAGGCCGTTTAACCTTTTCGCGGGAACAGGTATTTGGCGGTAGACAATTAACCGAAGAAATCATGCACCGCTACGGTTTATCGTGGCAAGAAGCTGGGCTGGCTAAGAAAGAAGGCAATCTACCTGAAAACTACGTTTCGGAAGTATTAGAGCCTTTTAAAGACAGCATGGTGCGCCAATTACATCGGTTTTTGCAATTTTATTACGCTTCTAGCCAACGTGACAGCGTGGCACAAATTCTGATTTGTGGCGGGTGCGCACGGATTCCAGGCGTTGATGAGCAAATCCAAGCGGTTATCGGCATTCCCGTGCGCGTGATTAATCCGTTTACCCGCGTCGCCCTTGGTCCTAGAGTCAGCCCCGTGCGTTTTACCAATGATATGCAAGCTCTGTTAATTTCAGCAGGCTTATCGCTGCGGGGGTTGGAGTAATGGCTGGTTTAAACCTTCTGCCGTGGCGGGAGAAAGAACGCGAACAGAAAAAGAAACAGTTCTTCACCTTGATTGGTGCGTGTGCGGGTCTTGCCGTGCTGATGGTGTTCCTTGCCCATTTGTACATGCAGTCTGCCATCACCTACCAAGAGGAACGCAATGCTTTATTAAATAAGGAAATTGCCCAACTCGACAAGCAAATCGAGGAAATTAAACAGCTTGATAGTACTCGCCAAGCCTTATTGGATCGGATGCAAATCATCGAAAATCTGCAAGGTACGCGCCCTGCTATCGTTCACCTGTTTGATGAATTAGTCACAGCAATGCCCAAAGGCATGTATTTGACGCATTTCAAACAAGAAAGTACGACCGTGCGTTTAGAAGGCAAGGCCGAATCCTATGCACGAGTTTCCAGCTTTATGAATCGTTTGGATGCCTCCCCTTGGCTTAATTCCTCCAACCTCAATATCATCACCACCGACGCGAAAGCCAAAGAACAAGACAAAGATTTGTTACTGCGTGACTTTAAACTAGATGTAACACAACTGCTAAAAGAAGGCGGTGATAACGAACCAACCACCGATACTCCCCCTGCAAAATCCACACCGTTAGGCAATAAACCACAAGGGGGTAAGTCATGAACATCAATGATCTCAATAACCTAGCCGACGATCCTGGCAGTGTACCGTGGTCGGTTAAAAGCATCGCTATTGCGTGCGTCATGGGGTTTATTTTGTTTATTGGCTACAAGATGGTGGTCACTGACGAAATCGCCAGTCTTGAAGGCGTGGAACTCAAAGAAAATGAATTACGCAACACCTTTGAAACCAAGCAAAAACGTGCCAGCCAATTGCCACAATACAAAACTCAATTGGAAGAAATGCAGCGTTCATTTGGTGTGTTGCTACGGCAACTACCTAGCGACACGGAAATCCCAGGCTTGATTTTGGATATTTCTGAAAAAGGCTTATCCAATGGTTTGGAACTGGAATTATTTGAACCACGCGATGAAACCAATCAAGAGTTTTACGCAGAAAAACCCATTAAAATCATTGCCAAAGGTAGTTATCGTGAACTAGCCACCTTTATCAGTGATATTGCAGGTTTATCACGCATAGTCACCATTGGCGAAATCGAACTCAAACCTGAAGAAAAAACAGCGCGGTTGCGGATGGAAGCTGCCATTAAAACGTATCGTTATCTGGACGAAAATAGTGGCGGCGATACCCCAACTTCCCCTGCTAACAACAAAGTGACAAACACAGCCCCCAATAACAAACCCAAAGCTGCCACACCAGCGGCCAGCGCGGACACTAAGGGAGGTCACAAAGGATGAAAACCGTTGTATCCGCTCGCTATCTCGTATTGGGCGTGACATTCCCCTTGTTATTGAGCGCGTGTAATCAAGACTTATCGGATTTGGAAAGCTATATCAACACGGTTAAAGGACGACCATCCGTACCGATTGAGCCAATTCCAGACATAAAACCCTATGTGCGCTTTGTTTATCCTGGGCATGAGGTTGACCCTTTCGATTCCAAAATCCTCGCCCCCGATGTCAATGCAGAAGTGGGAACAACCATTACCCCAGACCCAAACCGCGCCCCAGAGTTTTTAGAGAGCTTCCCGTTGGATAGCTTGCGCATGGTTGGAACATTAAACCAAAACAAAGAGTTATGGGCACTATTACGCGCTCCTGATGGCGCAGTACACCGCGTTAAAGCCGGAAACTACCTAGGTAAAAATTACGGCAAAATCACCAAAGTCGAAGAGACTCGCGTCACCCTAATGGAAATCATTGAAAACGGGTTTGGTGGTTACAAAGAACGCGAAAACATGATTGCCCTATCCGACCCAGCTCAAGAGAAAAAACCATAAAATGGCTATTTCCAACGCGATTTGATTGAAGGATTTGCGACCAATGAAAACAATAAAGCAAAGTGTAGCCTTGGCAATCCTTAGCATGTACTTGCCTCATGTTGGTTTAGTACTTGCAGCAGGTGATCCGGTACAAGACACAGCTCAGCAATTTAGCCGTAGCAGCAAAGCAGTTGCGGATACCCCTAGCGACAAGTCGAGCAAAACCGCCGCCAAAACCACGACAACCAGTAGTGATAAACACAGTAACGAGAAGATTGCCTTACCCGAAATTCCTGTGCCACCACCACTGAACCCCAGCTATGCGTGGTATGGCGACAACGCCAACGCTACCAAAGTGGAAGCGAGTGTTAAACCCACGACAAACAAGCCGACCCCAACACAACCTGCTACCACCCATAACACCGCCAAAGTCGCCACGGCTGCGGCTGCTACCGCCGCGACGACAGCCGCCGTTACAACGGCTGCGGCAACACCAGCCCCCAGCATTGTTAGCGATGCGATGTTACAAAATGTGGATTTCCGGCGTGAAGCTGACGGTGGCGCACGATTGGTCATTGGCCTCCCCTCTGCGAACACCAAAGTGAACGAGGATAAGCGCGGCAACACCCTTACCATTGCCTTAGCTGACGTGGATACTCCCAGCCATTTGCAAAAACGCATGGACGTAATGGACTTTGGCACACCGATTCGTACTGTTGATGTTGAACAGCGCGACATGGGTAGCCGCATCCAAGTCACGGGTAGCGAAGGGTTTGATTACGATTCGCAACGCAATGGCAGTGAACTCACTGTTTACATCAAAAAACGTAAAGCCAAACCCGAAGAACAACTCAATCTTGCACAACAACAGAAGAAAAACTTCACAGGCGACAAACTATCGCTCAATTTCCAAGACATTGAAGTCCGCGCAGTTTTGCAACTATTGGCGGACTTTACCAACAAAAACATTGTGGTCAGCGATACCGTGCAGGGCAATATCACCGTGCGCTTAAAAGACGTACCGTGGGATCAAGCACTGGACATTGTTTTGGAATCCAAAAACTTATCCATGCGCGAAAATGGCAATGTCATTTGGGTTGCACCAACCGCTGAATTAGAAGCAAAAGACAAACAAGAGTTAGAAGCACTCAAGGCTAAGCAAGAGCTTGAACCATTAGTTACCGAATACATGGCAATCAACTTCGCAAAAGCCACGGATTTAGTCGCATTGATCGAAAAATCCAAAGACAGTGGTGATAAAGAAAAACGCTCGCTACTGTCAAATCGCGGTAAAGTGTCCGTTGATGAACGCACTAATACCTTACTCATCCAAGAAACTGCCAGCCAAATCAATGCTATTCGGGAACTGGTCAAAGCTTTGGATGTGCCCATTCAACAAGTGTTGATCGAATCCCGCATTGTTACCGCCAGCGACGAATTTGGCAAAGAACTCGGCGCAAAATTTGGCGTAACCCCGATGTGGAACAACAGCGGTAGTACGGGCATTGCCTCGGGTACGCTGGGCGAATCCACCGACGATTACTTCACCAGTTTGGCAGAAGCAGCTAACGATTCCACTGGCAAAACCCTTGTGAAAATCCCAGGGCTAAGTGACCGACTAAGTGTGAACTTACCCGTTACGGGTGCGGCTGGCAGTTTTGGTTTCTCGGTTTTAACCAAAGACTTCATGGTGGATTTGGAACTGTCTGCACTACAGGCAGAAAGTCGCGGTGAAATCATTTCCACCCCGAAAGTGATTACCTCCAACCAAACCAAAGCCCTGATTGAACAGGGTGTGGAAATCCCCTATCAACAGGCTTCTTCCAGTGGTGCAACCAACGTTGCCTTCAAAAAAGCGGTGTTGAGTATGGAAGTCACCCCGCAAATCACGCCGGATGAGCACATTCTGATGGATTTGAAAGTGAATCAGGATACCGTCGGCAGTGTGTACAGTGGGATTCCGAGCATTAATACGCGCGAAATTCAAACCAAAGTCATGGTCGAAAACGGACAAACCATTGTGCTAGGCGGCGTACACGAAGAGGAAAACATCAAAGGCACAACCAAAGTTCCTGTGTTGGGTGATGTTCCGGTCTTAGGGCATTTGTTCCGTACCGACAGCAAAAGTAACGATAAACGCGAACTCATGGTCTTTGTTACCCCGAAAATCGTGGACGGCAAACCCTAAACCTCACAAAGCCGCATAAGCTGCTTGATTCCCGCGTTCAGCACTGGCATAAATGCCGGATGCAAAGAAACATCATCCTGGTGGGCCTTATGGGCGCGGGAAAATCCACCATTGGTCGACAACTCGCGCGCAAATTGGGACTGACTTTTTACGATTCCGACAAAGTAGTGGAAGATCGTACAGGGGTCAGTATCCCAACTATTTTCAATATCGAAGGGGAACAAGGTTTCCGTGATCGCGAGGAACAAGTCATTGCTGATTTAACAGCAATGCCAAACGTCTTAATTGCCACAGGCGGCGGCAGTGTATTGCGTGACATAAACCGCCAACACCTAAAAGACGGTGGCATTGTTATCTATCTCAAAGCCAGTGCTGATCAACTGTATCAACGCATTAAAAACGATAAAAATCGCCCGTTGATGCAGACCGAAAACCCGCTCCAAACCCTACGAGACCTGCTACAAGTGCGCGAGCCACTGTATTTTGATGTTGCCGACCTCATTATTCCCACTGGCAAACAAAAAGTCAGTGTGATTCTGCGCGAAATTCTTACCAAGCTAAAACAATTACAGGACGTTGCTCATGCAAACGCTGCACCTTGATCTTGGCGAACGCAGTTACCCGATTCACATTGGGCAAGGCTTGCTGCAACACGCCGAACTGATTAACCCGCACA
>CAZEQX010000023.1:0-22845 GCA_964514635.1 uncultured Thiothrix sp.
GGTGGATGCCAATGGTGAATCCGTTCACACGACGGGCCCTGCGAAATGGAAACAAATCATTGATGCACGCATTCATTCTGCGTAATCATTAGCCATTAATCGCGCATGGCGGGGAGGTGACTTCCCCGCTGTTTTCTGCTACAACTACGCGATTTTAATCTGAGGCAGCATACATTGAGCGAGCGTATCTATCGCATTTCCTTTGTTAATCAGGATAAGGTTTACGAGATTTTTGCTCGTCAGGTCTATGAATCCGA
Source organism: uncultured Thiothrix sp. (assembly GCA_964514635.1). Taxonomy (GTDB): domain Bacteria; phylum Pseudomonadota; class Gammaproteobacteria; order Thiotrichales; family Thiotrichaceae; genus Thiothrix. The sequence continues at coordinate 258 of CAZEQX010000023.1, forward strand.
CCTTTACGGTTTCGTGGTGGTGGAAGAAATCGTCTTCGGTACGCAAAGCACGGTGGTTATTGACCCTGGTGAAGAACGTTTAAAAACCGAGTTTGAATCGGTGAAACGCAGTTTTGTGCCGATTCATTCCGTGATCCGTATTGATGAAGTCGAAACCCCAGGGGTCAGCAAAATCCATTCCCTCGAAAGTGGTGCGGCGGGCAATGTTAGCCCATTCGCACGACCTGTGGGTAAGAAAAAAGATTGACCATCTTGTTAATTGACCTGATTTAACACCACACCTGTTTGTTGCCAGCTTGTAATAATGTCCGCAAGCTGGTCGATGAGCGTTTGACGTGCCTTACGACTAGCCCATGCAACGTGTGGCGTGATCAACAAGTTGGGTAATTGCGTTTGTAACAATAACGCATCCGCTGTTGGTGGCTCTTGAGACAAAACATCAACCCCCGCGCCTGCAATCCAGCCTTCCTGTAATGCTTTCAGTAAGTCCGTTTCATTGACAATGCCACCGCGTGCGGTATTAATCAGCAGTGTGGAGGGTTTCATTAAGCGCAAACGTTCGGCATTGATTAAATCACGGGTTTCCGCTGTTAGCGGACAGTGCAAACTGACCACATCTGCTTGTGCCAAAGCATCCTCAAAACGCACCCGCCCAGCGCGTGGGGTTTGGTGCGGATGTTCAGCGATCACGACTTTCATCCCGATGGCTTGTGCCAAGTGTGCCGTCGCTTGCCCTAAAACTCCGTGACCAATAATGGCTAATGTACTACCAGAAACTTCACTCATGGGGTAGTCCAATAAGCAAAAATGCGGGCTGCGTTGCCAATCGCCACGTTGTAAGGCTTGTTGATAAGCTGGCAATTGGCGGCGTAGTGCAAAAATCAGCGCAATAACGTGTTCTGCAACGGATTGGCTGGCGTAATCACGCACATTGGTAACGGGAATACCTAACTGCCGTGCCACGGCGAGATCAACATTATTAGTGCCCGTTGCAGCCACACAGATCAAACGGATTTGTCCGGCGAGTGCGTGTAACAATGGCGCATCCAATACGACTTTATTGCTGATAATAATTTCAGCATCTGCAATGTGTGCTAAACGTTGTTCAGGGCTTGTGTGTCCCCAAACCATTAATTCCTGACAGGAATTTTGCAAATAATGTAGGTCAAGATCGTGATGATCAGTGCTATCAAAATCAAGAAAAACGGTTCTAAATGTTGCCCGCGTGGTTTCAGACATGAATCTTCCTTTGTGTAACAAGGCAGTTTGCGTTAAGTCTGCTATTATAGCGCGATGAAGAATAGTGTTTGGAATGGCTAATGAGCCGTCGTTGGGTACGCCCGATACGGACGTTTTTGGTATTGGCAGTCATACTGTGTGGCTATACGGCTGTGTTCGACCATGCTTTTGAAAGCTGGAAGATGGCGTTTCGCCAATACGCTTTAGGTCATGGCATCCATGCGGAAACCGTGGATTTAGCCATGCGTGGTGTCGTACCCGACCAAAAAGTATTGCGTTTGGATGTGCATCAACCCGAATTTAACAAAACGGTTTGGGAATATCTGGACGGTGCGGCATCGGTACAGCGGGTACAAATGGGGCAGCGTCGTTTGCACGAGTATCGCACCTTACTCGACCGTGTACACGCGGCTTATGGTGTGCAGCCTGAGTATTTGTTGGCAATTTGGGGGCTGGAGAGTGACTACGGGCGTTTCACGGGGCGTTACAGTATTGTGCGTTCGTTAGCCACATTAGCGTATGCAGGGAATCCAGAACGTCGCGACTTTTGGCGTGATCAGCTCATGTCGGCGTTACGCATTATTCAGCAGGGTGATATGTCACCCATGTCATTGCAGGGTTCGTGGGCGGGGGCAATCGGACATACGCAATTCATGCCAACTACATTTGAACAATACGCGGTGGATTTTGATGGTGATGGCAGGCGCGATTTGGTCAACAGCATTCCCGATGCATTGGCATCAACGGCAAATTATTTAGCCAATTCGGGTTGGGAACGCGATAAAGTCTGGGGTGTGGAAGTCCGTTTGCCGAGCACATTTAACTGGGATGAGGCTGACGCAAATTTCTGGTTGCCGACGGATGTTTGGGTGCAGGAAAACGGGGTACGGCAGGTGGATGGCTCAATGCTAACCACGACTGATAGTGCATTTGTTTTTTTACCTGCTGGGTATCGTGGTCCGGCATTTTTGGCGTTTCGCAATTTTAATGTGATCCTGAAATACAATAATGCGCAAACCTATGCGTTAGCGGTTGGGTATTTGGGGGATAGGATTCGTGGTGGCAAAGTCATTGTGGGGGAATGGCCACAAGATGAGCAGCCATTAAGTTTTACCCAGAAAGCGGAATTGCAGGAATTATTGACGGCGGCGGGTTATAGCACCGATGGCGTGGATGGACGGATCGGGCCAAATACCCGTGCAGCATTGCGGCGTTGGCAAATGGATGCGGGTTTTCCAGCAGATGGGTACGCGACAATGGAGCATCTGGAGTTTTTACGCCGTGAAGTGGGCAGTCGGGAAGAAACGCCCGCAACCAATGGGGAACGCAGCCCTTCTTAGTGAGCTGCGTAATATCGAACGCTTATTCGCCGTAAATGGCTTTGGCAGCAGCGACAGCAACACCACGCTGAATCGGGGCGTTCATATCGCTTAATACCGCGTCTAATGCGCCCAAACAGTTCAGGACATTTTTCTGGTTACTACCAAAACCCATCAAACCAATACGCCAAATTTTTCCTGCTAATGCACCCAATCCCGCACCGATTTCTAGGCTGTAACGGTTGAGTAATTCGGTACGCACGGCTGCTTCATCCACACCCGCAGGCACGGTGATGGAGTTCAGTTGTGGCAAACGGGCGGCGGTTTCGACCACAAATTCTAGCCCCATTGCTTCGACACCAGCGCGTAAGGCTTGGTGGTTGAGTGCGTGACGCGCCCATGCTTGTTCCAAACCTTCGGCTTGTAACATCACCAGCGATTCGTGCAGAGCGTATAGTGTATTGATCGGGGCGGTGTGATGATAAGCGCGTTTCGCGCCGCCACCCCAGTAACCCATGACCAAATTCATGTCTAAGAACCAGCTTTGCACTTTGGTTTGGCGGTTTTTGATACGTTCTACTGCACGTTCGCTGAAGCTGACGGGGGAAATACCCGGTACGCAAGACAAGCATTTTTGTGTGCCTGAATAAATCGCGTCGATTTCCCATTCGTCTACTTTCAATTCTGTACCGCCCAAGGACGTGACGGCATCAACGATGGTTAAGCAGTCGTATTGGTGCGCCAACTTGACTAAGGTTTGTGCATCGGATTGTGCGCCTGTGGAGGTTTCGGCGTGAACAAACGCGACTAATTTCGCATCACGATGCGTTTGCAGTGCATCTTCGAGTTTGTTCGGGTCGACAGGGCTGCCCCAGTCGTCTTGCACCATGATTGCCGTAGCACCACAGCGTTCGACGTTTTCTTTCATGCGTCCGCCAAAGACACCATTTTGGCAGACGATAACTTTATCACCCGGTTCGACCAAATTCACAAAGCACGCTTCCATCCCTGCTGAACCGGGGGCGGAAATGGGCATGGTTAATTCATTGCGGGTTTGGAAGGCGTATTGCAACAGACTTTTGACTTCATCCATCATGCTGATAAAGGCGGGGTCTAAATGCCCAATCGTAGGGCGTGCTAATGCTGCCAAAACGCGCGGGCTAACATCAGAAGGCCCAGGGCCTAACAAAGTACGCACAGGTGGATGAAATGCGTTAAAGCTCATACTTACTCCTAGCTGCAAAGGTTGGTCGGTTTTAAGGGTGAAACGAAGCTGGCATCTTATGCCTGTCAGCTATTGCAGTTCAATGGTGTGCATTAAATCACGTTTGCTGAGCAATTGTAGTGCATTTTCCGGCGTGTCAATGAAGGGGTTACGAATCCCAAGGCGAGCATACACCCAATGGTTGTAAGCAATTTCCCACGCGCTGGGGCTGTCTAATTTTGCCCAGTGAACTAGCGTGTCGACATGGCGGTTGTACAGTTCGTCAATTTCGTACACTAACAACATATACAGGATGGCGCGCGCAATATCCCCACGATTGCGTGAGGGAATCACCCATTCGTGATCATCATCGAATCCCACGCCTGAAAAGTTTTCAGGATGCAGTTCCAAATTAAAGGGTCGAACAATTTGATCGCCATCCATATCAAATGGAAAATTCGCACGTTTGGCATTTAAACCGCGTTCGGAAGGCGCGAAATTAAATGGATTCACCGTCGCCCCGTAACGCACATTGCGCGGCATTCCTTTGTGGGTCAAATAACGGTCTAAAAAGTCACGCGGGATAATGTGTTCAATGCTATGTCGTTGTTTTTGGTAAAGCTCATTCACAGGGATTGTGCCGTACACGGCTGTCACCCAACCGTAGGAGGAGTCAAAGAAAAATGACCAGAAATTATCCCATTTATCCTCGCTACTCCAGTGCTTAAAATGTTTGGGTGACTGGTAAATTCCCCCCGCATATTCGACAAAATCCTGACGGGTAATAATATCAGCCAAACGTTTAACCCAGTGCGCAGGGCGTTGATTCAGGGCAGTAATGTAATCGGGTTGAATGCTGCACGGGACTAATTCCACACACACTTGCCCGTGGTCGGATTGTAAACGATTTTCCACGCCGTCAGCATCAAGGTGTTGATTCCAAACGGCATAGTGTCGCACTTCTGCCAGTGCTGCGGAATTTTTCGGATTCAGACTGTTGGACACTAAAATATGATCCAATACAGTGCCTTCACCGTGGTGTATAATGGTGCATGGTCTGACTTTGCTGCGCATATTGGGTGCAATGCGAAACGTGTCGGTTAAGCGGTAGTCGTGCAGTGCAGTGCGTATGGCTTCCGGCCATTCCTCAACAGTTGTGCCGCCAATGCTATAAATGCGTTCTTGCATGGTTAATGCGGCTAATGGCACTGAATCGAGTCCATCATTCATGTCGCCTAGCACCACAATAGCGCGGTGAATGTCTTGCGCCAACAGTTTGGCAACATTGTGATAGAGCACTGTCGCTTCAGTCGCGCGTTGGATTAGCGAGGCAACATTGCCACGCGATAAACGTGTGAAGGTGTCGCGTACACGCGCAGGCCAGTCAACTTCTGTGTCGTAGCGCGTATCTAAACTGACCGGACGTTTGGACTTTAAATGAACTACCAAGACGCTTAGTGTTCCAAATAGAGGAACAGCAATGTCAACACAGATGGGTGTACGACTGAAGCGAAAACGTGTTGGTAACGACAGTTCTTGACGTATTGTTTCTGTGATTTCAATGGGATGTGTTGCCACGATGGGAAAGCGTGAGGCCAGTGCAACCACGGATTGTTGGTACACGGCTGGGTCATGTGATTTGGTGATGGATTGATCAACTGTGATGAAGTGTTCATAGCCAGCCGTGTGGCAAAGCGTTTGTAATTCGGGAATGCTAAACACTTCCTGAAAGCCTACGATGTCGGCATTCATCTCATGTAAGCGATTGATGATCCAGTGTTGTTTCTGTTCCCACTCGGCAGGGGTGTAGGTATTGCGTTCGTCGCGCCCGTGCCAGTAATACGCAGGAGCAACAAATTGGAAGAGGTTGAACGTGGCGAGTTTCATGGTGGGATCTCCTCCTAGAGCTGTGTGGTATTTAGGATACTGATGATACGCCAGAAAGTGTAAACCAGATTCAGGAGTGAGAATTTTCCGTTCATCCGTTATTTATACAGAACGCTCTATAGTTAGATTAAATTATTTGCAATGAGAAAATAATCAACAATCAGTTGGCATCGTGTTTGCAAGCTGTTTGTTAAACATAAACGCATCATAATCGTGAAGAGGTCAGCCATGAGTAGCATATTCAATCACTATCAATCTCGATACGAGGCCTTACAAGAAGAAGAATATTCGCTGCAAGAGTACCTAAATCTCTGCAAACGTGACCCGATGGCGTATGCCACGGCGGCCGAGCGGATGTTGTTCGCTATTGGTGAACCGGAGTTGGTTGACACTTCGCGCGATCCGCGCATGAGCCGGATTTTTGCGAATAAAATCATTCGTCGTTACCCCGCTTTTTCTGAGTTTTATGGTATGGAAGACGCTATCGAACAGATCGTGTCGTTTTTCCGCCACGCCGCGCAAGGCTTAGAGGAAAGCAAACAGGTGCTGTATTTATTGGGTCCGGTCGGGGGCGGTAAATCATCATTAGCGGAACGTTTAAAAGCCCTCATCGAAAAAGCCCCGATTTATTGCATCAAAGGTTCTCCGGTCAATGAATCACCATTGGGTTTATTTAATGCCGAAGAAGACGGCGCGATTTTAGAAGAAGACTACGGCATTCCACATCGCTATTTGAAAACCATTATGTCGCCGTGGGCGGTGAAACGTTTGCGCGAGTTCGGTGGTGACATTAGCAAATTCCGTGTGGTGAAACGTTATCCTTCGCGTTTGAACCAAATCGCGGTGTCCAAAACCGAGCCGGGTGATGAAAACAACCAAGACATTTCTTCCTTGGTGGGTAAGGTGGATATTCGTAAGCTGGAAGATTTCCCGCAATCCGATACCGATGCTTACAGCTTCTCTGGTGGTTTGTGTTTGTCAAACCAAGGTTTGATGGAATTTGTCGAGATGTTTAAAGCACCGATCAAAGTGCTGCATCCGTTATTGACCGCTACCCAAGAAGGCAACTTCAACGGTACAGAAAGTATTGGCGCGATTCCATTTTCGGGTGTGATTTTGGCGCATTCCAACGAATCCGAATGGCAAACGTTCAAAAACAACCGTAATAACGAAGCGTTCATTGACCGTGTTTGCATTGTAAAAGTACCGTATTGCTTGCGCGTTACCGAAGAAATCAAAATTTACGAAAAGTTATTGATTAACAGTTCATTAGCAGCGTCGCCTTGTGCGCCGGATACGTTGAAATTGTTGGCGCAATTCATTATCTTGTCGCGTCTGAAAGAACCAGAAAACTCCAATCTGTTCTCTAAAATGCGCATTTATGATGGTGAAAACCTTAAAGACATCGACCCGAAAGCCAAAACTATCCAAGAATACCAAGATGCAGCGGGTGTGGATGAAGGCATGAGCGGTTTGTCGACACGCTTTGCGTTTAAGATTTTGTCGAAAGTCTTTAACTACGATGCGACCGAAATTGCGGCTGACCCTGTGCACTTAATGTACGTTTTGGAACGTCAAATCGAGAAAGAGCAATTCCCGAAAGACTTACAAGACCGTTACATTCGCTTTATCAAAGAATACCTTGCACCGCGTTATGTCGATTTCATTGGCAAAGAAATCCAAACCGCGTATTTGGAATCGTATTCTGAATATGGGCAAAACCTGTTTGACCGCTATGTAACTTATGCGGATTTCTGGATTCAAGATCAAGAATTCCGCGACCCTGAAACAGGTGAGTTCCTTGACCGTTCTGCCTTGAATGCGGATTTGGAAAAAATCGAAAAACCCGCAGGCATTAGCAACCCGAAAGATTTCCGTAATGAAATCGTGAACTTTGTGTTGCGGGCGCGGGCGAATAACAATGGGCGTAATCCAGCATGGACAAGCTATGAAAAGCTGCGTCGCGTGATTGAGATGAAAATGTTCTCTAGCACCGAAGATTTGCTGCCTGTGATTTCTTACGGCGCGAAATCTTCAGCGGATGAACAACGCAAGCACGACAATTTCGTGGAGCGCATGATGAAACGTGGCTACACCGAAAAACAAGTGCGCCTCTTGTCTGAATGGTATCTGCGCGTGCGTAAATCACAATAATGACGCTGCTGTAACTCGCGGAATAAGGAGTGCCTTATGGCATATATCGTTGACCGTCGGCTCAATAGCAAAAACAAGAGCATGGTGAATCGGGAGCGTTTTTTAAAACGTTATCAAAATCAGATTCGTAAAGCCGTCTCGGATGCTGTCAGTCGTCGCAACATCACGGATATGGAGCAGGGGGAGAATATTACTATCCCCAAACGCGACATTTCCGAGCCTGTTTTTCGTCATGGACAAGGGGGCAAGCGTGATATTGTGCACCCTGGCAATAAGGAGTTTGTACCTGGTGATCGTATTCCCCGCCCACAAGGCGGGGGCGGTGGTGGTAGCGGTTCGGGTAAAGCTTCAGCGGATGGGGAAGGCGAAGACGATTTCGTCTTCCAAATCTCACAGCAAGAATTTTTGGAATACTTGTTTGAAGATTTAGCCCTGCCTAACATGGTGAAACGCCAGCTTTTGAGCATGGATTCTTTCGATTATCGCCGAGCAGGGGTCAGCGAAGTCGGTAATCCAGCGCAGATTAATATCGTGCGTTCCATGCGCAGTGCGCAAGCGCGGCGTATTGCCTTGCGTGGTAAAGAACGCCGTCGCCGCCGTGAAGTGTTAGAAGAAATCGAAACCTTGGATCAAGGCGATAATCCACCAGCAATCGAAGAAAAATTGCTGGCATTACGCGCTGAATTGGAACGCCTTAATGTACGGATGCACGCGATTCCGTGGTTGGATGACTTTGACCTGAAATACAATTTGAAGGTTAAAGTGCCCAAACCTTCACCCAAAGCGGTGATGTTCTGTGTCATGGACGTTTCTGGTTCAATGACGCAAGACATTAAGGACACGGCGAAACGCTTCTTTTTCTTACTGTATCTATTCTTGAAAAAGAATTACGAAAAAATTGAAGTGGTATTTATCCGTCATCATACGCAAGCGCAAGAAGTGGATGAAGAAACCTTCTTCTATGCGCGTGAAACGGGTGGCACGGTGGTATCCAGTGCGTTGAATCTGATGGGTGAGATCATTGAGAAACGCTATAACCCAGAGGAATGGAACATCTATATTGCACAAGCGTCAGACGGTGATAACTGGCACGAAGATAATGAGCGGTGTCGCGTTGCTTTGACGGATGATGTGTTACCATTTGTTCAATATTTCACTTATATTGAAATCGGGGATCGTGACCCGCAAGGTTTGTGGCATTTGTATGAACGTTTGCAGGGGGATTTTGGGGATCGGTTTGCGATTCAACGGGTGCGTAATAATGCAGAAATCTACCCCGTTTTCCGCGAGTTATTCAAAAAACACATCGGCGAAGGAGGTGACTCATGAGTGAGAAACGCTACATCTCCACCAGTTCTGAATGGACATTCGATACTATTACCGCTTATGACCGCGAAATCGGGCGCATAGCGCGGGAAAAGTTCAAGCTGGATACTTACCCGAATCAGATTGAAATGATTCGTTCGGATCAGATGATGGATGCGTATGCGTCCATTGGGATGCCTGTTTATTACAATCACTGGTCGTATGGCAAACATTTCGTCAGCGTGGAGCAGAATTATACGCGCGGGCGCATGGGGTTGGCGTATGAGATTGTGATTAATTCCAATCCTTGTATCGCGTATTTAATGGAAGAAAATACGCTGACCATGCAAGCGTTGGTCATTGCGCACGCTTGTTATGGGCATAATTCGTTCTTCAAAGGTAATTATTTGTTCCGCGCTTGGACGGATGCCGAAGCGATTGTGGATTACCTAATGTTTGCGAAGAATTACATTCGCCAGTGCGAAGAGCGTTATGGCGTGGAGGAAGTCGAAGCTATTTTGGATTCGTGCCACGCGCTGATGAATTATGGGGTGGATCGTTATAAGCGTCCGTCGCCGATTTCCGCAGCAGAAGAACAGCAGCGCCAAAAAGAACGCGAGTTGTATATTCAGCAACACATTAATGATTTGTGGCGAACATTGCCGCACCGTTCCCGTTTAAAAGAGGAAGAAGAGCGTGTTATCCGCACCTTTCCTGCTGAACCACAAGAAAATATCTTGTACTTTATCGAGAAAAATTCGCCTGCGTTAGAGGGGTGGCAGCGGGAAATCATTCGGATTGTGCGTAAAGTTGCGCAGTATTTTTACCCACAACGTCAAACTCAAGTGATGAATGAGGGGTGGGCAACGTTCTGGCATTACACCATTTTGAATGAGATGTATGACGAAGGTTTGGTGAATGAAGGCTTCATGATGGAGTTTTTGACTTCCCATACCAATGTGGTGATGCAGCCAACGTTTGATAGCCCGTATTTTTCGGGGATTAACCCTTATGCCTTGGGTTTTGCCATGATGAGCGATATTCGCCGTATTTGTGAAAACCCTACCGAAGAAGATAAACGGTGGTTTCCTGATATTGCGGGGGCGGATTGGATTAAAACGTTGGATTATGTCATGCGCAATTACCGTGATGAGAGTTTCATTTTGCAATTCTTGTCGCCAAAGGTGATCCGTGATTTCCGTTTGTTTGCATTAGAAGATGATGACCGTAAGAATACGATCAACATTACCGCGATTCATAATGATGACGGTTATCGCCAAGTGCGCGAATTATTGTCACAACAATACAACCTAAGCCACCAAGAGCCGGATATTCAAGTGCAAAAAGTGAACGTGCGCGGTGATCGTTCTTTAACTTTGCAGCACGCTTTGAATAATCGTCGTCCTTTAAGCAATGATGTGAATGAAATGCTGCGCCATGTGCATCGCTTGTGGGGCTATGACGTGCATTTGCATTCGATTGAAACCGATGGACGTATTGTACGCAGTTACCATCTCGTGGGTGAAAATCCAGTGCGTTAGTTTGCGGCTGATGACGTGCAGGCTCGCGTTGAGCCTGCGTGTCGGGATGCGGTTTTAGGGTTTGTTTGTGATCATGTCTAATGGCACTTCCATTAATTCGGGTACGTCTGGTGCGCGTTTCGTGGCGGTCGGCGGAGGTGGTGCAGGCCGTGGATGTACTGGTGTCGGTTGTACAGGGGGGCGCGGTGGTGCAGGGCGTGCTTGTGCGGGGGGCGCGACGTATTCTATAGGGGCGTGCGTTGCGGGACGTACTGCGGCTTGTTGAGCAATCGCTGGATTGGAACGGGGAGGGGCGTTGCGCTCTGTTTGTGGGGGGCGCGTGCTAGTTTCGCGTGAGGCGGTCTTCTCTTTTTGGGAGTCGTTATTTCGCGGTTTGGTGTTGGTTGTTTCATCCGAGCTTGAGCGTGTGCTGGCTACCGTTTCGCGTTTGGCACTGGATTCGGTTTTCTTTTCTGCTGTTGATGGTTTATTTGCATCGGCTGCGAATATTCCCATGTTATCGCGAGTTTCTCGGAAGCGTTGTTCTAGCGCGAGTTGTTCTTCCACCAGTTTTTCGAGGTTGTGTTGTACGATCAGGGCTTGGCTGGCATCTAAATGCGGACGGGCTTCAACGGTTTTGCCTTTTTTCAAGTAGTTTAATGCTTGTTCTTGCGCGGCTTTGGCTTGCCCTGCCCAATCGTTAGGGGCAAGATCGCTATTGAGCGGCGTGATTGCGGTCGTAGCGGATGCACCAGTATTGGTGAGGCTTGTTGCTGCTGCTGCGCCTAAACTAACGGCTGCGGCAGTTGCGAGTTCTGTATTTGGATTGCGTTTGGCTTGTTCAACTTGTGATTCAAGCGCAACTTGGCGTTTTAAACTGTCATGCAGCGTAAATTCGGTGATGAGGTTGTCTGTGCGATTGAGCAAGGTGTCTGCTGCATCGACTTGGCCACTGCTTAATAATGTTTCCGCTTCGGCTTGTTGGTCATCAACCAATTGCGCTAATAGTGTTTTGGCTTCGCTATTGCTGGGGTCTTGTTGGTAAACCTTGCGTAGGTAGTCTAAGGCAGCGGGTTTGTCGTCTTTACTTAAGATATTACCACGATGAATGGCATCGTTAGCTTGCTGCAATAAGGTTTGTATTTCAGGATTTGTTGTCGTTGCGGTAGTTGTTGGAACAGATGTTGTACTGTCATCGGTTGTGCTGGTATTGCTACTATTTGCACTGGTGTCAGGTGTGGTTGGGGGTGTGTTGGGTTCGTTCACCAATGTCGGTGCGCTGGCAACCGTAGTGGGGGCAGTGTTTGAAGGTGTTGTAGGGCTACTGGATTCGGTAAGGGGAGCAAGGGCGGTGGCGGGTACAGGTTCGGGTTTGTTCCAACTGGACACCACGAAGTAGCCTGCTAATGCCAAGGTGCTGACCGCTGCTGCGGCAGAAACAGGTACTAAAAGGCGGTTGTGTTGTTTGCGTTGCAATGTGCGTAAAAAGGCGGTTGGTGTTGCAGGACGTGGGGCGCGTTGTAAGCTTAAGCCTTGTTGCAGCACGTTCCATGCTTCTTGCCGCAGTTTGCGGGTGCTGGTGGGGAAAACGTTGCGCACGGCGGCTTCCAAAGTGCTGTATTTTGCGTAAGGCATTTCGCCTTTCAGTAGGTAGTACGTTAGGCAAGCAATGGAAAACGTATCGTCGCTGGCGACGGGTAAGTGACCTAGCAAAACTTCTGGGCTGATGTACCCAGAATGCAGTGTGGGTAAAGTAATGTCATGTTTACCCGTTTGCAGTAGGCGTAAGGCCGATACGACGGGGGCACTGAGTAGTTTGATCCCTTCGTGACTGAGCAGCAATGTACTTGGTTCAAGATAACCAAACACGCCATCAGGGCGGAATTGTGCAGCGGCCTGCGTGATTTGTTCTAGCAATTGCAAGGCATCAGGAAGGGGCATTCCACGTTCATCCAATTCCTGTAAGCGTTCGCTAAGTAACATGCCACTAGCGTTTTGGATAGCGTACCAGCGTGTGCCGTCGTGGTGTGTGCCATTGTCAATCACGATTGGCATGGCAGGAGCGGGGCGTTGGTAAGTTGCTAACACTTGTTTAAAAACGCCTTCAAATCCCAATTGTTGTGAGAGTATCGGATTAATCAGGAAGATAAACAGGTTGGCTTGTTCTCCATTGGCTTGGTTTTTCTGTAAATCTTGTGCCCAATGTAGTCTACCCAATGCAGAATCTGCCATACAACGACGTAACACATAACGCCCTTGTAGGGTCGTTTGCGGTTGTTGGGTGGTTGTTTGACGAGCATCCACTTCAGAAGGATTGGAAAATGGCATACCGAACAAGCTCCTGCGAACGTTTATCGCTTTATTACGTTATACGAGGTCAAGTGACCACAATTTTTTTCAAAATGTGCCAATTATAGAGGATTATTCCGTTGTGAGCACATCCTTCTAGAAAAGCCGTCGAACGGCTGATATAAAGGGATAAACCCTCCAATCAGCTATTGGAACAGAGTACATGGCATCCATCCAAATTAGCGGTAAAATCACCGCGCGTAATATTGTTGCAACGCCTGCTTTATACCAAGATGTGTTGCACGTCGTTTATCAACAGGAAATCACACTAGACCCAACTGCTAAAGCACGGGAACTAAGCCTTGATGCATTAGAAGATGATGCCCTTTTGGAGCTGGAATACGACGGTGGATATAAGCGATGGCAGCGTGTCACGGCATTTAATGCAGCAGAAAATACCGAAGTTGCGGGTTTAAAGCTGAAATATTTGCGGGTTATCTCCACAACCTTAAGTGCCGCGTGGCAATACGCAACCGTGGATCAGATTCTTGAGCAGCTCGAATCCTTACACATTGCACAGGCTGGTTTATACCGTTGTGCTGATCCTAATGCTTTGAATCTACAGGCTATCACGCCAGAAAATTTAGGGATTGATACGCGAAAACCTGTTTTATTATGGTTGCATGGTGCGTGGGAAAATACTGCTAGTTGTTTTGGCGAATTGTGGGAATCGCGTCAAGGTTATCATGCGACCGCGTATTTGCAGCGTTTGTTCGCGCCTTATGGCGAGCAAGTTTTCACGCTGGAACAACACACGTTGACGGTTAGCCCGATCCAGCACGCTTTGGCAGTTTTACGCAGCTTTCCTGATCAAACGCGCCTACACATTATTAGTCATGGTTTGGGGGGATTGGTTGGGGAATTACTGAGTCAACTAGCCCTGAAGCGTCGTACACGGCAGAGTAATGGGGAATTTCTAAGCCTTAACGACAGTGGTGAAGCACTGTTTACGGAGTTGGAATTACAGGCTTTCGCTAGTGCGGAACGGCAAGCAGATTGGCAAGCTTTGCAAGAAATTAACCAGTTGTGTCGACAAAAACACATGACGGTGGAACGTTTTGTGCGGGTGGCGTGCCCCGCACGGGGTTCAGCATTGGCAAGCAATAGTGTGGAAGACCAACTGTCACTGCTATTTAATGTAGCAAATTTAACGCCCACATTACGCACCCAGCATTTGGCAGATTTCCTGCGCATGACACTGATGGCAGTGACATTGGAACGTACCAGTGTGGCGAATTTGGTAGGTTTGGAAGCACTGCTGCCCACTTCGCCATTGATACGCTTACTGAATCGTCCACAAGTGCAGTTGGATGCAGATTTAAGCGTGATTGCAGGTAATGTGAAATCTGCGGGTTTATTAGGGCGGTTTAAAGCGTGGGTAAACCACTGTTTTGCAGGCGAAGATCACGATTACATGGTGAATACATCCAGCATGTATGGTGGTGCGCCGCGCACACAGGGAATGCGTTTTTACCTCGATCAGCGTGAAGATAGCGGGCATTTTGCTTATTTTGAGGATGCGTTAGTGCGGGAACGTATGCTAAACGCGCTGCAACGCCCAACAGAAGATGCACGTTTTACCGATTTTGCGCCGACTTATGCCTTACCTGAGCAGACCTTGCGAGCCGCGACGGATACCGCAATGTCAGGGGTAATGCCAGAAAAGAAAAGCGTGTTGTATTTTCTTCCCGCGTGGATGGGGTCGACATTAAAAGTGGATGCGCAACCCCTTTGGTTAGACATGGCAATGTTGGCTTGGGGTGATTTTTCCCGCTTAGCAATGGATACCGCCAGCGTAACCGCCGATGGTGTGTTGGAAAGTGCTTACCGTCCCTTATTAGCACAGTTGGAAAGTAAACATCGCGTTGTGCCATTCGCGTGGGACTGGCGGCGTTCGGTGCTGGAGGCGGGGCGACGTTTGGGAGAAGCATTAACGCATGAACTGGATGATGCGCGTGATGGTAAACGCAAATTGGTTTTACGCCTGTTAGCGCACGCCGCAGGTGGTTTGGTGGTGCAAGCCATGCTGAGCGAAATGCCACAGGTGTGGCAACGTTTGCAACAAGAGGCGGATTGCCGCTTGGTATTGTTGGGCACGCCGTTTAACGGTACTTACGCCGCCTTGCAATTGTTGTTAGGTCAACACCGTCTACTCACGCTGTTAGATATGTTGGATGGCGATGTGGATGCCGCAGAAGCCGCTCGTTTACAAGCGCAATTGGCGACTTATCCCGCGTTGTACGAGCTATTGCCCGAAGCCTATTTGCAAGAAAGCGCGTGGCAAAGTTTGTTGGGCGATGCGTTTAACCAATGGGAAGGGCAAGCATTACTCGCTGATGCCGCGCGGGTGCGGCAGCAATTACAGCAAGTGGTCTGGGATGCACGTTACGCATTGTATGTTCACGGGCGGGCGCGTTTAACACCTGATGCGGTGGAACGTATCACAACCGATAAGGGCGTAATGTGGCGGTTTCATGCCAGTGCAGCGGGGGATGGTGTAACACTATGGAACAGTATTACTGCTAATACCAGCGCGTCGAGTGCGTTACCCATGTGGTACATGCCAGTGGAACACGGACGTATGGCAAGCCGTGCTGACCAATTTACTAACTTGCACTATTTACTGGATGATGGTTTGTCACGGCAGTTGGATCAGTCGCCACCTGCTGTTGAGACAACGGATGAATGGTTGCCCCAGTTACGCGGTGAATTGTTCCCCGACGAACACGAACTGATTGCCGCAGCATTGGGTTATCACACCCGTTTAACCCAAGATGAAGTGCGTCCGGCGGTGGAAGTGCGCGTCGTGCACGGTAATTTAACGCACGCGGCTTATCCGATTGTGGTTGGGCATTATGATGGTGATGCCATTCTTAGTGCTGAAGCCGTATTGGATAAAGCCTTAAACGGGCGTTTAAGCGAATTATTGCGCATTGGTTTGTACCCAGGGGCATTGGGCACATCGCATGTTTTCTTGAATGCGGGCAAACGTCCAGCAGGGGCGATTGTGATGGGGTTGGGGGAAATCGGCAAACTCACGACAGGGCAATTAACGGCGAGTTTTGCGCGGGCATTATTGGATTACACGTTGGTGTTTCGGGAAAACGTGGAACGTCATTCAGCAGAATGGCTGGCGAATCAGGATGCCAGCGATTTTATTCCGGTTCACATTGCGACTTTACTGATTGGCACGGTAGGCGGCGGCAGTATGGTATTAGCGGATGCGATTACTGCGATTTTCCGCGCAATCATGCAGGCGAATTTGGTGTTGAATAAAAGCGAACGCACACCGCATTTGCGCTTACAAGTGGTGGAGTTTGTGGAGTTGTACGAAGACCGTGCAGTGGAAGCGGCGCGTTTGATTCAGGATTTCGTGACTTTGCCGGAGTTTCGCCAAGATTTCACCTTAAAAACACTATTGCAAACGGCATCAGGGGCGCGACAACGGGTAACATACAGTGACCCTGTGGGTTGGTGGCGACGTATTCAGGTGGAGGCTAATCAGAACGGTTTGAAGTACACCACGCTTACTGATAAGGCGCGTGCTGAATTATTATTGCAGGCCACGCAGCGGAAGTTGGTTGATCAGTTTATTTCCAAAGCGGAAGCGTCTAGTCAACAAGATGCGGAAGTGGGAAAAATTCTGTTTGAATTGTTATTGCCCACCGAAATGAAAGAGCAAGCCCCGAATACCGATAATGTGGTGTTCGTGCTGGATAGCACGGCTGCGGCGTACCCGTGGGAATTGTTGTTCAATCGTTTGGATACGGATTCCAAACCATTGGCTGTGCGCGTGGGGATGTTGCGCCAGTTGCAGGTGGGGCAATACCGCCAGCGGGTGTTGAACCCCTTGGAACGGGCGGCGTTAGTGATTGGTGATCCGCCAACTTCGGGGGCGTTTCCGCGTTTAGCAGCGGCGCGAGCGGAAGCAGAAAGTATTGCCACACTTTTAGAAACCAATGGTTTTAGTCGTGTCGTGCGCGAAATTGATACCGATGCGCAATCCATTTTACGCGCTTTGCACACCCAAGATTATCGCGTGCTGCATTTAGCCGGGCATGGTGTGTTTCAGTACCAACCGGATACCAACAGTGATTTGCGGGTAACGGGGATGGTCTTGGGTGATGGTATTTTCCTCACACCCGTTGAAATCGGGCAAATGCGGCGCGTGCCGGAACTGGCTTTCATTAACTGTTGTCATTTGGCTTCGCTGGAGACAACGGACGAAACGGCAACGGTTTTTGCCGATAATCTACAAGATCGCAGTCGTTTGGCAGCAAGTTTGGCACAGGAATTGATCCGCATGGGGGTTCGTGCGGTGATTGCAGCGGGTTGGGCGATCAATGATGCCGCCGCGAAAGTGTTTGCCGAAACCTGCTATGGCGCATTGTTAAAAGGTCACACGTTCGGTTCAGCGGTACTCATGGCACGGCGCGAAACGTGGGAACAGTACCCTGCCAGTAATACTTGGGGGGCGTATCAATGTTATGGCGACCCCGACTACAAGTTATTAAGCCGCCAGCCGGAGCAGCGCAATACCACCGCCGCCGACACTTGGCGGTTTGTGGCGGAAGTTGAAGTGGTTGCTGAATTACAAAATCTAATCAGCATGGCAGACAGTGCCAAAGTAGAAGATGAAGCAAGTCTGGTCGAACGTTTGCAGCAATTACACCGCGCTATTCCGGCAGAATGGTTGAATCATGCACACATTTTGTATGCGTTAGGGCGAGCGTATGGCAAGCTGAATCAATTGGCATTAGCTATTGAAGCGTATGACGATGCGTTAGATGCTCCCCAAGCGGATTACCCTGTCACTTTGTTGGAGGAAAAAGTCAGTTTACAAACGGCATGGGCTGTAGCATGGGCGCAAGGTAAAGCCAGTGCGCCACCGTTGCGTGTGGCAGCTTCGCCCGCAGAACTCATGCGTAAAAGCCAACAAATTCTTAGCTTATTGGACGGCTTGGGTAATAGCCTAGAACGTTTTAGCGAAGAGGGTAAATATTGGAAACGTCAGGCATTATTAGCGGTAGGGGAAGAACGTGTTCACGCTTTGAAACAAATGGACATGGCTTACCAAAAAGCTCACGAGTTTGCGATAAAAGCCACGGGCGCATTGGTGGGGTATCCATTGGTGGCGTGGTTGACGAGTAAAATGGTGCGGTATTTGCGTGGCGAAGCACGGCAATTAGAACGCCCCTTATTAAAGTATTGGTTGATTCAAGCAAAACAATGTGTTGATCATGCTGACCGCCAAATGAATAACTTTAGTTCTGGTATTGCCTGTGCTGAGTATCACTTATTACTGTATTTGTACCATGCATTGGGGGCGCGTCTGGACGAAAACTATTCCTTACAAAAGGTTATCAGTACCTATCAAGCAGCAATAGCGCGTGGTGCAGCGCCGCGTCAATTAGGTTTTATTCGTGAACACTTAATGTTTTTGCGCGAAATGCTTGGGGAGTATCAAAAAGAACAGGCTACGTTACAGCCTGTGGTTTTGGCGTTATTGGCAATCGAAACGGAATTAAAGTTACCTAACTAAAGTTAAGCATATTCAGTACATCAGCTTGGCGGCCCCAACAGGAATCGAACCTGTATCTACCCCTTAGGAGGGGGTTGTTTTATCCATTAAACTATGGGGCCGAGCTGAAAAACAAATCGTATTCTAGCCCAAAAAAAATCATTTGGCAGGTATTTTATGGGCTTTTATTGATGGGGGACATGGTACAAGCACAACGTACAGCTTGTGATGGTAGTTCAATGCGTTGTTCGCGGAACACACGATCAATAGCCAGATTGAGGTCGCTGATAACTCCCGTTCGGCTTTCAATTTCACGAACAAAACAACGTAATTCAAAATTTAAAGCCGTGTCACTGAAGCTTTTGAAAAAGACCAATATTTTCATTTCGGGATGATCTTTTAAAATAGCAGGGTGATTTTGTGCAACTTCACGCAAGCACTGCATGACTGTTTCGGTATTTGTGCCATGTGCGACACTGATCGGAATGATAATGCGTCCAAAATTATCGTTTAACATCATGTTGGTAACTTGCCCAGAAATGATTTCTGAGTTAGGCACAATAATGTCAGAGCGGTCAAAGGTTTGAATCGTGGTAGAGCGAATACTAATATCGCGGACGTAACCTTCCGCATTACCCACTTTAATCCAATCACCTTTACGAATCGGACGTTCAAACAACAGAATTAGACCGGAGACAAAGTTATTTACGATATTCTGTAAGCCAAAACCAATGCCAACAGATAATGCCCCCGCAATAATGGCAAGGTTTTTGAACTCAATGCCTGCGATGGATAAACCCATGAGAATCGCCAAAACAATACCAGCATAACCAGAAATAGTTGTTGTTGCTTCACGCGCCCCTTTGCTAAGGGTGGTGTGACGTAGCCAAGTATCGGCAAGGTATTGTTTAAACATCTGGCTTAAACTGATTAGCACCGCCACAGCTAGTAAACCACCTAAGATACGAATAGGCTCTAATGTAAAACTACCAATATCAATGCCATTAACCAAGCGTGTAAATAAAAACTTGAGGCTTTGTTCTGACATACCCCAAAGGTACAATAATAATGCGCCAACGATGCCAGCTATTAATAGAGAATGGGTAATGCGCAACCAAACTAATCCGGGAATGAGTTGCCCATCTTTGAGATTTAAACGTTGACGTAAATGTTTCTGCCAGTCCGCACGTCCATCATCTAAACCATCTAAAATCTCGCTGGGAATTTGCAAGATCAGCCAAGCAAACAGCATTAATACTAATGTACCAAACATCCCTTGAAATAAGAAGTTGGCAAAATTGGGATACCCCATCCATGCACTGCTAACCGCACCTAAAGACGCTAAGGTGACAAGAATATGCAAACGCATCTTGCGTAAAAATAAAATATGCCGTGCTGCCAACCAGACCAGTCGTGTGAGCGCGAAACCAATAACAGTGGCACAGCCAATCCGAATTAGCCCGACCAGTGTATTATCGGTAGTGCTGTTTTCAACAATGCTATTATCCAAGGCCGACCAATGGAAAATAACGGCTGCCAACGTGGTCAGTAATAATAACTGGGCTTCAACATTAATTTCACGGCTGGTACGTTTGTCAATTGGTACGAGACCTTCGATTTTGCTTGAGGTACGCAGTAGTGAGCGCAATAAAGCCATGCTAATGTGATAACTAAATAGCACAATAAAAATACGTTGGACTTCTAACACATTGGGCGGAAAGGCATGAAAGGTTAGGGCAACAATACCCGCAAAACTAATAAAAGGTAAGCTTTGTAATAAACTACGCCATACAATATTTAATGTGGGGCTAGTAAGGTGCAATGTAGAAACTTCAGCACGATATTGTGTACGTTTGTGCAAGCTCCACATTAAAATTAATGTCGCACCAAAAAAACCATACAGAAGTGCGAAGGCTACATTTTTCCAGTCCGATAATAATTGTTGAAAGGCAGAAAAGAGTACGGAAATGTCCGCTTTCCAATGTTCTGCACTAAATAGCAGGTTATAAGAATGCGTTAGTAAGGATGCTGATGGCGCGAATAATTGTTTTTGTAAAATGGTTTGACTGGCTTTTTGCGAGTTAGTGTTTAACGTACTAGCGCGTAAACTCGTTAAGCGGCATTGAGCCAACATTTTATCGGTTTGTTGTTTTTGAGTTTCCAGTTGTTTGCGTTTGTTTTTTAAATCCAAATCTTCATTGGGTGTGGCTGTGCCAATACTATCCAACGCTTTTTGTGCGATGGTTTGCTGTTCGGTGTATTGACTAATACAGGTTTGTGCTGTTTGTTCCAAGGTAACGGCTTGGCTTTGTAAAGCTTCTAGGTCTTTGAGTTGGTTTTGTGATTGTGTTAGGGTTTTCTCAGCAGTATCCAATTGTTCATTCAGTTTACGCAGCTCATCCATGCCAAAATTGTCGGCCGCACCTACGGTTTGGCTTAGTACTAACAAAACTACACAAAGCCAACAGCGCAGGAAGTGCAGGGGATTCGTTATCATTTGTGCCGAGAATGGCTTTTGTCGTGTCACAATCGTTAAACCTTTACTGCTAATGGTATCTTAGCCAACAACGTTACTAAAATACGTTAAATTTGTTTAAGTATTAAACAACAAGATGAGTAGCACTCTGGCTACATGTTATCATGCGCATAGTAGCAAATGATTTTGAAAACAACATACACAAGGAATTGCCTGTGATAACCCCCGCACAACAGCAGCAAGTTGACGCTGCTATGCAACAACTCAGCGATTATATCGCCCAACCACCGTGGGAAGAATGGATGGTGGAGGTTTTTACCAATGCCATTGATTATGCTGCCGAAATGCTAGATATAACAGCCGATGAAGTGCTGGATTATCTGGAAGAACAGCCCTTGGATCAAATCGCTCATGCGCATGTATTTGAACACTTTGTGAATACAGAAACCAATGAGGATGGCGAAACGGTTATTCAGGCATTTTTGCGTCATTATGCGCAACAAGCACAATGCCAGCCGTTTGCATTGCAGTATCTGACGGCTCTCTCTAAGGCGGAACTGGCCTTGTGGGAAGTGGTAAGTTTTAAGGCTGGAAAATCAGCAGCAGTACGTCGTTTTGGGACACAAGAGGCGGTGATTCATGTGCCAATGGATGTGGAAAGCTTGCCCCGTAATATGTGCATTGCCGCGCGGATGCTGACTTTGCCAGAGGGCTTACAAACGTTTGGTTTTGGTTTGTTGCCTGTGGAACGTACAGATGCGGAAGACTTGACGGCCTATTTGGCGCAAGTTCGTGCTGAGATGCAAGAAACAGCCGCTAATGAAGTGCCGCATGAAATGGCAGATGTAGAGGCGGCCATTAGTGAAGAAATGGTTGATTTGTTGTTCCATGAAACATTGGCAGCATGGATTGGTCAAGGATTTGAGGAGTAGTTCGTCGGAAATTCATCTTCCATACAGAGTACTTATGGTAATCTTGGCATATTTATTTTTTATGCTTTTGAGATGTGAAGATGATCAAGACGTATACCCTTCATGCGATTGAACATGAACAAGAGTCGCCTGAACAAGGTTTTATTGCTTGGCATTTAACGGATGAGAATAACCGTAAACGGCGCGTTACGGGCATTACCCAGTTAAGTCGACAAGGATTCATTAAAACCATTCGTCCTCATAATGATCGTGAAATTCCATTGGTGGAATTGTTGTCCTATTACGTTGAGGGTGAAAGTTTTCGGGTAGATTTTTCCATTTTCAATGAATCGTTTGGCTATGTGCCGCGTGAGGCATTTCCAGACATGCCAGATGCCGTTGGCAATGGTAACGCTTTTCAAGAAGGTTTGCGCAAGTTGTTTCAAATTCCGTTTGCGCACTAGGAACACCCATGAACAACAGAAAGGGCTTGTGCAGCCCTTTCGTTTTTTTTCAATAGTTTATCAATGTCTAAAATGACGCATCCCTGTAAACACCATTGCCATACCGTGTTCATTCGCTGCATCAATCACTTCTTGATCACGCATTGAACCACCCGGTTGGATAACGGCTTTTACACCTGCGGCAGCGGCATTGTCGATGCCATCGCGGAATGGGAAAAACGCATCCGATGCCATGACCG
>CAZEQX010000024.1:0-22596 GCA_964514635.1 uncultured Thiothrix sp.
CGTGCCGGAATCGGATAATTCAGTGAACCAATTAGGGTTGCTTGTCATGGCAATGTGTTGCTCGTTACTAATTCAAAAGCGGTATGATGCCACAAGCTGCCAGTAGGGTGAATGACAAGTTTTTTACCGTATTTAGGCAATCAGGTTCAATTGTGATTCTTTAGTAGAGAGTTGGATTCAGCCAGTAGTCCCGTGATACGGGATAGTGTTTTGCGCATTGTATGTATCTGATTTTGCACATGCGCATGATTTTCACTCTTTACAGTGATTAACTGGGGTAGGGATTGATCGGATGAATTTGTATGCTTGGTATGGTTATTTTTTATCCAATCTTCCCAAACACGCTTAATGCGTTGGGTATTCCCTCCACCTAACATGTTGCGTATTCCAAAGGGCGTAACCACCTTATTTTCTTTGTGAATTTTTTCACCCGCAGCAATAATTTGTTGTTTAGTATAAGTTGCTCTGCGCATTGATCTAGCCCCTGATGATCATTTACGTTATGCTTTTGTGTTTTATGTTGCGCACGAAACATTATGGCAAGTCATAATGTTATGGGTAAGTCATACAGTTAGTTAGTCTAAACTAACCAACTGCGTGGGGTCAACACTACACACACAAATAGCCTGATTTTTCAGAGAGAATGACGCTGACCATTTTTTGGGTATTCGCGAATTTTATTTTGTAATGAACGAACTTTCGGCGTCTATTTAGAGTAACCTAATACATGACACTGAGCGAAAATTTGAAGCAGTTGGACTGGTATATGTGGTTGCAATGGCGACGTTATGCTTGCGATAGCGGTACAGTAAACCTGAGTAACACCGAAATGGAATACTTGTATGCGCTGATCAGCGCAGAGAAGCAGGGTATTCGTTTAACGGATTTGGCTAAGATGTTGGGTATCACTAAGGCTTCGGCTAGTGTTATGGTGAGTAAGCTGGAAAAACAAGGGTATATTTATCGCCAAAGTGATAAGGAAGATGCGCGTACTGTACGTTTATTCCCAACCGCAAAAGCCTTTGCGATGCAACAAGAAGAATTAGAAGCTTATCAACAAACGGCAATCATGTTGACTCAAGCTCTGAGCGATGAGGAGCTAAGCCAGTTGAATTTACTCCTTGATAAATCCATGCAAGCTTTATGGAAAACAGATATTACCGCTCAACCTGCTGCCAAATGGTGTTAGCTTCCCCATTAGTCGTCAGTGCCGCCGATCTAAAATACCTGTTTTGTAATCTTAATATGCGACAGCACTGTTCCAATAGTCGAACGAATTTAATTAAATAATTCTCAATGATTGTTCTATACCCTTTAGCAAGCCGCAGAAGATGTATTGCTCGAACTTGCACAAGCACTTGGTGGGGTATCGTTGCCAACTTTAAGAACTAAATCAAAACTATTACTGTAGGAAAAAGCTTCCACGAGTTTCGTTGGCTGAATTACTTCATATTCTAGGTTTAATGTGATTTCTACTACCCCCGTCTGTTGTTGGAATTTAACGGTTGCGCCATTGGTGAGGTCTTGTTTGCTATGTAAATCTTGGTAGTAAATATTATTTAGTCGGATAGGTCCATCGTGTTTATTAACAATGTTTGCTATCCCAAAATCAATTAATCCACTAGCACAGTTTACATCAGCAACATCGTGAAGATTGTATGTGAAAGACATAAAACGGTTAATCTTAGTACCTGCTTCAACCGCGCCGTGTACCTGATCAATGACTTCTTGTCCATTCAAGGTTGTATTGACCGTAATGGTTTGTCCTTGATGAGCAATAGCACATCCATTGCCACTTACGCCATTATTGCCTGCGAAAACTATTGGCGTTGCGGCAATACTCAATAAACAGGAACTCAATGTTAAGTTTTTAATATTCATTATATTAACCAGTGTATATGGAATAAATAAGGGGTGGTTTTCAATGGAGTCAGACCCCAATACCCGCAGTCCAGTACCCTATTACCATGTGTAGCTGCCAGATATTGTAACAGAACGATTATCATTGTCTTGGCGACTGGTATTAACATGAACACCAGCATTCCAATAAGGGTCAGCCGAATGACTTACCTTTTGGGTGATATTATACCCCATAGAGATAGAGCCAGAATTTTCTTTAGTAACATAAATGACATTTTCATCATCTGTGGTTTTGTAGGCATAGCTATTATCGGAAGCTGAAGCATTCAAGGATTGTCGATAGGAACGTTCTTTTTTGACATTGAATTGAATGGTTTTGATAAGCTGTTTTTCTGCATTATAGACATACAGATTGCCAGTCACAGGGCGTAATACATTAAATCTGGCATAAACGGTTTGACCAGGGTGGCTAATTACCATTTCATTAGTGTCTCTATCTAAAAAGACATTATCTTTATTGTCCCATTCAAGATAAAACTTGCTTCGTTTAGGTGCATTAAAAGCCACGTTAAATTCACCAACGGTTTTATCAAAGCCAATATAACCATGCACCGATGCTGGTGCTGTAATGGTATTTAATAGCTCATAAGCTTGTTCTGATGGATTGGCAATTTTAACGGTTACATCCGAATCAATCACCTCTAAGCTAATGGCATGGCTGGTATTGACAGTTAGGCACATTAAAATACCTAGTAATAGATTTTTAGTTAAAGACATATTAGCAACCCCTATAGAATAATCCACTTCATTCAACAGCTTTGAACACGAATGCATAAGCGAATAGCCCAATTCTACTTATACAGCACACAATGTCTGTGTGAGACCGCGAGTAAAAACCAGCGGTCTACACAACTCAACGTGAAGGCAAATTAAGGCGTTTTGCCCGCTTTGAGAACTAAATCAAAACTATTGGTATAGTCAAAGGCTTCCGCTAATTTGGTTGGGGTTTTGACTTCGTATTCGAGTGCCATTGTAATTGTGCCTGTTTGTTTCCCCCCTGCCTGTTGCAAAGTAACGGTTGAACCATTGCTTAAATTTGTAGAAGTATTTCCGGCTTTATAACTGATGCTGTTCAGTTGAATTGGACCATTATGGGTATCAACAATGTTTGCTATCCCTAAGTCAATTAACCCATAAGCACAGTTTGCATCAACAACATCGCTTAAGTTGTAATTGAAAGTCAGGTTACGCGTAATGAGAGTACCTGCCTCTACATTGCCGTGGAGTTCATTGACGATTCCCTGTGAGTCTAATGCCGTCGTTACGGTAACGGTTTGCCCACTTTGAGTAATTGCACACCCGCTACCACTTGCACCATTACTACCTGCAAATGCCATCGGTGTTGCTGTTACGCCCAGTAAAAACAAACCCAGAACTAGATTTTTAATACTCATTATTTTGCCCCTAATACATAAGATGCGTTTAACAAAAAATAGCTTTAACCTTAAATTTCAAAATGTTCTTTAAGGTGAAAACATGTTATGAAAGTTATTTTTTGTTCGCTACTAAATTTAAAACTGTAGAGGAGCTGTAATTTCTTAAAACGAATAAACAATTAATCGTGACTTAATTATCCCAAGTAATGATCTATACGCTTCAGTAAGGTATGGGATTGATCCAGTAATTGCTTGAGTGACCTTGCTTGTTGCATAAGCTTTTGTTTTTTTAGGTTTAATTGCTGAATTTCCGACACCCCAGATGAGGGTGTTTGAATGCTTTTGCGCCTTGTAAACGTGGTGTTTGTTAAGGCTGTCATGTTATATGACAAAACATTGGGGCTTGTAGTGTCATGTTGATGAACTGGTGAGTCTGTTGTGTCAGCAGGAAAGGGATGGTTTTGTAGCCATTCTTGCCATATTGCTTTGATGCGCGTGACATTCCCCCCTCCAAGATAGTGACGAATGGTGGATGGTGTAACAACTTTATGAGTAAGCTGGAGTTTCTTACCTGCGGCAATGATTTGCTGTTGGCTGTAAGTTGGCTTTTTCATCGGATGATCACTCTAATAACAACGACTGGCTAAAAATCTATAACTCTTAGCGTGTTGTATTGGATGATGATGATCGTTTTTAGTTCAGAGCGGTCTTACAAAACGGGTATTGCAATTGTTTTAAATTATTGAATATCAATTATTTTTATTTTTTAAGTAGTCAATGGTCTGCTGCTGGTGTGTGATGGTTGTTTGTGACTGGGACAACTGCACTTGTAAACTATCCACCCATGTTTGCATGGTTCGCGCTTGGGCATTGGCGGTTGCTATTTGTTGTAGCAATATCACGTTTTCTTGGCGCAGTTGCTCTAATTGATTGTTCGTCTGCTGCAATTCCTCTACCGTTCTTTGGTAGTGAATTTGTAAAGTTTCTAAGCCATGACTCAGTTGGTCTGCCAGTGTTGCTGCCTCTTGTTGTGCCGTTTCCATTTGCGAGCGAGCTGCTTTTAAAGCCTCATACTCTTGGCGCAATTGCTTGTTTGCTAAATCGAGGGCGTTGCTCCACAGTTCATGACTCAGTGTTTGAAAGCGGTTACTCAACGGTTGTGGTAGAGCAATGTGATGTTTGGCTGAAGCGGTTTGTTGCGTTCGCCACTCTGCCATTGCCTCAGATATGGTGGAAAAACTTCCCCCACCCAGTAATTTTCGCACGTTTGTTAGGGTAGGGGTTTCTTTTGCTGCAACTAATTGTTCGGCTGCTTGGAATATTTGTTCCTTACTTAATGCCATGATAAATTCGCAATGCTCCAGAATCTGTTCTGAAACAATATGATAGTGTTTTGTATGAAAAATACAATTGGCTACAGGGGAAGTTAGTGTAAAACGGGTGAGCCGCCATAAACGCTTAAGCCTTCTGCCCAGAAGAAACTATTGCCTTCTTCAGGACGGTTAATCAGTACCATTAACACCACCCATTTGAGGCGGTCGAGGTTAAAATCTTCGTCTTGTAGCTCTAATACGCGGTCTAAAATTTGTTCGCGGGCTTCGGGACTAATCACGCCTGCTTGTTCGAGGAACATCAAATAGCCTTGGCATTCGCCGTCCAACCAGCGACGTTCTTCCATCGAGAAAATGCGAGTTGCCGAGGTGCGTATGGTCATTTCGACCCGTGCTGCTTCGTCCCCTAGGCTTTCTAACCAGTCGAATGCGCGGGTAATTTCGCTATTGAGAAAACCTGCATCCTGTAAATAACCGTGCATCGAAGCACGATCTTCCGGCAAATTGTCGCCCATTTCAGGATAATTATCGAAAAGGTAGAAGAGGACATCCAGTGTGTTTTCTTTCATCAGTTCCCGTTTCCCGGCCCCAACCGCATGTAGTGCCCACCACCACACGCTGCTACAAAGCCCTGTAGTTCCAGCATAAGCAGAATGGATGAAACTGCCTCAGCGGTCAAGCCTGTGTTCAGGATAATCTGGTCAATCGGTAGCGGTTCATGACCTAAGGTGCTAAGCACGCAGGCGTAATCGGGGTCAAGTTCGCTGGTACAGTCTTCAGCACGCAAAAGGGTGGGCGCAACAGCACGAGAAGGCTGGCTATCTTGTTGTAAATAGGCAGTAAGTTGCGGGGCGATTTCTTCCAAAATGTCATTGGCGGTTTCCACCAATTTTGCCCCTTGTTTGATTAAATGATGACAACCGCGTGCCAGTGGATTGTGAATCGAACCCGGAATGGCAAACACTTCGCGCCCTTGTTCCATCGCATGGCGGGCGGTGGTAAGTGTACCGCTTTGCAAGGCGGCTTCGACGATTAATGCACCAACACTCATGCCGCTGATAATGCGATTACGGCGCGGGAAATGCTGCGGTAAGGCGGCTGTACCAATCGGAAACTCGGACACAATCGCGCCATTGGCGACAATGCGTTCTGCCAGCTTGCGATTGCGCAATGGGTAGATAATGTCCAAACCGTTACCGACCACGGCGAGCGTGTGTCCGTTGTTATCCAGTGCGGCTTCGTGCGCGTAAGCATCAATCCCCGCTGCTAAACCGCTGGTAACGGTTAAACCATTGGCAGCGAAATGCGCCGCAAAGGCTCGCGCATTGTCTTTGCCGCCTTGGGTTGGGTTGCGCGTGCCGACCACCGCAATTTGTGGGTCATTGAGCAAATCTGCATTGCCCAGCACAAACAGCAACGGTGGTGCGGTACGGATGCGTTTGAGCAGTTCGGGATAACGGCTGTCTTCAGGGGTTAAAACGTGGTGATCTTCGCTGGCATTTAACCATTGCCAGTCAGGTAAGGCCGCATCCCGTGCTTGTGCACGATACGCGGCAATACCTTCTGATTTGAGTCCCGCTTCTAGTAGGGCGTGATCCCCCACTTTTAAAGCGGCAGCCGCACCACCAAAGTGTTCCACAATGCGCCGTATGCTGGATGGCCCAATGCCTTTTGCCCGCCAAAAGTGCAGGCGAGCGCGAATTTCAGAATCAGATAGCGGCGTTTGTGTCATCGTGAAACCGTTTGTGGTGGTAGCAATGGTAAGCGTGGTTACGGATTACCGATTTGATAGTGGCTTTTGACTTCGCGTGCATTATTCATGATTAAACCGTAACTGACATTATTTTCCACTTTATACAGCACTAAATCGGCAACTTTTTCTGGAGGTAACTGCGTGTTAATGGGTTTGGTCATGCCAGAATGCGGTGCGGTGTAGTGTTGATTCGGGTCGGTAATGGTTTTTCCTTGGGCATAAATACCTAAGGTATGACCGATTTCCATGCGATCCCGCGCACCTTTGTTAATCACGACGATCATGTAATCACCGCTGTAAACTTCGGCATCGAATAATTTCACAATGTCAGCGCGAACTTTAGTGGTCGGTGCGTGAATTGTCGCGCCCAAATTAGCCATTTCGTCGATCGGGGCTAACACACGATCCCCCGCGCGGATTTCGCGTACTGTTTCCAAGACTTTCATGGTGGCGGGGTCATCGATACGTTCGACACGCCCATAACCGCTGTAGGTGACTTCGTGTCCGAGTACTTGACCTGTTTTGGGGTCGCGTAATTCACCATTCGGGTGGAAAAACGCAAAACGATTGCCCTGTTGTGCTCCGCGTAGGTTTTTCACATAGAGGGTTTCGCCATTACTGATTAAGTGGTGGTCGTCGCGTGAGGCAAGAATGTACGGTGCAGTGTTGAGCGTGGCTTCATCTAGCACGCGCGGGTACAGTAAAAACGGGGTGAGTGTGGCAATTGGTTCGCCTTCGCCTCGGCGGTCGACGCGAATTTGTGGCATGAGTTTGTCGCCTGCATTGCCTGCGTAATCCAAGGTGAGAATGTCACCTGGGTAAAGTAAGTGTGGATTATGGATCGTTTGGTTGTGATCCCATACTTCTGGCCAGTACCACGGTGTACTGAGGAATTTTTGTGCTATGCTCCATAGTGTGTCACCTTTTTGTACAACATAAGTCTGCGGGGCAGCAGGGTTTACCACAATATCGGGTGTGAATGCTGTGTCTTGTGTGGAAGTTGCTTGACCATAATAGCGGTCATACGGGTCGGGTGTCGTTTTTGTGGGTGTGTTTGCCCCACAAGCACTGAGCATGACGCTAGAAGCTGTACTCAATAACAGCGTTTTCCATAGCAAGGAAAGGGAATGCCGCATGGGTGGTATCCTTGTCGTTATTATGTGTTGGATGTTTGGGTTGTGCCGCTATGGTAAACTAGAGACTCAAAAGCACTCAAAAGTTTTGGATTTTCGGTATTTACTAATGACCCTATTAACGATTTTACATCATCCAGACCCGCGTTTACGCAAAAAGGCTGTTCCTGTTGCTCAAGTGGATGCAACCGTGCAGCGCGTGGTTGATGATATGTTTGAAACCATGTACGCCGCTAAAGGTATCGGTTTAGCGGCTACCCAAGTCAATATCCAGCAACAAATTGTGGTCATGGATATTTCTGAAGAACGCAATGAGCCGTTAGTGTTTATTAATCCTGAAATCGTGCAAAAGGCGGGTTCGGTTGAACACGAAGAAGGCTGTTTATCCGTGCCGGATTATTATGACAAGGTGACGCGGGCGGAGCAGGTGACGGTTCGCGCCCTAAATCGTGAGGGTGTGGTGTTTGAATTACAGGCCGACGGTTTATTAGCGATTTGCATTCAACACGAAATGGATCATTTACAGGGTAAATTGTTCGTTGATTATTTATCCACTTTAAAACAGCAGCGTGTGCGTAAAAAACTCGAAAAATGGGAAAAAGAACACGTTAAAGGCGGCGCAAAACCCGAACCGCGCAGCCGTCGTGCGAGTTCCACCGCTGATTAAACCGACAGGGAGTCTTACCTTGCGCATTGTGTATGCAGGCACGCCGGAGTTTGCTGTTCCGGCTTTACAAGCGTTAATCGCATCCGAACACGAGGTCGTGGCGGTGTATTGCCAGCCGGATCGTCCCGCTGGACGTGGGCGTAAATTGGTGTTCGGTGCGGTGAAACAGGTGGCAGTGGATGCAGGCATTCCCGTTGAACAGCCCGTGTCGCTGAAATCCCCCGAAGAGCAAGACAAACTGCGAGCTTACGCGCCCGATGTCATGATTGTGGCGGCGTATGGGCTGATTTTGCCGCAAGTGGTATTGGATATTCCACGTCACGGTTGTTTGAATATTCACGGCTCATTATTACCGCGCTGGCGTGGGGCTGCCCCGATTCAGCGGGCGATTCAGGCGGGCGATAGCGTTACGGGCGTGACGATTATGCAAATGGCGGCGGGTTTGGATACGGGCGATATGCTGTTGAAAACCGAATGCCCGATTACGCCACAAGACGGTGGGCAAAGCATCCACGATAAACTCGCCGCACAGGGTGCAAAAGCCTTATTACAAACCTTGGATTTAATGACGGCAGGGCAATTACAGCCACAAGTGCAGGATGATGCGTTAGCCAATTACGCACACAAACTGAGCAAAGCCGAAGCTGAAATCGATTGGCACAAACCAGCGGTGGAAATCGACCGTATGATTCGTGCGTTTGATGCTTACCCAACCGCCTTTACGCATTACCAAGGGCAACCGTTGCGGATTTTTGGGTCTCAAGTGGTCGATGCCGCTCATGAGCACGCTTTAGCTGCCGGAACGGTAGTGGCGGAAAGCAAGGCGGGGATTGATGTGCAAACGGGTGATGGCGTGTTACGCATTTTGAGCTTGCAGTTACCCGGCGGGAAACGTTTGGATGCGGCGCAATTTCTCAATGGGCGTTCTTTACTGGGAGTGCAGTTGTGAGCGTGCGTGCCGTCGCTGCACGGGTATTGCAGCAGGTGATTTACGGCGGTGAATCGCTCACCGAAGCTTTGCAACAGCCAGCAGTGCAACAAGTCGTGCCGCAAGATCAGGCGTTATTGCGCGATTTGTGTTTTGGCAGTTTGCGTTGGCATGAGCGCATCAGTGCGATTCTGGCGCAATTGCTCAGTAAACCCATGAAAGCGGCGGATAAAGACGTGGAATGTTTGCTGCGCATTGGTTTGTACCAATTGATTTACCAGCGCACGCCCGACCATGCGGCGGTGAATGAAACCGTCAAAGCGGTGAAAAAACTGCGCAAACAATGGGCGGAAAAATTGGTAAATGGCGTATTACGCAGTTTCTTACGCGAACAAGAAAGCGTGTTAGCCCGCATTGATCAGCAAGATACCGCGCGTTACGCTGTTCCGGCGTGGTTATTGGCGCGGATTCGTGAAGCGTGGCCAGACGAGTGGCAAAACGTTTTAACCGCTAGTAATGCCCACGCGCCGATGACCTTGCGGGTGAATCAGCAACACGGTACGACGGCGGCGTATTTAGCGGAATTACGCGCTGTAGGTATTGAGGCAGAGACACTGGCAGCCGTACCAACGGCACTGATGCTGCACAAGGCGGTGGGGGTGGAACAGTTACCGCGTTTTGCCGAAGGGGCGGTATCGGTACAAGATGCAGCGGCACAATTAGCCGCATTGCTGTTGCCGTGTGAAGCGGGAATGCGGGTGTTGGATGCATGTGCCGCTCCTGGGGGGAAAACCGCACATTTGCTGGAAACGACTCCCCATTTGCAGTTAATGGCGTTGGATAGCAGTGCGGCGCGTTTGCAGCGCGTGCACGAAAATTTACAGCGTCTAAACTTAACAGCGACGGTTGTCGCCGCCGATGCGGGCGATGTCGGTCAATGGTGGGATGGCAAAGCGTTCGACCGCATTTTATTGGATGCGCCCTGTTCTGCAACGGGGGTCATGCGGCGACATCCTGATATTAAAGTGTTGCGGCGGGATACAGATATTGCCGCATTACAACAAGAGCAAGCGCGTTTGTTACGAGCTTTATGGCAGACTTTAAAGCCAGATGGTTTATTGTTGTACGCAACGTGTTCGATTTTGCCAGATGAGAATGCGCACCAAATAGCACGCTTTTTGGCGCAGCAAGCGGATGCTGAATGTATCGCATTGTCAGGCGAGTGGGGTCGTACTGTATCGGTAGGGCGGCAAATTTTGCCAAGTGATGCGGGTATGGATGGGTTTTATTATGCACTGTTAAGAAAATCAACAATACGAGGTGTTTGAAAATGGTCATACCTGTGAAATATCGCTGGTCTCAATGGTTGGTAGTCGGGCTACTTATCTTGTTGTTAGGTTTTTCCGTGAGAGCAGCGGGTGCAGGTATTGCGTTTCAAGAGTTTTCGATTCAACCGGACACGGAACAGCCCAAAGCCCCCCTATTGGCTAATGTGAAATTAAGCTACCAGTTGAATGAATACCTGCGTGAGGGTTTGCTTAATGGCATGACTTTAGAAGGTGAAATCCGTTTTGATCTGGAATGGCATAATGCGTGGTGGTGGAATGCCAGCAAGTCGTTGGATAAGGTCAAAACGGAATTGAAATACCATTCAGTGAGCCAGCATTATCAGTTGATTCGTTTGGATACCAACGAACACTGGAATTTTCCGACCCTTGTTTCGGCTTTGGAAAAAATGGGGACATTAAAAAATTACGCATTACCTGTTTTACCTGCGAATGCGCATCATAATGATGCGGCGATTTTTGTCAGTG
This sequence comes from uncultured Thiothrix sp., assembly GCA_964514635.1. GTDB lineage: Bacteria > Pseudomonadota > Gammaproteobacteria > Thiotrichales > Thiotrichaceae > Thiothrix. The sequence goes on from CAZEQX010000024.1 coordinate 10,923, forward strand.
CGAAGCTAAAACCACAATCGTTGGAATTACCCTTACAAGTTCAATCGTTATTTTCTGATCATTATTCGCTGGAAAGTGAAGGAGTCATGTGGCCGATACCCTGAAAAAAGCCATGTGGCAATGGTTGCCACTGCTCATTTTATTGATCATGCTGGTCATTTCCCTGACCTTGCTGAATATGTCCACGATTAGCCCACAAATGGCTGGGCGTTATGAAGAGTGGCAACTGTACTTAAATGGTGGGGTATTGGCGGTTTTAACCGCCATTATTCTGTTTAACCTTGCCAGTGTCTTGTATCAGTGGCGCACGCAACAGGCGGGTTCGCGTTTTACCTTGCGTTTAATGACAGGGTTTTTGGTTTTGACATTATTACCAACGGTAATTGTATCATTGTTTTCCATGAACTTTATTGGGAAACGCATTGACCGCTGGTTTGAATCATCCGCGCAATTTGGCGGTGGTTTAGATGATGCAGTGGAATTAGCACAAATTTCGCTGGATGCCATGAGTCGTCAGCATTTGGTGGAGTTGCGCCGTTTAGCCGTGGTGGTACAAAACGAGCAGTTACTTCGCGTGGATTTGCAAATGCAACTGGATCAATTTGTCGCGGATACAGGGGCGCAAGAAATTGTATTGCTCAGTGATGATCAGCGCATAGAAGCAGTGAGTGTCGCCGGAACGGGGACGCTCGTACCACATTTTCCCGCGCGGGAATTATTCCGTGCCATGAGTTTGTCCAATGATGACAGCTATTACCACCTTGAGCCTGTTGGCGATGAGAATTTGTTTTCGCGGGTGGCATTGCGTGTGAGTTATGGTGAATACCAAAAGGTAGGGATTTTAACTGCGTTGTTTCCCGTGTCGGATAAATGGCGCGAACTAACGGCTAGTTTGGAAGATGCCAGTAGTAGTTTCAAAAGCTTTAATTACCAGCGTGAATTATTAAAAGATGCATTCCGTTTAACTTTACTGTTGGTAATGGTGATTACGCTGTCGTTTGCGTTATCGGTGGCTTTTGTGTTTTCACGGCGTTTAACCCAACCGATTCGCACTTTGGTGGAAGGTACACTAGCCGTCGCAGCGGGGGATTTGGATAAGAAACTGCCTGTCTCGGATCGTGACGATTTCAGCATGTTGGCACGTTCATTTAATACCATGACCAAACGGCTTTCTGATGCGCGTCAAGAGCGTGAACAAGCACGTCGCCAATTGCAGCAGGAACATGATTACCTGCATGTGGTGTTGGAACATTTATCGTCGGGTGTGGTGACGCTGGATGAGAACGGCGTGATTCGGCGCATGAACACGGCTGCTAGTGATGTGTTGCAAATTGCGGTTAAGGACGGTGTGGGTAAAACATTACACGCTGTGGTGAATCTGACCCCCTGTTTACAACCTTTTTGGACAGCCGTCAGCCCGCATTTACCGCAAACCAAGCCCGATGCCGAATGGCAAGCAGAAATCAGTTTGGATACGCAAGAAGGGCGGGTGTTATTGGTTTGTCGTGGTGCGGCGTTGCCAGCGGCGACGCTGGAGGATGGGGCATTGGGTTCGGTATTGGTGTTTGATGATGTTACGGATTTGATTCAAGCCGAACACGATGCCGCATGGGGCGAAGTCGCGCGGCGATTAGCGCATGAAATTAAGAATCCATTGACCCCGATTCAATTGTCAGCCGAACGATTAACGCGCAAACTAGCGGGTGAGTTAAGCGAGGACTCGGCAAATTTCCTCAAGCGTATGACCAATACCATTATTCAACAGGTCGATGCTTTGAAATCGATGGTGAATGCGTTCAGTCAGTATGCGCGAGCACCGAGTTTGCACTTGCAACGGGTGGACTTAAATCAATTAATTCATGAAGTGACCGATTTGTATCGTTTAAATGAAGGTCGGACGTGCATTCAGCTACAATTAGACGATGAGTTACCGCCTTTGCGTTTGGATATTAACCGTATTCGCCAATTATTGGTGAATTTGATCAAAAATGCGCTAGAAGCATTGGAAGATCGCGGGCAAGACGGCGTAATAACGATCACAACCCAACGTCAAACCGCACAAGCGCAGGCGTTGTTGACGATTCAGGATAATGGGGCGGGCATTCCGCCGGATTTGTTACCGCGTTTATTCGAGCCGTATGTGACCACGAAACACAAGGGCACGGGTTTAGGCCTTGCGATTGTGAAAAAGATAGTCGAAGAACATGCTGGTCACTTGAGTGCGCGGAATCATGAGGCAGGCGGCGCAATGCTGAGTATACGTTTCCCATTAGACGCACAAGCAGAGAAGGAGCAGGGATAATGACAGCACAATACATTATGGTCGTGGATGACGAACCCGATATTCGTCAGCTTGTTAGCGAGATTTTGGAAGATGAAGGCTATCGCGTCGTTGTCGCAGAAAATGCTGAACGCGCTCGTGAAATGCACCGCAGCCGCAAACCGGATTTGGTACTACTGGATATTTGGATGCCAGGGCAGGATGGGATTTCCCTGCTCAAAGAATGGCGCGAAAACAATGCCCTGTGTTGCCCCGTGATTATGATGTCAGGGCATGGCACGATTGAAACCGCTGTGGAGGCAACCAAGCTGGGTGCTTATGATTTCATCGAAAAGCCCTTGTCCTTGGCAAAAATGCTGCTCACTATCAGTAATGCATTGCGCACCAGTCAACTAGAACAAGAAAACCGTGGTCTGCGTAAACAGGTTGTGGGGATTCAAGAACCGATTGGTTCGAGTGCCACCATGCAGCGTTTGCGTGAGCAAGCCAAGCGTTTGGCATTACACGATACTTGCTTGCTGCTATACGGTGAACCTGGCGCGGGTAAGGAATCGTTCGCACGTTATATTCACTCACGCAGTGCGCGTAAAGATCGTCCTTTTGTGCGGGCGGCATTGTCGTCGGTTAATAGCGCGGCAACATCGTTGAGTAATCGTTTGTTCGGGGTGGAAGAACACGGCAAAGTGCATTATGGCTTGCTGGACGAGGCCAACGGTGGTGTGTTGTTCCTCGCGGAGATTTATGAACTCGATCTGGAAAGCCAAGTACGTCTGTTGAATGCGCTAAAAGATCGGCGTTTTACCCGCAACGGTGGGCGTGATTGGGTGGATTTGGACATTCGCTTGATTGTGTCTTCCACGCATGATTTACAGGATGATGTGGCGGGCGAGAAATTCAATGAAGAATTGTATTACTTGCTGAATGTTGTGCCATTAGTGCTGCCGCCGCTGCGTGATCATCCTGAAGATGTGCCCGAATTATTGCACCATTATGTGGACGCGCTTACGGTGCAAGACGGCTTACCGTATCGCCATTTTTCGTTAGCGGCACAGAATTTCCTGCGTCATCACACTTGGCCTGGCAATATCCGCGAATTGCGTAACTTGGTGCAACGGCTGCTGATTTTGGGCACGGAAACCGAAATTTCCTTGGATGAGGTGGAAGAAGCCGTCGGGACGCGCGTGCCCGTGTTCGTGCAGGAAGTGGGGCAAATTCCTGAAAGTTTGTTTGATTTGCCATTGCGCCAAGCGCGTGAGCAGTTTGAACACGATTATTTGATCTATCAGCTTAAACAAGCCGATGGCAATGTGAGTAAATTAGCGGATCAAGTCAAAATGGAACGCACGCACTTGTATCGCAAGATGCGCTCCTTAAACGTAGACCCCAAAAAATTTGGACGCTAGGTCGTTGCCATGAAAATTTTGATTCTTGGGGCGGGGCAAGTCGGTCGTTCGGTTGCCCAGTCGCTCGTGCACGAAGATAACGATGTCACCATTATTGACACCAATTCCGCCGCTTTGCGTGATTTGCGGGAAAATTTCGATGTGCGTGTGGAAGTAGGGCAAGCCTCCTACCCGCGTGTGCTCGAACGAGCAGGGATCGAAGATGCCGATATGTTGATTGCTGTGACCAATAGCGACGAAATCAACATGGTGGCGTGTCAGGTGGCGCACACGCTGTACAAAACGCCAATGAAAATTGCGCGGATTCGTTCATCACATTATCTGGATCACAAAAGCCTGTTTCGTCCCGAAGCCGTGCCGATTGATGTCTTAATCAGCCCCGAACAATTGGTGACGGAGCATATTTTCCGCCTGATTTCCCACCCTGGTGCGTTACAAGTGCTGGATTTTGCCAATGGCAAGGTGCAAATGGTGGGAGTGAAGGCATTACACGATGGGCCATTGGTGGGGCATCATTTGCGCGAAATGCGTGAACACATGCCAGGGATTCAAGCGAAAGTGGCGGCGATTTTCCGGCGCGGCAAATCCGTCACAATCAACGATGAAACGGTTATTGAAGTCGATGATGAAGTATTTTTCATCGCCAGCCCTAAGCACATTCGTTCTGTGATCAGTGAGTTACGCAAGCTCGATAAGCCTTACAAACGCATTATGCTGGCGGGTGGGGGAAATATCGGCAACCGTCTGGCGCGTCTGCTAGAAGAATCGCGTTATCAGGTCAAAATCATTGAGAAAAATACTGATCGTGCCTCCAAACTCGCTGAACGTTTGGATAAAACCATTGTGCTAGAAGGCGATGTGGCGGATGAAACTTTGCTGATGGAAGAAAACATCGATACCACCGATGTGTTTATTGCCGTCACCAATGATGATGAGGCGAATATTCTATCCTCAATGTTAGCCAAGCGTTTGGGAGCAAAACGGGTCATGTGCCTGATTAATCGCCCCAGCTATGTGGATTTGGTGGAAAGCAGTATTGATCTGGCGATTTCCCCACAGCAAATCACGATTGGCGCATTACTCACGCACATTCGCCGTGGTGATATTGTTTCTGTTCACGCGCTGCGGCGTGGGGCGGCTGAGGCGATTGAAGTCGTGGCGCACGGGGATCAAAAAACATCGCGGGTGGTTGGACGGCGTTTGAGTGAGATCAAATTACCGCCTGGCACGACGATTGGCAGCATTGTGCGTCGTGGTGAAGTGTTAATGTCGCTGGAGAATTTAAGTATCGAAGCGGATGATCATGTGATCATGTTCTTGACGGACAAACGCTATGTACCTGCCGTGGAGAAACTCTTCCAAGTCGGTATTCACTTCTTCTAAACCCTTAACTTGTCAGGTTAGCCCGTATGCAGCTTAAAGTCATCCAACGTATTTTGGGTATGCTGTTGATGGTGTTCAGTCTCGCGATGTTGCCTCCGGTCGTGGTGGGGTGGGCAATGGGTGATCCTGATACCTCACCGCTGTGGGAAGCATTTTTAATCGTCGCAGCAACCGGATTAGTGGCGTGGTTGCCTGTGCGTCGGGCAAAAGCGGTGTTACGCGCCCGTGATGGCTTCCTCGTGGTGGCAATGTTTTGGTTTGTGCTGAGCGCGGCGAGTGCTGTCCCGTTCATGCTTTCCGACGCGCTGAATGCGTCTTTTACCGATGCCATGTTTGAAGCAGTTTCGGGTTTTACCACCACGGGTTCAACTGTGTTTGTGGGCTTGGATGGTTTGCCACGTTCCTTATTATTTTTCCGCCAAGAAATCCAATGGTTAGGTGGAATGGGGATTATCGTTTTGGCGGTAGCGGTGCTGCCCATGCTAGGCGTGGGGGGGATGCAGCTTTACAAAGCCGAAACCCCAGGGCCGATTAAAGATTCCAAACTGACCCCACGCATTGCCGAAACCGCACGCTTGTTATGGTATGTCTACCTCGCGCTCACTTTGGCGTGTGCGTTGGCATATTATCTTGCAGGAATGACATTCTTTGATGCGGTGTGCCACAGTTTTAGTACCTTATCCACGGCGGGTTTTTCCACGCATGATTCCAGCATCGGGTATTTCCAAGGTTCAGCGATTGGTTGGATTGCGGTTATTTTCATGTTTTTGGGTGGGGTCAATGCAGCACTGCATTTCATGGCATGGCATGGTTTAAGCTTGAATCCTTACCGTGAAGATTCGGAGTTTCGCGCTTATTTCTTGGTGGTATTAGGGATTTGCTTACTGGGTGGCGTGGTTTTGTATCAACAACACACTTATCCAACGTTTGGGGAGGCGTTGTATCAGTCCTCGTTCCATTTCGTCTCTAGTATTACCACAACTGGATTTGCGGTGGGAAACTACGCCGAATGGCCGTTATTTTTGCCTGCCTTTTTGTTTTTTGTGTGCTTTTTGGGGGGATCAGCGGGATCAACCGCAGGTGGTATCAAAGTGATTCGTGTGCTACTGCTGGTAAAGCAGGGCTGGCGTGAGGTTAATCGTTTGGTGCATCCAAGTGCGCGTTTTGTGATTAAGATTAATGGTCAACCCTTGCCTGAAAATGTGGTGGAATCCATTTGGGGATTCTTTTCCATGTATGTTGCGGTGTTTGTGTTTTTTATGTTGGGGGTAATGGCAACAGGGGCGGATCAAGTAACCGCCTTTTCAGCGGTTTCATCCTCATTAAACAACCAAGGTTTGGGATTAGGGGCAGTTGCGAGTAACTACGCAGGTTTGACCGATACGGCTAAATGGTTATTGGTTGGGGCAATGTTAATGGGACGTTTGGAGCTGTTCACCATGCTGGTATTGCTGACTCCTGCATTCTGGCGCAAGTAAGTAGGGGTATCCGTCAGCTTGTCTCTACCGTTTATCCTCTTGTTATCAGGGATTTAATGTACGCCAGTTGCACATGACCTATACTTAGTGGAGAAAGGACGCTTTAGTGGGGCAAGGATGCCTACTTTCTTAATAAATATCATAAAAAATACGCTAAACGGAAAGCATCATGAACAGGCATACACAAACAGGTTTGACGTTGGTCGAATTGGTTGTCACCTTGACAGTTGTCGCTATCCTCGCTTCGGTTGCTGCCCCTTCTTTGAGTTCTATGCTAAGCGGCAATCGCTTAACAGCCATTAATAATCAACTGGTTTCCACTTTGAATTACATGCGTGGTGAATCCGTGAAGCGGGTTTACAACGTGGTGATGTGCGTGCGAAACAGTGACGGTTCGGGGTGTACGGCTAGTAGTGGTGACAACTACGAGAATGGTTGGATTGTTTTCGTTGACTGTAATGCCAATAGCACACCCGATACCGCCAGCAATCAGTGTGATAGCAATGGTGATGGCACGGTGGATGCGCCCGAACTCATTTTAGCGGACACAAAACCCAACCTTGCATCGGACATCACAATCACTGGTTCTTCAGGGTTGGAACAGAAAGTCAGTTACAGACCCAATGGTAATGTGTCAAAAAGCGGTAGCCTCATCCTGAATCTGAATGGATCAGCTCAGTACAAAATTACGCTTGCTGCGAACACAGGGCGCATTAGTTCTTGTAAGGTTGGTAGTAGTGGTTGCTAAGCACTGGAAGCACACGACAAGCAATTCGTGATAATTGCATGATAATGGTGCGTATCTTGCGCTAGGTCATTGCGCATTCAGCTTGTTTGACAGAAAATCCTCCACGGCAGTGGCGGATTTCAATGGGGGCATTTTCGCCCATTGGAATTTGCAGGCATATTATTTGCATTAATTATTATAGATATTGAATGATGAGCCGAATGAATTAGGAGGATACATGCCAAACGCTCATGCAGCCTTGGAAGCGCATTATCAGCATATTAAAAATACCCACCTGCGTGATTGGTTTGCTCAAGATACAGCCCGTTTTCAACAGTTTTCGCTGCAAGTAGAAGGCTTGTTCCTCGATTATTCCAAAAATCGTATTACCGCAGAAACCAAGCACTTGCTGCTGGATTTAGCGCGTGCTGCCCAAGTTGAGGCGTGGCGCGAACGCTTGTTTACAGGCGAAAAGATTAACCACACCGAAGGGCGGGCAGTGTTACACACGGCATTACGCAACCGTTCTAATACGCCTGTCATGGTGGATGGCGTGGATGTTATGCCTGCGGTCAATGCGGTTTTAACCCAAATGGCAGCGTTTAGCGAACAAGTACGCAGCGGCACATGGTTGGGTTACACGGGCAAAGCGATTACCGATATTGTCAATATTGGCATTGGTGGCTCGGATTTAGGCCCGCAAATGGTTTGCCAAGCGTTAAAAAATTACCGCCATCCGCGTTTGAATCTGCACTTCATGTCGAATGTGGATGGGGCGCATGTGGTCGAAATCCTCGAAAACCTCAACCCCGAAACCACGCTGTTTATTGTCGCTTCCAAAACCTTTACCACCCAAGAAACCATGACTAACGCGCATTTCGTGCGCCAATGGTTTTTGCAGCACGCGCATAACGAGGCGCACATTGCCAAGCATTTCGTGGCGGTTTCCACCAATGCTGCTGCCGTATCAGCCTTTGGGATTGATACCGCGAATATGTTTGAGTTTTGGGATTGGGTTGGGGGGCGTTATTCGCTGTGGTCGGCGATTGGTTTGCCGATTGTACTGGCGGTGGGCATGGATCATTTCACGCAGTTGTTGGCGGGTGCTCATGCAATGGATAACCATTTCCGTACCGCGCCGTTGGCGGACAATATGCCCGTTATCCTTGCCATGCTGGGTGTTTGGTATAACAACTATTTTGGTGCGGAATCGCAAGTAGTGCTGCCTTACGACCATTACCTGCGTAGTTTGCCGATGTATTTGCAGCAAGCAGACATGGAAAGCAATGGCAAGTCGATTGACCGCAATAATCAAGCGGTGAACGAATCCACCGGAGCAATTATTTGGGGTTCAACAGGGATCAACGGTCAGCACGCTTTTTATCAGTTGTTGCATCAAGGGACGAAACTGATTCCGGCAGATTTCCTGATTTCCATCACGCCGCCAACGGATTTGCACGAACATCACGACATTTTAATGGCGAATTTCCTTGCGCAAACTGAAGCCTTAATGGTCGGGCGTACATTGGCAGAAACCCAAGCCAGCGGTGCTACCGAACCTTTCGCACCCAAAGTGTTCGCAGGTAATCACCCTAGTAATGCCATTTTGTTGGATGCGCTGACACCGTATAACTTGGGGTCGTTGATCGCTTTGTACGAGCACAAAATTTTTGTGCAAGGCATTGTGTGGAATTTGAACTCCTATGACCAATGGGGCGTGGAATTAGGCAAACAATTAGCCAAACGCATTTTGCCAGAGTTGGCCGCATCGGATACGGTAACAACGCACGATGCTTCCACGAATGGCTTGATTAATCGTTATCGTCAAGGTCGTGAAAAATAAGACCATTTATGCTGTCTTTTGATTTGAGGCAGCGATTGTGGCGTTACAAGCTGGTAACATGGCCTCTTAAGAAGCGTGCAAATAATTTTAATCATGTTTTTTCACTTGCAGGTTTAATAATGGAAATCATTGCTGGCGATATTGGTGGCACGAAAAGCTGGCTAGTTTGGGCGCAATGCTCAACAGCCGAAGGAACGGCGAAGGAAGTGAGTCGTGCACGCATTTATTACGAGCAAGTGTATGCCAGTGCAGATTTTCGCAGTGCCGAACATTTGATGCAGCAATTCGGTGCGGATGCCAGTGCAGCAGTGCACAAAATGGTGCAGGCGACGGATGTGTGTTTGGCATTGCCAGGCCCTGTGCATGGTGATCAACCGATTCGTTTAACCAATCTTGACTGGGTTTTGACCCGTGCGAGCCTGCAAACGGCATTAGCTACCCCAACGACATTACCCCGTGTGTTATTGATCAATGATTTCCAAGCCGCCGCCGCAGGGGTAGCCACGCTCACCAGTGCGGATTATGTGGCATTAAATGCGACCGAACCCTTACCCAATGCGCCGCGTGTGATTACAGGGGCGGGAACAGGTTTGGGGTTGGCGTGGATGCAAGCCGATGCGACAGGGCACTACCAGTCGTTTGCTACCGAAGGTGGGCATACCGATTTTTCCCCCGCGAATGCGCAACAGGAACGCTTATTGCAGTTTTGTCGGCAGCGATTTGCGCATGTGTCGTGGGAACGGGTGTTGTCTGGTGCGGGGGTGAATCTGGTTTACCAATTCTGTTTGCAAGACATGACGGGGGAACTGCCTGCTGCATTGCGTGAGCGTAACGGTGCTTTGGTCAACCAAGCCGCGCTGATGGGTGATCCGGTAGCGGTGGCAGCGATGCAATTATTTGCCGATCTTTATGCTAACTGGGTGGGGAATGTCGCTTTGCTGTATCAACCGCGTGGTGGGTTGTACATTGCTGGCGGGATTGCTGCCCGTATCCAACCGTGGTTACAGACGCAGCGGTTTTTAACGGCTTGTTTTGATAAAGGCCGCATGGCGGGGTTAGTACAACAAATACCGATTTTTTTAATTACCAATACGCGGCTGGGCTTGCAAGGGGCTTTGGCAACTGCGCTGTACCACCACACGACTGGATGAGGAACTTATAATGACATTGGATATACATCAGCAAACCAAGCTCTATCGCTATTACACAGAGCCAAAAATGGTCACGGAATTGACGCGCAAAACCCTTGCTTTGGTGTTGGCTGGTGGCGAGGGTTCACGTTTGAAGGATTTGACTTCATGGCGTGCAAAACCTGCCGTACCGTTTGGTGGTAAATACCGCATTATCGACTTCGCCTTGTCGAATTGCGTCAATTCGGGGATTCGGCGCATTGGTGTTTTAACCCAATACAAATCGCATTCCTTGATTCGCCATTTGCAGCGGGCGTGGGGCTTTATGCGGGCGGAAATTGGTGAGTTCGTGGAAATTTTGCCAGCGCAACAACGCACCGCGAAAAAAGAATGGTATCAGGGGACGGCGGACGCGCTGTTCCAAAATTTAGACATTCTGCAACGTCATGACCCTGATTATGTGTTGATTTTGGGTGGCGACCACATTTACACGATGGATTATTCACGGATGTTGTTGCATCACGTTGAATCAGGTGCAGATTTTACCGTGGGCTGTATTGAAGTTCCGGTGGAAGAAGCCAAAGGCTTTGGCGTGATGTCGATTGATGAAGACATGCGCATTACCAAGTTCGTGGAAAAACCCGCCGAACCAGAAGAAATTCCCGGTAAGCCAGGTATGGCTTTGGCATCAATGGGGATTTATATTTTCTCGCGTGACTTTTTGTATCAAGTGTTATACGAGGATGCGAGCAAGGCGCATTCTTCGCGTGATTTTGGGAAAGACATTATTCCTTCTAGCATTCACCGTGCGAAAGCGGTGGCGTTTCCTTTCCGTAATGAGCATGGCGAACCGGGTTATTGGCGCGATGTGGGTACGGTGCATTCTTACTGGCACGCTAACATGGAACTGTGTTCGGTTGAGCCGGAATTGAATTTGTATAATCGTGACTGGCCGATTTGGACGTATCAGCCGCAATATCCACCTGCGAAATTTGTGTTCGATGATGAAGGTTGCCGTGGTGAAGCGATTGATTCGCTGGTTTCTGCGGGTTGTATTTTGTCAGGGGCGCGAATTAAACGGTCAATGGTATTTTTTGCGACGACCATTGAGAAACACAGCGTTGTTAAAGACAGCGTGATTTTGCCAAAAGTGAGCATTGGTAAAGGGTGTCGGATTACGCGGGCGATTATTGATAAAGGTACGGTGATCCCCGATGGCATGATTATTGGAGAGGATTTGGAACTCGACCGCAAACGTTTCCACGTTACCGAGGAAGGTATCGTGTTGATTACAGCGGAAATGATGGGACAAAAACTGCGTACTGGCGATAAGGATATACTATGGCGGATGGCCGTTTAAATGTCGTGTTGTGCTGGCACATGCACCAACCGTGGTATCGGGATGGCTTGGATGGTGCATACCGTTTGC
>CAZEQX010000025.1:0-21934 GCA_964514635.1 uncultured Thiothrix sp.
TTTGAGGATTTTCTTATCTGTTTGCTGCCAGTGTAAGTAATCTTCCCACGCTTGGCTGGAAAACGTAATTTTCAATCCAATAACTCCCGCACTTGTCCCTTGCCTTGTTCGAGTTCGGCAATGGATGCCAACAAACGGCGAGCATTCACTGGACTACGCAATAAGTAAGCAGTTTCTTCCATTGCTTTGTAATCTTCTAGCGAAATCATAACGACGGCTTGTTCACGATTGCGAGTCACAATAATCGGCTCGTGATTGTCACAAACCCTGTCCATTGTTTGCGCGAGGTTAGCGCGAACAGCGGTGTAAGAAATAGCATCCATGATGCGAAATCCTGTACTTGATAATGTACAGGATTATGTCCCACCAATTGCTAACGCGCAAGTTCACGCTGTTCAGGATTGACAACAAACCTTTTTCCCAGCGCGTACATCTGCGGTAATATCGGATAAGCGGCGTAATCTCGCCACAGAGTATGGGTTGAGCAGCGGCGGTTTCCCGCCAATTCGGCAAGGAGGTGCTGGGTTTGGCTGATCGTTGCATTGGATTATTTCAGATAACTATCAAAGAGTTGATTTTGGCGTTATGTGTTATTTAGGCGTTCGGCACGCTTTTTTCGTAAGCGTGAGGGCGGCTATTTCTATACCCAAGTTAGGATGAGGAGCATACATGAGTAATAATGATGAACTGAGCCAGATGGCTTTGACCTACCACCGCTTCCCTATGCCAGGCAAGCTAGAAGTCACCCCTACTAAAAATATGGTCAACCAACGTGACCTAGCCCTAGCGTATTCCCCAGGGGTTGCGGCAGCGAGTACGGCGATTGCTGAAAACCCTGAAATGGCAGCGGAATACACGACCCGCGCTAATCTGGTGGCGGTGATTTCCAACGGTACGGCGGTATTGGGTTTGGGCGCGATTGGGGCATTGGCTTCCAAACCTGTGATGGAGGGTAAAGCGGTTCTGTTCAAAAAGTTCGCGGGCGTGAATGCGTTTGACATTGAAGTGGATACCACTGATGTGGATCGTTTTGTTGATGCGGTCAGCTTGCTCGAACCCACTTTCGGCGGGATTAATCTCGAAGACATTAAAGCCCCCGAATGCTTTGAAATCGAAAAACGCCTGAAAGCGAAAATGAAAATCCCTGTGTTCCACGATGACCAACACGGTACAGCGATTTGTGTGGCAGCGGCGATTCGTAACGGTTTGCGCGTAGCGGGCAAAAACATTGGTGATGTGAAACTGGTGTGTTCTGGTGCTGGTGCGGCGGCGATTGCGTGTTTGAACTTGCTGGTGGAAATGGGTTTAAAGAAAGAAAACATTACGGTGAATGACCGTTTCGGCATTATCTATAAAGGTCGTGTTGAGGAAATGAACCCGTACAATTCGGCGTATGCGATTGAGACCACTGCCCGCACGTTAGACGATGTGATGGAAGGCGTGGACGTGTTCCTTGGGCTTTCCGCGCCGCGTGTGCTAAAGCAAGACCACGTTAAAGTCATGGCGGAAAACCCACTGATTTTGGCATTAGCGAACCCAGAGCCGGAAATTCGCCCCGAATTGGTGTACGAAGTGCGCTCTGATGCGATCATGGCAACCGGACGCAGCGATTACCCGAATCAAGTGAATAACGTATTGTGCTTCCCGTTTTTATTCCGTGGCGCGTTGGATGTGGGTGCTACGGAAATCAACGAGGCAATGAAAATCGCGGTCGTGGAAGCGATTGGCGATTTGGCGATGCGTGAAACAGCCGATGAAGTCGCTTCCGCTTACGGTGGACGTGGTTTCCATTTCGGACGCGAGTATTTGATCCCCAAACCGTTTGACCCGCGCCTAATGACGATTATTCCACCGCGTGTCGCCAAAGCAGCGATGGATACAGGCGTTGCCACACGCCCCATTACCGATTTCAAAGCGTACCAGCGTCAGTTAGAAAGCTTTGTGTCGCGTTCGGGCATGGCGATGAAGCCTGTGTTTGATCTGGCTAAATCACAGCCACAACGCATTGTGTTTGCTGAGGGCGAATCGCAGCGCGTGATTAACGCGGTACAAATTCTGGTCGATGATGGCATTTGTAAGCCAATTCTGATTGGCAACCCTGACAATATTCGCCGCAATATTGAAAGCTACGGCTTGCGCTTGACCGTTGGCAAAGACATTGAAGTGATTGACCCGCGCAATAACCCCAACTTCCAGAAACATTGCGATGCGCATTATGAAATTATGTGCCGCAAAGGGGTAACGCCTGCGTATGCACGCCGCGTGATTACGACGCGCACCACGCAACTAGCAGCGGTGATGGTACGTTGTGGCGATGCAGATGCCATGATTTGTGGGGTGGAAGGCAATTTCATTTCGCACCTGCATTATGTGCGTGACATTATCGGGGCGCGAGCAGGGTTGGAAGACGTTGCCGCTGTCACCATGTTGATCCTGAAAAAAGGCACTTACTTCCTAACCGACACCCATGTTGGTATGAACCCTTCTCCGGCACAAATTGCTGATAATACAGCCTTGGCAGCGGAATTGGTCGCGGGGTTTGGTATCGAACCCAAAGCGGCTTTACTGTCGCATTCCAACTTTGGTAGCCGCATTACCGAACATTCGGAGAAAATGCGTCAAACCCTGCGTATCGTGCGTGAGAAGTACCCTCATATTCTGGTGGAAGGCGAAATGCACGCCGATGCGGCACTGTCACAAGAAATCCGTGATCGGTTATTTAAAAACGCGGCATTTGAGGGCGAAGCGAACCTGTTAGTCTGCCCGTCGTTGAATGCGGCGAATATTGCCTACAACATGACCAAAGTCCTCGCGGATGGCGTTCCGGTCGGGCCAATGTTGGTGGGAACAAACTACCCCGCCCACATTCTCACCGAAAGCACCACCGTGCGCGGCATTGTCAATATGGCAGCGTTTGCCGCCGTGGATGCGATTAGCCGCAAACAAGGCTAAAGCGAGCCTACGAATTGCGCATTCACACTCCCTCGTGCAGCCATGAGGGAGTGTTTTCCAAGATTCCCCCCACTTCTCTCACCACACGTTAGGCAATACCCGAACACCCTTATAGTTATTAAGGTTTTCAATATCGTAGGCATGAATATTGCTTGGTTAGCATAACCCAGCTTATTGAAACAAGGTTGTGCGCATTGTTCCCATTCCCCCCAAAACTGTGCATATCGCCACATTTCAATGAGTGTGAATGTAGTGTTACATGCGCCATTATTTATACTTTTGCTTCTTTTTTGCGCAATGTAAGACCTTTATTAGTGCATATTAGCCTGAAAGGAACCCAGCATGGTTAATCGGCATCGCACCAGCCCCACAGATTCTGCCGCGCCTTTTGCAGCTTTACGCGCTTTGCAACGTAATGACATTAATATCACCAGCCTGACCAAAGGGGTTTGGCTACGTTCTTTAACGGGTTTAGTGTTGATCGCTATTCTCGCTACCACCACCTTTTTTTTGCTGCACGATGTGTTGAGTATTAACCAAAGCAGCGCCACGGTGGTGAATATCAGCGGACGACAACGAATGCTGTCACAACGTGGCGCATTGTTTTCATTGAAATTAGTCACCACCACTGACAGCACAGAACGCCAAGAATTACACGGTAAGCTGAAAGAAGTGGCGGATCTCATGCTGAAATCGCATGAAGGCCTGACCAAAGGCAGTAAGGAACTGGGCTTGCCAGATAAATTATCTGCCGATATGAAACGCTTGTATTTCGACCCGCCCGATGAATTGGATAAACAAGTACGGCAATACATCGAACACATTAACCAACTGCTCGCCGACGTAGACAAAGATGCCGCCACTTACGATAACGAGCATTTGCAATACATTCTCAAAGTCGCCCCCGCCCAACTGTTAAAAACCTTAAACGCGGCGGTTTTACAATACGAAAAAGAAGCCGCTGCCGAAGTTCAACGCGCCATTTTGTATGAAAAAATCGTTTACGCCGTCACCCTACTCACGTTGTTATTGGAGGCATTATTGATTTACCGCCCGCTGGTGAATCGCGTCAAATCCACCACCGAAAAATTGCTACGCCAACAACAATTCAGCGACCGTGTGGTGGACACTTCACAAGCGTTGATTATTGGTTTGAACAGCAGCGGGCTGGTATTGTTATTCAATCAGTATGGTCAACGTTTGAGTGGTTACTCCGAAAATGAAGTCGTGGGTTATGACTTCATGGCAACGTTTATCCCCCCCGACGAACGCCAAGCCCTCGCGCAAGTTTACGCGGATTTGTTCATGGGCAAAGCCAGTTCCCGTCTGGAAACACCGTTTTTGACCAAAGATGGGCGCAAACTCACCATCGAATGGTCGAATGCCTTGTTATCCGACCCTATCAGTAAAAAACCGTTGTTGTTATTGGCAACAGGTTTGGACATTACCCAACGCAAACAAGCCGCACAGGATTTACAAATGGCTTTGGATGAAACCGCTGCACTTAGCTCACGCTTACAGCAAGAAGTCGCCCACGCTGCTTTATTACAACGCGCGATGTTACCCGCGCCTGACATTAACCTGCCTGGTTTGCACGGGTTGGCGAAACTCACCACGTCCACCGAAGTCGGCGGCGATTATTACGATTACTACGCGGTAGACGGCTACCATTCGGTGTTTTTCATCGGTGATGTCAGCGGTCATGGCGTAGCATCGGGAACATTGGTCAGTGCCGCTAAAATGGCGGTTCACCAATTAGCCAACCAAGGGGAAACTGACCCCGCCGCCATGCTCGAACACCTCAATGAAGCACTACTCACCGCCAGCCACGACAATATGTTCATGACCATGCTGTGCTGTAGTTTGGATAGCCGCACCGGACGCTTACGCCTTGCCAATGCAGGGCATTCCTTCCCGTATCTGTGGATGGCAAGCGAACAGGCATGGGGCATGATCGAAGTAGAAGGCGTACCGTTAGGGCGCGTTACCGAACCCAAATACGTCGCCATTAGTTTAGACCTAGCGGAACAAGATCGGCTGTTCCTGTACACCGACGGTTTGGTGGAAGAAGAAAACACCCAGAAAGAACCTTTCGGTTATGAACGGGTTGAAGAGTTATTGTACGAAATCGCAACCCTACCGTTGGACACAGCGCGGGATCACCTTTTCACCGCACTCAAACAGCATTGCCAACGCGAAACGTTCAGCGATGATGTCACCATCCTGTTCCTAGAACACCACGAACGGGTGATTCACACTGCCCCTGTACCGATACGCCGTTTGGATACGCGGGAAATCATCCAGCTTGACGCGCTAACTTTCCTCGAACAACCCAGCATTCCTGAGCATTTATCACGTCAGCACATTGTCGTCAGTTACGAAACGGGGCAAATCGCGGATTTGATCGTCCCCTTATGCCAAGCGGGGATTCGCCGTGTGTTACCCAGCGACCAAGTGTTCTTGCGTGAATTGGGTTGGCAAACGTTGTTACAACAACATCACCTATTCGCAGGCGATGATATTTACCAATGGTTCACCGCCCCCACTTTACAGCGAGAATGGGTTTTAACTCACAGCGATGAAAAAAGCTTCATTATGCAAGAAATCGTCGCATTACTTGCCGATACCGAACAAGTCAGCCACGAAATGCAGGATATTGTGTTGCTCATGTCTGATGAGTTGATCGAAAACAGCTTGTATGGCGCACCGCTAGACGAATGGCAACAAAAGTTCTACCACAAAGGACAAAGCCGCATCGTTGACCCCGCCGAAGGGATTCGCGTCACCTTACTACAAGATGCGGACCGCTTGGGCTTAATGGTTACGGACCATTGGGGAACGTTTACCCCCGTCACCTTCTTACATCGCTTAATGTTGAATGCCGCACAACAGGGTATCGAAGCGGGAGTCGGCGGCGCGGGCATGTATTTGATGTGGCGGATGTGTGACTACCTGCAAATTCGCGTCATGCCACAACAACAAACCCAAGTCACCCTGCTGTGGTCATTACACGACCTACCCGACGATGAACGCGACAGTGGTTTCCAATTCCTGTATCACCACGAATTAAACGAACTGCTCCCCGACCACCTAGAACCCGACACACATAATCATGCTACGGAAGCCGCCGCTTAGTGAGGAGAACCCATGACGGAAGCATCAACCCTAAAAATAGAAACCGTTATCGACCATAATGCCAGCCTCATGACGCTCCACCTCATTGGGGAAATGGATGTCACCGCAGGCACAGCTTTCGCCCAACTGGATACCACACAACCCATGCAAACAGTCATTCTCGACTTTGCACAAGTGGCACGGGTCAATTCAATGGGCTTAGCGCAACTCATGCGCTTGCTGGAACAATGGCGTTGCCAACGCATTCGCATGGAAGCGCACCATTTAAACCGCACCATCAGCATGTTGTTCAAAATGACGGGCATGAACCGCTACTTCGGCGATACCGCCACTGCATCGCCTGCGCCGACCAGTAGTACGAACCCTGTTTTACAAGCGACACCCCCTGCCGTGCGTAATACGCCCCCGCGCCCTGCCCCCGTACCGCGTGCCGCACCACCGCAATTACGCCGCGTGGCTCGCGCTGCTCCCGCACCACTGGCAACACCTGCGGTCAGCACGAACAAAATGACATTTTCCGTCAGCTTACAGAGCAATCAACAACTGACAGGCTGGTACTACCTCAATACCCTATTGCAACGCGCTTTAGACCGCCCGATTGCGATTAGCATTAACCAACTGGGGGCGAATACTGACCTTGCCAATTACGCGCTGGTGTTTGCCAAACCGTTCGATGCCTGCGCTTTAATCACCAAACACCAATTCATTCCCGTGGTACAACCGCAGGACGACACCGATGAAGTCAGTATCATTGTGCGCCAAACTGACCAGCACAAAACCATGACCGATTTCGCCAATGCCAAAGTGGTAACAGCGGTTGAAGCGAATTTCGTGTTTCTGTTGGGACGGTTTTTCTGCGACGAATACGGGCTGGATTCCACCCAATTGCAATACCATTTCACGGGCAATGAAATCACCGCGCTCAAAGCACTACTCAATGGCAGCGCGGATATGCTGTTTATGCTGAAAAAGAATTACCACCAGCTTTCACGTTTAAGCCGCGAAGCCACGCATGTACTCAACGAAAGCGAGACAGGGCTGGCGTATCACATGCTATTAATTTCCCCGCAATACCAAGGGTTACGCCCGCAATTAACCCAAGCCTTGCTCGATTTACCACAGCAAGATAAGGGGGCGCAGGTGTTACAAGACCTCGGCATTCGGGGTTGGAATGTTCCAAAAGATGATGAAATCAATATGTTATTAATGCTTTACAACCGTTACGTTGGTTAAGGTTCAACCTCCAGAGTAGAGGATTCCAAACTCTGGGGGATTTGAAACAGATTATTCCACTACTTCAATCTTAACTTTGCCAACGCCGCGCCCTACTAGACCGATTTCACGGGCGGCCGCTTTGGACAAATCCACCACGCGCCCATGCTTAGCAAAACCACCACGGTCATTAACCTTGACATCAACCGAACGATTATTGTGCAAGTTCGTCACGCGGATTTTACAACCGAAGGGTAGGCTGCTGTGCGCACAAGTCAGTTTATCTTGGTCAAAACGCTCGCCACTGGCAGTTCTTCCCCCATCAAAGGAATCGCTGTAATAAGAAGCTTTGCCGACTTGCAACATGCGCCCTGCTTTTTTGGCTTCTGCTGCGTCGTCCGCCTGCGGTGCGGCTTGGTAATGCGCGGGTACGCTGGCGCGTGTTTGCTTTGCACCAACTTGCTGCGGAATTTCGTAATAAGCAGCTTTTTGCGGCGTGTTAGCCGTTTTCTGTGACAGCTTTGCTGCTTTGGCTTGCTGACGCTGGCTCAATTGCAGCTTGGCATTGTTATCCTGCGCGGAGGATTTCAGGTTTTCGAGCTTGGCGAGTTCTGCCGCTTTGCTGAATCTGTCAGCGCGTGAAGTTTGTTTGGTTTCACGCTCACGTTTGGCGTGTTTGTCGGTGGCTGGCTGGTCTTGTTTGACCTGCGTATGATGCTGCTCTTCACGCTGTGACGTTTTGTGTTTTTTGTCGAGAGTGGCAAGTTTTTTGCCGTCGTGTTTGGTATCGCGGCTGGTGTGGCGTGTTACTTCTGGCTGCTTTGCCTGTTTAGACGCGGTGGCTACCTTCTCGGCGTGTTTTTTATCTTTCGTGCCGGACTTCTCGTGGGATTTCTCGCGTGTTTTAGCGTGGCTGGATTCGTTCTGTTTTTCTATTTTTGATAACTTATTATTTTTCGGAGATTTTTTTTCGCTGCTTTGTTCTCGGTCTGCTTTCGTTTGTTTGGTAACTCTGGCAGAACTCTGCTTGCGATTGGCTTCTTTTGTCTTGTTTTTACTGGATTTTTTTATATTGACTGTGACTGGTTTGCCATTCGACTTTTCCTTAGCAACCGCAGCAGTAGGTAAACCTAATGCTCCCGTCAGAGCAATGATCGCCACACTGGCTATCGCCCTCTGCGTTGTAGGATAAAGTAATGATTTTATTGACCGTTTCATGTCAGTTTTCTCACAACTACTCACTAAATGTCGCAAGAATAACACGCAATCGTGCTTTGTAAAATACTGATTCTTGCGGCATGATATTGTTCTGTATACAGATTTGCTTTTTTTTGCAACGTTTTCACTTTGCTTATGTCTATACTTATAGACTATGTGACAATTTTTTATTACGCGGGCTACAATAGTTGAGTTTCAGGGCTTAGGCTTTCGTTTGCTAATCCCGAACGCAGTTCGGGCGTACTTTTAGGTTTTAGGACACTTTTTGAGATGGCAACTTTTACGGGTGGGGAACTTATGCGAATCCGACAATTCGGTTCAATTGTTTTGTTATCGGTTTCATTGACGGCATGTAGTACACAAAGCACACAACCGAATACAACTAGCAGTATTACTGGTGAGGAAACCAGCACTTACGCACAACATTCCCCACAAGCACAAACACCCAACCCTTCACCTGCACAACCTGAAGTGGTTGTAACCCAGCCAGTTCGCGAGGAAGCCCCAGCGCGTAACTATGTTCAAAATAACCCCACCCAACTGAGTGCCAGCGGCAACAAAATGTATCAGGGTGCGGGAAAACTGAACAGACTGCCTGATAATATAGCGCAAGGTTTGCAATTGCGTGGCTTCGCTGAACAAAATTTAGGTGCGTATGTGCGTCCAGCCAACGGCGGACAACCATTACTGGTGGCTTATGCGGACCAACCGCGTAACCCCGCGTCCACCATGAAGTTAGTTACCAGTTATTCCGCACTGGGCGTATTAGGCCCTACATACCGTTTCCCAACGGAAATCTACACCACTGGTAATGTCGCAGGCGATACCCTCCAAGGTGATGTCATCATCAAAGGCTATGGCGACCCAGACTTCCGTGAAAGTGGTTTCCGCGAATTGTTACAAGCCCTGCGTGGGCGAGGAATCCGCAATATCGCGGGTAATTTCATTGTCGACAAAACGTATTTTGACGTGCCGTATCAAGCTCCCATTGATAATAATGTCGGTGCTGCCTATAACGCCTTACCCGAAGCTTTACTCTACAACGAGCGCGGGAGCTGTTACGAAATTCAAGGCAAAGCAGGGCAAGTACAACGCATGTGCCCGATTGCCCCACGCAATAGCAATGACCTGAATGCGAATCTCTTTGGCGATTTCTGGCGCATTTGGGTAGGGGAAATGGGCGGCAGCATGGGGGGTGGCCTGCAAATTCAACCCATGTCTGGCGGGGCACAATTGGTACACACGCACTTGTCTGCACCGTTGCGCGATATTATTGTCGAAATCAACAAAGACAGTAATAACGTCATGGCACGCCAACTGTTGTTAGCAGTCGGGGCAAAGCAGTTCGGCGCACCTGGTACAACCCAAAAAGGTGCTGCTGCTGTCGGGCAATGGTTGGAAAGCCGTGGGCTGCACTTTAATAACCTGCGCATTGAAAACGGTTCAGGCTTGAGTCGTGTCGAACGCATTTCCGCGCGTGAGATGGGTGAAATGCTGGTCGATGTGTACAACAGCCCTTACCGCGATGATTTAATGCGGTCGATGGCAGTCTTAGGCGTGGATGGCACGGTCAAAAACCGCCTGAAAAACCTAGCAGGTCGTGGCAAATTCAAAACCGGAACATTGCGTGACGTGCGCGCGCTGGCAGGTTATTTGAATGCTGCTGATGGACAAACGTATGTGGTTAGCTTACTGCACAATGATGCCAACATCCGTGCCACCGCCAAGGAAGTGCATGATGACCTGGTAGAATGGGTGTACTACGGCAGCCGCAGTAACTTCGCCAGTAACTAGCCCAAGCAAACGCGAGGCAGTGCGAAACACGCTTTTGCCTGCTTCCCCCAGACCTTGGTTACAATGCCAAGGTCAGGCCGATGATTATGAATAAAACCCATCCTAGCATCTCCATCACCTCACCGAGTGGTAACTGGAGAATTGTCAGTTGGTAAAAAATAGCCACCAACAGCACAGGCATAGCACTGTGCAGGGTATCCATCATGCTGTTAAACAACGTACCGATAGCCTTGGCCATACATTCTGAGCCCTTATCAAATCTTGTTCCAACGTTTCAATTAGCCGTATTTATCCTGCCATAGCCTATACTAATTCATAGCTCGACTAAGCAGCAAGTAAACGGCCTGGTTAGCAGTTGTTTTATTGATTCATTATTAGGCAACCTAGAACGCAAAACGTTCACCCACCGAGAATAAAAAAATCGGAGAGGGTGAACAAGCTAAATTACTTTATCCGCTGATGATTAAATTTTACCCCATAGATCGTGTTCATCCGCATGGGTGATTTGGACCTGCACAAATTCTCCTATTGGCAGTTCCACCCCTTCGATAATCACTTGTCCGTCGATTTCTGGCGCGTCACGATGACTACGCGCAATGCTCACGCCATCACCTGCTTCGTCCACTAACACTGTCATGGTTTTGCCAATCAAACGGCTGAGTTTGGCAGCACTGATTTCCGCTTGAAATTCCATAAAGCGTTCCAAACGTTCTTCTTTGACTTCTTCTGGCACGGCATTCGGCAGCTCATTCGCAGGTGCGCCATTGACAGGGGAATAAGTAAACGCGCCAACACGATCCAATTCTGCTTCTTCGAGGAAATCGAGCAGGGTTTCAAAGTCTTCTTCGGTTTCACCTGGGAAACCAACAATAAACGTGCTACGAATCGCTAAATCCGGCACGCTTTGCCGCCAGTTGTGAATACGATCCAGTACTTTTTCCGCGTGCGCGGGGCGACGCATGTTTTTCAATACGCTAGGGCTGGCGTGTTGGAAAGGAATATCAAGATACGGCAAGATTTTGCCTTCTGCCATTAGCGGAATCAGGTTATCAACGTGCGGATACGGGTAAACGTAATGCAGACGCACCCACACGCCCAAGTCGCCCAAAGCTTCGGCGAGTTGCTGGGAATGGGTTTTGAGCGGACGACCTTTCCAGAATCCGGTGCGGTATTTGGTATCAATACCATACGCGCTGGTGTCTTGCGAAATCACCAACAATTCTTTCACGCCTGCATTCACCAGATTTTCGGCTTCCTGCATCACATCACCAATCGGACGCGAAACCAAATCACCAC
Organism: uncultured Thiothrix sp.; assembly: GCA_964514635.1. Lineage (GTDB taxonomy): Bacteria > Pseudomonadota > Gammaproteobacteria > Thiotrichales > Thiotrichaceae > Thiothrix. The sequence continues at coordinate 11,608 of CAZEQX010000025.1, forward strand.
GCAACGATGGAATAATGCAGAACGAACAGCGGTGATTACAGCCTTCGGAAATTTTCAGGTAAGCATAATGACGTGGCGTTAAACGCACACCTTGCGGGGGAATCAAATCCGTGTACGGGTCGTGCAGTGGCGGTAGGTGGGTGTGTACTGAATCCATCACCGCCTCGTAAGCGTGCGGGCCTGTCACCGCCAATACATTCGGGTAGGCATTCAATACGGTATCGGCGTTTGCACCCAAACAGCCTGTGACAATGACTTTGCCGTTTTCATTAAGGGCTTCGCCAATCGCGTCTAGGGATTCTTCCACCGCCGAATCAATAAAGCCACAAGTATTGACCACCACGACATCCGCCGCATCGTAGCTACCACTGATTTCGTACCCTTCGGCACGCAATTGCGTCAAGATACGCTCGGAATCAACCAAGGCTTTAGGGCAACCGAGACTGACGAAGCCAACGCGGGGTGGGGTTTGTTTCATAATGCGAACCTGAAAACTACGGAATAAGAAAAACCGACAATCATAACTGATCCACGGCAATTTTGCTGCTCATGCAGTGCACAACCTGAGTGAAAAACTCAGATTTATAGCGAATAACACTACATATTGTGTCAAGACGGGTGGGTAAGCCACGAAAGTTATGCACAGCCCCCAATATGTAGTAAAGCATTCATTGTCTCCGTACAGTTCAGGCAGCACAACAAGCAAACAAGACTTAACTATTTGATTTAAAATGCTTTTTAAATAGGTAAATTTTTAGCCAATCTGTGGTAAATCCTTACTAAACAATACTTACCACCCTCATTTTTTGAGTTATCCACAGAGTTATCCACAGGTTTTGGGGATAACTCTGTAACCGTATGATTACAGGATAATTACCATAAATTTTGGTATTGATTATGCAGATTTACGCTATCAGCAGTGCGCGGCTCTGGCTGCTTTGGTTAGAATGCGTTGAACACCACTGAAAAACCGCTACAGCATTAAAAGGAAGGCAGGAATCCCGTATGTCCAAAAAGCACCCAGTTATCGCGGTGACAGGCTCTTCGGGGGCTGGCACAACGTATGTCAAACAAGCCTTTGAAAACATTTTCCGACGCGAACACATTCAGGCAGCCTTTGTGGAAGGCGATAGTTTCCACAATGTAACACGGGCGGAATTTACGCAAAAAGCCGCTGAAGAACCGAATTTCAGCCATTTTGGTCCTGAAGCAAATGATTTTCACGCGCTTGAGGCTTTGTTTAAACATTACGGTGAAACGGGTTCGGGAAACAAACGTTATTACCTACACAACGATGAAGAAGCGCATTTCCACCAACAACGTTTGGCAGCATTGGGTATTGTGTGTGAAGCACAGTCAGGGGAATTTACGCCGTGGGAAACCTTGCCCTCACAGACCGATATTTTGTTTTATGAAGGCTTGCACGGTTTGGCAAAGGATATGAGTCCAGACCAACGTTATGGTGGTTATGATGCGGCTCAGTATGTGGATTTGAGCGTGGGCGTTGTCCCCAGCATTAACTTGGAATGGATACAAAAAATCCACCGTGATCACGCCGAACGCGGACATTCCCCCGAAGCAACTGTCGCCACGATTCTACGGCGGATGCCAGATTATATTAATCATATCGCCCCACAGTTTTCACGCACGGATATTAATTTTCAGCGTGTACCAACGGTAGATACCTCGAACCCATTTATCGCAAGGGATATTCCTACATTGGATGAAAGTTTTGTGGTGATTCGTTTTCGTAATGCCAAACGCTTTAATGTGGATTTCCCTTATCTTTTGGCTATGATTCAAGGTTCATTTATGTCACGTCGTAATACCATTGTTGTGCCCGGCGGTAAAATGATGTTGGCAATGGAATTAACACTGCACCCACTTATTCATGATATGTTAGAGGCAAAGGCAAAAGCGAATCTTGAATAATAGGGTTTGGTGCAGTGTGCGTATTTGCACCATAATAGGACGCTATATCATTGGCAATGCCCCCAGATAATGCAGAGATAATCGTGGTATTGGTAAAACCAGCAATTACCCATGCTTAAGATACTCTGCATGGGGATCGTAATGGTTTATTGGTATGGAAACGACTAATAAATGTACCTTATCAGTACTTGCCCCTACTCCTGATAACCACTAAGCTTGGCAAATACAATCAATAACAATAAGCACTAACAACAACGACAATCTGTGAGGATGAGGAAACTCCATGCTAATTGCGCCCCATCAGTCTGCTTTACGTTTGAGGCGGCACAAAGCCGAAACCCAAAAAGACCGTTTTCTCAATGATTTATCTATCTGCCAGCATCATTGTTCAGCCCCCTGCAAACACCACATTCCGCCGGATATATTACTATCTTGGCAGCGCAGTCGTGGCTATTCACTAGCGCAGTATTCCCCCACACTGCCCGATGCTGATGCACATCATGAATGGGCAATCTCGCCGCTACGCATTGCCGCCGAACCCGAATTAGCCTATTTCGAGCAATTAACTCACCAAAGCAATATTGCGCTTGCGATTGCCGATGCACACGGCAAATTACTGTGGACACAAATGAGTGCCAGCATGGAAACACTCACGAAAAACGTGAATTTCACAGTTGGTACTTATTGGGCAGAACGCACCACAGGCACAAATGCGCTGGCCGTTGCTTTGGCCACACAACGCCCCTGCACGGTGTTCTCGGCGGAACATTACCGCCCCGAATGCCATGAAATCGTGTGTTACGCAGCCCCCATTATCCACCCATTGTCCCAACAGGTGGTGGGTGTGGTGGACATTGTGATGGAATGGCAACAGCACACACCGCTGGCACAAACGGCGGTTGCACACATGGCACGCAATATCGCTTACCGTTTGCCACACTATTTGCCCAAAGCCGAACTGGAAATCCACGCATTAGGCGCAGCGTGGGTCTTACACCAAGGGCAACGGGTACAGTTATCACTGCGTCAGTTAGAGATTTTGTGCATTTTAGCCTTACACCCTGCTGGGTTAAGTTTGGAAAGCTTGCATCAGGCTTTGTGTGGCAATGAATCCACACACCCGCGCACGATCAAAACCATCATGACGCAATTACGGCACTTATTACACGGTTGTATTGGTTCACACCCCTATCGTTTGCTTGTTCCTGTGTGGGCAGATTTCCTTGAATTGTCCAGCATACTGCGCCAACGCAAAATGGCAGAAGCATTAAGGCTGTATCACGGTGAATTTTTACCATCATCCATTGCCCCAGCCCTCGAAACGTGGCGACACCACTTGGAAGCAGATATGGAAAATTTATTGTACGACTGCCAAGAAGCGCAAATTCTGCTAGAGAATACCGACAATTTATTGTGTACACCTATGGTTCGCGAGAGGTTACTAGAACTCATTACTTAACTAATGTCATTGAAATTATCACTCGGCACTTAATGCCAAGCTCTTAAACCACTTATTTAGTTGGTTTGAGAGCTTTTTAGCTTCATGCGCTAATAACCCCCCCTGCAACTTGATCTAAATTCAATAGAGTCTTAAAAAAACGTTGTGATTCCGTTGCACTGCACCAACCTTTTTTAAACCCTGTGTTTGCAATGCTTAATACAAATCAAAAGCTAATAACAAACCCTCGAACAAGGAGCAGTGTCGTGAGAACTCAACCCCTACTGACTAGCGGCCTAATTGCCTGTGTCCTCTGTGCTAATACTGCTACGGCTGGTGTCAAATTCCGCTTGGATTATGATGCCAACAATAAAGAATATGTCGTTTATATGACAAGTGACAGCGTTCCCAACCCCGACATGGTGTTATCATCCCAAGTTAGTGTTGTTGTACCACACATGGTTGACACTAACCGTTTCGATGTTTTACAAATTAACAGTGCAATTAATGGCATTACTTGGTTAAACCATTCACGGGTAGATGCGCCAAAAGAAAATGCAGCGGCTGACTATTTATCTTTTGGGTTATTCTTTCAAGGTGGGAAACCACCCAGCTTTGGTTGGGAAGCCAACAAAGAAAAACGTATTTTTTCTTTTACCAGTAATCGCGATTGTATTGCAGGTGTTGGCTTATTGAACAATAACGACCCTTTTAATCAATTACCTAACTCTGTCGATACCAACCCTGGTAACGAGTTTTCTAACATTGGTTGGGTTGGCGGCAATATGTACACTGGCAACTACGGCGCAAGCATTACCTGTGGCAACTCAGTGAAAAAACCAGTTTGTGAAAAAAGCAAAGAAAAAATAGCTGGTCTGAATGGTGTCGTGAATGTCATGTCAGCCTTGTTGAGCAAAATGTCTAACTCAACCCAACGCGACAATATGCAGAAAAAGTTAGAGGAATTGCGTGGTTTACTCACTTGCAAACAATAAACGAAAACATTCGGGGAGTGTCTGTCATGTTGTCAAATCCCACGGTCAACGGCCTCACTGTCAGCCTCAGTAAACCACAAGGCCTTGATTGCCTTACCGCCATCATGACAGCATGGCATCACTCCCCTTTACGTTGGGCGGCGGCTTCAACCTTGCAACAAGCCGCGCAATTGATCACTAACAGCACCTTATGCATCTCGCTCAGTGATGCCAATGGCACGCTGCTGTGGTACGGCATTAACCCACAATTGCAGCAACAACTCTTACAAACGACCAACACACCGCCGACTATTCCACCCTACTATGGCATGGAATGGGTGCGTTACTGCGCCCCGATTATCCACCCACAATCCGGCTTACAACAGGGAATGCTAACCTTGGCAACCTTGCGCCCTTATCACACGCCGATTGGGGAAATGGCAGCAATGGGCTTAGCCCAAGACATCGCACAACGCCTACCGCATTACGCGCCATGTGCCGAATTAGAAATCCGCGCTTTAGGCAAACAACCCAGCGTGCGCTTTCGTGGACAAGTCTTGCACTTATCACCACGCATGATTGAGATTTTGTGCATTTTGGCTTTGAACCCTGATGGTGTAACCCTCGAAGCCTGTCACGCAATGCTATACGGTGATGAACAAGTCGCCACCACCACCCTCAAAGCTGAACTGTCACACTTACGCACCTTATTGGATGGGCGCATTAGTTCGCGGGTTTACCGTTTGCAAGGCAGTGTGTGGGTAGACTTCATTGAAGTATGGAACGCCCTGCGTCAACAACACTGGGAAATCGCCCACAACCTCTACCGTGGAGAATTATTACCCCATTCACTCTCACCCGAAATCGGCGAATGGCGCAATTGCATTGCCACCTTAATGCACAAATACCAACGCCATTAAGCATCGCTTGGTAGATAAGCGGCGATTTGTTGACGCAAACGTTCGGCAAGTACCGCACTCACCCCACCCAAAGTTGCCAAAATCACGCCCGCTTCTGCCTGATACGCTTGCGCTTTCGCCATTGACCAATGCGGTGGAATGTATTGCAAATTATTGATCCGATCCGCCAACTTCACCATTGCCACTTCAGATGGCTGCTGCTGAATCCGCGCTAAACTGTCCGCCATTTGTTGTGCTTTGGGCAAATCAGGATTCTTGCTCAATGCCGCAACACCATCCGCAACGTTTAGCCCAAAGGTAGCGCGTAACTGCGCGTAAGTGACCGCTGTATCCTCCAACGTATCGTGCAACAACGCACACTGCACAGCTAAATCGCCATCCAGCGTCGGGTGAAACGCCAGCGCGTGCATTACCTCCATTGCCACCGCTGCGGGGTGGTTAAGGTAGTCGTATGTCACGCCCAAGGTTTCACCCGCGTAAGTTTGCCCATGATGCGCCAAACACGCGAAATCCCACGCTTGCAAATACGCCGCTTGTGACCAATTCAGTTGCATAGTGCGTTACCACAATCTTGAATAACGCCCCATTGTGCGCGGGTTACGAACGTCGTGCAAAAAAGCTTTTGATCGAGCTGAAACGGGATTTCAACAATGACCCCAAACTCGCCATCAAAGAACTGGGTTGCGCGGGTGGTTCGGCTTGTTGCACTTTCACCAATTCCGGTTGTGTTTGGAAATGTTCAACCTGTTTCAACGCGGACATTAAGTGGTGGCGCAAAACTTTCGGACGCACCGGATGGAAAATTACCCGATACACCCGCGCCGAATTGACCAAACCAATGATGGTATCCGAATCGCCCGAACGCGCCACCGCCAAAGCCGTGACGTGCGGGTATTCGCTTTTCAACAAGCACAACAAATCCACATTGGCGTGATCTTCACCATCAATACTCGCAACGATAACCCCCACTTCATGCTGCTGCATCACGCGCAACGCTGCTTCAGGGTTTCGCGCTGCAAATGCTTTACAACCCAACAAATGGCTTTCGTGGAAAACTTCCAGCAAATGCTCGTCGTGATCAATAAACAGCACACCGATATTACGCAAACCGTCGGCTAATATCACAGGCGCAATCGGTTTATGATGCTGCTCATCGTGTTCATGATGTTCGTGATCATCCGCTGCATTGTTAGAAGCTGGCACAGGTGTTGCCGTGGGTAATGGGGTTAATTTTTCCAGCTCCAAGCCGATTTTAACCGCGCCACCAATGACCTCGCGTAACTCTTCGCTATCCCACGGTTTGCAAATGTAACGGTAAACCTCGCCCTCATTCACAGACCCCACAATCGCGGCTAAGTCCGAAAAGCCTGTCAATAAAATGCGCACCGTATGCGGCGAAAGCTCTTTTGCCCGTCGCAATAATTCCACGCCTTGCATGGTAGGCATTCGCTGGTCACTGACCAACAAATGGAAATGCTCGCGCTTCATCAACTCGACAGCGTGATAGCCATCCGTGGTAACGGTCACATCGTACTGCATCCGAAACAATGCGCGTAAACTGTTGAGAATACGCTCTTCATCATCCACGAATAACACTTTCGGCTTGGGAGCAGCGTGTGGATTATCTTGCGCTACACGGCGCAATTTAGCCAATTGCACAATATTAGAATTGGCAGCACTGGCGGTAGTGGCGGTTTGGCTCATACCTTATTCCTTGGCTCGTTTTTATTAATCAGGCAGCTTTTGGCACATTGCCAGCAGCGAGGTTTGCTGCGGGTTCATTCAATTGCGCTAACGCGGGGTCGGTTTTTGGCTCATACTTGCGCGGCAAGAAAATCGTAAAACACGTCCCCACCCCGACGGTTGAAGTCACCTTAATATCACCACCGTGTTCTGTAATAATGCGCTGCACAATCGACAAGCCCAAACCTGTCCCTTCACCGACTTTTTTGGTGGTAAAGAATGGGTCAAAGATTTTCGGCAAAATATCCGGCGCAATACCTTTACCGTTATCGCTGATTTCAATCATCACACCAGTAGGCGTTGGTGCGGTGTGCAATGTAATCGTGCCATTTTCCGTGCTGGTTGCGTGGCAAGCATTATTAATCAGGTTGAGGAACACTTGGTTAATTTGCGCAGGCGAACAAGTAATCAGCGGCACATTGTCGAATTGCTTGATGATATTGCGACGTTTTACCACATTACGCGCAATGTTCAGCGTGCTATTCAAACCGTCATTGACATTGAATTGGTCCAACTTAGCGCGATCCAAACGGCTGAAATCTTTTAAGTTCCGTACAATTTCCGCGATTTGCTCAATGCCATACAAACCATCTTTAAGCAGGGTTTTGACTTCGCCCACGGCTTCGGTTTCCACGAACGCATTAGTGATTTCCTGTACGGATGCGAAACGTTCCGCCAATTCTTCCTCACTGCCATCTTCTTGGGTCATGGCTTTCACTAAACCGGATGTTTCTTGTAATAACGCATCCACGTCATTCACACGGCTATCGAGAATTTCCAAACCGCTTTTCACATACGCCAGTGGGGTATTAATCTCGTGTGCAATACCCGCCACCATTTGCCCCAACGATGCCATTTTTTCCGATTGAATTAACTGCAATTCGGATTCTTTCAGGTTTTGCAGCGCGGTGGACAACGCTTGGGTTCGTTCCACAACCCGTTGTTCCAATGACGCATTGGCTTGGTCTAAGGAACGGTAACTTTTCCAAAGCTTCATCCCCATAAATGCTAATAACAGCAATAAACCACTGGCATAAGCAATTAATGCCATCCGCCATTTTTCTTGCGCCGTTAATGCTGCTTCAAAACCCTGCTCAAAACGTTCACCCAACACATTAATGCGCGTACTAATTGGCACTTGTTCGATCTTAGTCAATACGTCATCTTCATTAACCTTTTGCGTCAGAATCGCCTTGGTGTGGTTAATGATCATATTTAACTGTTGTCGAAACTTTTCAGGGTACGCTTTTTTATTTAAATCCAATGCCGTTACCAAACCCTCAATACGACTTTTAACAACGGGGTCTGGCGTAAGATTGTATTTCAACACCTCAGTCAGCAACTCATTTACGGTGCTGTCTAATTTAGTCAACTCAAAATTAGCGACACTACGCTGAGTTGAACGTGTATTTTTCCGTGCTTCAGTTTTATCCGCTTTATCGGGCGCATTTTCCGCTGGCGTATTAGCCGTTTCATTTTCCGTGAACGTTTCCGATACAATCTGCTGATGAAGCTGTTGGGTTGCTGTTGGCAAAAAGTGCAGGGAGTTTCTCAATAAAGAATGCTGCATTTTAAAACGATCCACCAAAGCAATCTTATCATTAATTGCCGTGCGTAAATCAGCGGTTGCATCCTTAATTTCCTTTGCATTCGGATTGGATTTTTCAATCGTTGCCAATAATGCATCTTGATTCAACTGCAACCAATGCAAAGGCGTATTAACAGGGTCATAGTTACTATTAATCCCGATTTTGGAACGCAATACATCCAAATTCCATTCCGCATCAATCTGTTTTAACTCGCGCAATTGCGCATTTACCTGCTGGCGCGTGCTCGTATCAACTGCCTGCATTTTATAAGTTAAACCCGCCAACCCACCAATTAACGCCGCCACAGTGACACTAATCAAACCATTGCGTAATAAGCTTTTCATGGTTTTGCCTCCAATTGCTCACCCGTTAAGGCTTTTAAGAAGGCAATAATCGCCTGTTTATCCGCAGCCGAACCAGTACGCCCTAATTGGTATTGAAACATCACATCCACCGCCTGTTCCAGAGTTTGTGCCGACGCATCGTGAAAATACGGTGCAGTCAATGCCACATTACGCAATGAAGGTACTTTAAAAACGTGTTTATCTTCTTCTTGCTTTGTCACCGCAAAACGCCCTAAATCCGCATCGGTAGGATTCCCACGTTTTGCAAAATAGTCATCCATTGCACCAAACTTTTGGAACATATTACCGCCGACATTCACCCCCTGATGACAAGCAATACAACCGTATTCTTTAAACAATTGATAACCGTGCCGTTCATTGTCATTGATAGCATTATTATCCCCTTGTAAATAACGGTCAAAACGCGATGGTGTTAATAAAGAACGCTCAAACGTGGCAATCGCATCTTCAATGTTTTTCTCCTGCATACCATCGCTGTACAATGACTTAAACTGTTGGTTTAAAGCCTCATCTTTGGACAAAATGGCGATGATTTCCGGCCATGTCATGTCCATTTCTTTCGGGTTATGAATCACCTGATTAATCTGATCTTCCAAATTTGGGGCGCGTCCATTCCAGAATTGTTGGAAATTCAAACCACTGTTATAAACCGTCGGCGCATTAATACCACCCATTTGTTGGCGCACACCAATCGATTTACTCATACCATCCACACCACCTTTTTTTAAATCATGACAAGAGGCACAAGCGGTACTATTATCACGCGAAAATCGTTTTTCATTAAATAACTGCTCGCCCAATTTAACTTTATCGGGGTTAAGGTTTAAGGATTCAACAGTGGGGAGAGGGTTAATTGGCTCACCTATTAATGCGGCTGCCGCCGATAAGGTAGGACAATAAAAAGGGACACTAAAGACAGAACACAATAACCATGTGCGCAAAGGCGCACGCAATCTTCCTAAGCGGTCGCGCATGAAGCAACTCCTTTATTATTAGCTAATACTTCCTGTATTCTTACGAATCAATTTAAGGTGGAATAGACACAGACACTCAACACATTAACGCTACACCTTGAAAAACTGATAAGAATCACGGGGGAAAGTCTACTGGAATTACGGCGGCGTATTGATGACTTATATCAGTAGATTGCACAGAACGGCACAGAAAGCTTAACGAAAGTTCGTCGCAACAGCTTGTATTATCGGAAGGAAAGGCAGGCAGCCATACGCTGGCTCTGATCAACATGAGCCGAGGTAAAACCCCGACTCATGCACAACGCTAGGAGGGAGGAAACTCTTAGAAGAAGCCCAGCGGGTTCACGTCGTAGCTGACCAACAGGTTTTTGGTTTGTTGGTAATGATCCAGC
>CAZEQX010000026.1:0-21919 GCA_964514635.1 uncultured Thiothrix sp.
GGAGAAATTGGCGTGATTGGTTTGATTCAGCGTGTGGCGCACGCTTCGGTAGTGGTTGAGGGGCAGTGCGTCGGGCAAATTGAGCGCGGTATTTTGTTGTTATTGGGCGTGGAAAAAGCCGACGATGCCGCGAAAGCCGAACGTTTGTTGGAACGGGTATTGGGTTATCGGATTTTCCCCGATGAGGCGGGCAAAATGAACCATGCGCTGCGTGATATTCAAGGTGGTTTATTAATCGTGCCGCAATTCACGCTACCCGCCGATACGCGCAAAGGAATGCGTCCTAGCTTTACCCCCGCAGCACCACCAGAGCAGGGCAAAGCGTTATTCGATGTGTTTGTGGAATGCGCCCGCGCTCAATATCCGCTCGTGCAGACGGGGATTTTTGGCGCGGATATGCAAGTGTCACTGTTAAACGATGGGCCTGTAACATTCTGGCTCACGGTTTAACGGTGCATTGTTCACCCATTGCGGCGGTTAAGTGGTGCGTTGTTGTACCAGTACCCACGGCGCGACAACGATAGCCCATAGGTTATCGGGATTTTCCTCCACCCATTGTTTGGCGGTGTCATCGGCTAAATGGCGCAATTGTTGTGCTGTTAGCCAAGTGCGTACTTGATGCGCATTGTCTTCGTTAATGCACGCGGCGACTTCGATCAAATCCAATTCCGGCGCAATGTGTAGCACTTTGCCGCCTGCGAAATAGCGTTCTAGCTCTTTCCACGAAATGCGGGCGGTTTCTAAGTTTAAGCGGTCGCGTAGTGGTAACGCTTCTTCGAGCATATCATCCATTCGGGCTTTTCCATTGTCTAACCTCAAAGCGGTATTTTAGGTATCATCGCTGCATAACACCATAAGGGTATTGCCAATGACTGAATCCACTCCAAATAATACGACGCTTAGCTGGTCGGAATCGCTCAAAGCGTTTTTGAATCCGCGCGTTATTACCATGTTATTCCTCGGTTTTTCGGCGGGGATTCCCCTGTTACTGATTTTCTCATCGTTGTCGTTGTGGTTGGGTGAAGCGGGTGTCGAACGCAAAGCCGTCACCTTTTTCAGTTGGGCGGCATTGGCGTATTCGTTCAAATTCGTGTGGGCTCCGCTGATTGATAAGTTGCCATTGCCATTACTAACCGCCGCGCTAGGTAGACGGCGGGCGTGGTTATTGGTTGCGCAAGGCTTCATGATTTTAGGCATTGTGTTGATGGGTTTGACTGACCCTGCGACAGGGCAAGATAGCTTGGTGCGCATGGCATTAGCGGCGGTGTTGTTGGGGTTTTCCGCCGCCACGCAGGATATTGTGATTGATGCTTATCGCATTGAATCCGCCGAAACTCGCTTACAAGCAATGATGTCGTCCGCTTATATCGCGGGTTATCGTATTGGGATGGTGGTTTCTGGTGCGGGTGCGCTTTTCATTGCGGCGGCTTTGGGTTCGGAAAAAGGACATTATGTTTATAGTGCATGGCAAACCACTTATTTCGTCATGGCAGCCATGATTATGGTGGGGGTAATCACCACGTTAATCATTCCCGAACCGGAACGTAAACAAATCGATAAGCACCATTACGCCACATCGGATTATGCGCGGTTGTTGGTAGTATTTGCCTGCGCAATGGCAGGATTCGTGGGGACATTCTTTTTAGGCGGTGATGTATTTGCGTGGTTAAAGCTGAATGTTGTGGGTGATGGCGTTTTCGTTAGTTTCTTATTAGAAGCTGTGCATTTTCTATTGGCGATTGCAATAGCGGTATTGATCGGCTGGTTATTGGTATTAGCAGGGCTGGTTAATCAGGAAATGGCGCGTGATACTTGGGTTGAGCCAATTGCCGATTTCTTTCGGCGTTATGGTTTAAAAACGGCATTATTGTTATTGGCATTGATTGGCTTTTACCGTATTTCCGATATTGTGTTGGGGGTTATTTCCAATGTGTTTTATCAGGATATGGGATTTTCCAAAGTTGAAATCGCCACTGCTGTAAAAACCTTTGGCGTATTGATTAGTGTGATTGGGGGATTAGTTGGTGGGCTACTTGTGACTCGTTTTGGTGTGATGCGCATTTTAATGTTGGGGGCAGCAATGGCGGTGGCAGCAAATGCGGTTTTCATTTTGCTGGCATTGGCGGGGCACAATCCCGTATTAATGTATTTGGCAGTTGGCTTTGATAACTTCGAGGCAGGATTAGCGGGGGCGGCGTTTATTGCTTTCTTGTCCAGTTTAACCAGTGTGTCATTCACAGCGGTGCAATACGCGATTTTTAGTTCCTTAATGACCTTATTCCCCAAAGTGATTGGCGGCTATTCAGGAACAATGGTGGATAACATCGGTTATCCCGGCTTGTTCACGTTTACTTCATTAATTGGCGTGCCCGTGATGTTGCTGGTGTGGTTGGTTGGCAAACATTTACCCGCAAAAACCTAACACTATTGTTGCAGCAGGGCGAACAGCCAGTAGCCGCCGACGGTGAGTCGGGGCTACCGCTGTGTGTTATGGAATGCAACTTAAGCCGTTGCTTTTTAACCAATACTGGTGTTGTTATGTGCCTATTACTAGCGGTTTGGGATGAATTTTCCATTGAATGCAAGGCACAAGCACGACACGCGCTACCGACAATAATGCCGAACACGTTATGCCAGATAGCTGGTGGTATGGCTTGATCCCTCGCTAGGACTCCTCACCTTTATAACATGGAATTGCGCGTGGGAATATGAAAATTGTTTGAAAAATGATCATAAAATTAACGTATGCCGCGTAGCATCCACAAGCCACCACCAAGGAATAAAAGAAGTGGCAATACCGCCGATAATAGCGGTGGAATACCGTAGACAATCCCCACATTGCCTAAAATACGGTTGAGCAAGAAAAACACGATTCCCAGCAAAATGCCGATAAAAATGCGTTGCCCTGCCCCTGCATTACGCTGAAAAGTAAAGGCAAACGGTGCGGCAAGAATCAGCATCACCAGCGTTGACAGCGGTGTGGTGAAATGCTGCCAAAATGCCTGTTCAAAGCGTTCGCTGCTCAAATCATTAGCGCGTTGATGTTGGATGAAGTCCGCTAATTCGGTGGCGGCTAATTGATTGGGTTTGGTCGCTGCAATGGTTAATACTTGGTCTGGTAATAATTGCGCTTCACGCAGTTCGGCATAGCGTTCGGGGGTAATGCCTTTCTCATGAATGGTCTGTTTGGTAACGTCGCGCAATACCCAGCCTTGTGCGCTGCGTTCGGCGGTGGCAGCGTGCAGAATGCTGGCAACACGTCCAGCTTGTGGGTCAATCTGGTAAATGGCAATGTTGGCAAGGCGTTGTTCTGACCAGAGTTTGCCAACGTTGATGATCCGATCTCCATCTTTTAACCATACGCCTTGTGCGCCGATGGTGAGTTGTTTTTCACGCATTTGCACTTTGAAACTGGTTGCGATTTGTTCGGTACGCGGTGCAACCCATTCACCCAACACAAACACTACCACCACCATTACCAAGCCGAGTTTGAGTGTCATGGCAATGATTTGACGAATGGAAATGCCCGCTGCACGCATAGCGGTGAGTTCGCTATTCGCAGCAAGATTGCCCAAACCCAGCAAACTGCCGATCAAGGTTGCGGTGGGGAAGTAGTCATACAAGCGTTTGGGTGCGCCTAGCAGAATGTAGATAAACGCTTGCAGATTACCGTAATGGGTTTTGGGGTCAACGTCGCCCAATTCCCCTAAAAAGGCGAAAAAACTATCCAATAAGGTCAGGGAAAGCCACGTTACCAGAATGCTAAGTAAAACGCTTTTCCACAAATAACGCTCGATAATGCTCATGCAGGCTTTCCGTAATATTTGCGTAACAGCCAAAAACTCACGCCGATCAAGACCAAATGTACCCACCACAAACCAGGAAATACCGGAAATTCGCCACGTTCCACCATGCTGCGGGTGGTGGCTAACAGGTTGGCGTATAAGGCGTAAATCAGAATAGCAACCGCGATTTTGCTGTAGCGACCTTGGCGTGGTGCGGTATAACTGAGCGGAAAGGCGAGTAATGCGAGTAATGGTGCGGATAAAATAACCGCAATCCGCCATTGCAGTTCCGCTTGAGCAGCCGTGTCGGTCTGTTGCATTAACTGGGCAAACGGCACAGTCACTAGGGAACTACGATCATCCGTACTGCGTAGCGGAATACGAATACTGTGTTCGGCAAATTTAATGACCGTCATGCCGCCCTGTTTGGGGTCAGATTCATAACGATAGCCGTCGTGAATCTGCAAAACACGCTCACCATTGCCTGAGTCAATCAATAACACTGCCGATTGCGCCCAAATGACGATTTCCTTGCCTTTGTCTTGGGCGCGAATGAAAAAGCGTTCCATGATGGTATGGCTGGGGTCGATGTTTTCCGCAAGGGCGGTGTAATTGCGTTCTGCGTTGCCTGAACTGACAAATTCTCCCGCTGGAATGCCTGCCGCTTCGGGTCGTGAATCGATTTCTTGGCGTAATTCGATATTGCGACTTTCCAACCACGGCGATACAAAAATCACCATTGTGCCGAGTAGTAAGGTTAGCGGGAATACAAAGCTAAAAATAGCACGGTAAAAATGGCGCGGGGCAACGCCTGCGGCGCGTAGGGCAGCCATTTCCGAATCCCGATACAGGCGGCTGAATGCCAACATCATGCCAATCAATAATGCAACGGGGACAAGGCGAATCAGTTGTTTCAGTGACCCGTACCACAATAAGCTGCCCAATAAGTCCGACGGTAAATCACCCGTACTGGCATCTGCCAATAAACGTACAAAGGTATTGCCGACAATAATGAGTGTGAGCACCAATAAGGTTGCGGCAAAACTCGCGGCGATTTCTTTGAATAAATAACGATTAATAATCATGAGTAAGAGGAACGCCTAAAGGCTTGCCATTGTCGCCACAACATCAGCAAACAAACACTAGAACCGATACTGGCGATTCCCATTTGCAACCAAAATGCTTGTGGATAACCGCTGTTCAGAAAGAATAAGCCCACGCAAGCGATCAGAAAAAGGGTGATTAAAAACGCATGGCCTTTTTGCGTTTGTATGGACTGCCAATACGGGGCGAGTTGCCAACCGATCCACGCGCCTGACCAACCGATAGCCGCCCCGACACAAACATCCAGTGGCCAGTGTGCGCCCACAGCAATGCGGCTAATGCCTGCAATGCTGGCAATAATAAAACAAATAGGGGTCAGCCATTGCCGTTGTAATACCAATACATAAACGCCCGCTAGGAAAAATGCCGACGTGGTATGCCCAGATGGAAAGCTTAAATTGTGCAGTTCGATGCCAATCACATGCACCTGTTCACCCAATACGGCTAAAGGGCGTTCCGCATCCAAGAGTGGTTTCACGGTACGAATAATCAATGCACAAAACAGCCCGCCTAATATTCCCACGCGCAATGCTTCGGGATGACGCAGTGCCAGCAGGGCAATCAAAGCCAAGGCGACTAACGAATCCCCCATGAAGGTTGCATTTGCCCAAAAACTATCAGGGATAACCTGCAAGTGATTTTGTAGTGCCAAAAACACGGTCGTATTGACACCAAAACCCCAAATAAAGACCGCAAGACTCAACAATCCCAGTGCGGGTAGCCAAAAATAATAAGCAGGAATGGCATTACGCATGACTATTGCATCCGTTGTGCAATCACGACACCACCTTGTTGAAAGACCACTTGGAATTGCGGTTGTGTGGTGGTCGATGATGTTTCTGAATGTGGTTTAGAATGCGCTGATTGTAAATAATTCAAATCAGTAAACACATATTCCCCTCTTTTTGGTGGACGGCGTGGCGTGACATGCTGACGGTATACCGTGAAGCTGGGCATGTCGATGCTGTCCATCACAATTTGCGCATTTGCCAAGTGTTGCTGGGCAAATTGTGCCGCTGCTTTCACAGGGCTTTGTTGAATATGGGCGGCTAACGGGATTAACACACCAGTTAAAAAGAGCGTTTGCAGGATTGCCACCGCGCCCAACCGTGCAAAACTTTCCAGCTTTGACCACAGTAACAGCCCTAATAAGACCCCAGCGTACAATGCTGCCAGACCGCGATAACGGATGCCCATGCCCGATTGCGCTTGTTCCAACAACCCGATGTTGTACGCACTAGGGTCTTGCTTTACCGCAAATGCCAGTAATTCGGGGAGAAAAATACACACGAGCGCGATACATAAAGCGGGTAATACGGCTAACCAACGATTAGGCTGTTCACCTGCGTATTGCGCCAAAAGCAGCAACAAGGGGGTAATGCCGTAAAGCAGATAATGCGGTAATTGCGTGTTAGAAAACGAGAAAAATACCAAGACAAAACCAAACCACACCCACAAGAAACGTTGCCACGGCTGTTGAATAATGTGGGGGAGGCGTTTGAATAAGCTTAGTAACAAACCACTGAATGGCAGAATAATAAACGGTAGGGCAATCAGGTAGTACACGACGCTACCGCCATGTCCTTCCATCGTATCGGAAAAACGACTGAGATTATGTTTGAAGAAAAACCCGTCAATAAACGCTTGCCCTTGTGCTTGGTATTCTAGCACATACCACGGCAAGGCAATCGCAATAAATAACAATAATCCCCACGGGTACAAAAGGGTTTGTAGCCATTGCCGCCATTGTCCATGCAGCAGGTACAGTGCTCCACTAACCACGAATGGCACAGCCACCGCGATAGGCCCTTTGCATAAAAAGCCTAACCCTAGCCACAAAAATACCCGCAACAATACCTGTGGGCGCGGTTGTTCCCAATAACGCCAAATATCAAATAAACTCAGGGCAATCAACAGATTCAGCAGTGCATCAGCGGTAGCGGCGCGTCCTACGAGCACAATCATTGCTGAACACGCCACCATTACACTTGCCATCATCGCGCTACGTTGGCTCATGCGGGGTTTGGCAAAGTAATAAGTCGCTATCACCCACACACTAGCAGCCAATGCAGAAGGTAGGCGCAATGTCCATTCCTGCAAGCCGAAGCTCCACACGCTTAATGCCTGCAACCAGTAGATCAGAATCGGTTTGTCAAAGCGCGGTTCGCCATTGAGAAAGGTGGTAATGAAATCACCACGCTGGAACATTTCCCACGTTGCGGCACTGAATGCCCCTTCATCCAAATCAAATAAAGCCGGAGTGCCTAACTGCCAGAAAAATGCCAAAGCTACTAACGGTAATAGCAAGGCATCGCCGCTGGTGAACCAGTAGCGCAAACGTTGGGATTGCATCATGTTTCTTGTGTGTGCCAACCGCGAGCGGTTTGGGGTTGTGGTGGGCGAATAATGTACGGTGTGCGGTTTGATGACTCAAAATACACCCGTGCTAATAATTCCGCGATAATACCCGTGGTTAAAAACTGGATCGAGGTAATCATCAGCATAAAACCCGCTAACAACATAGGGCGGCCACCGATGTCATTACCGAGGATGAATTTATCAATACCCAGCCAGCATAAAATCAACGTACCTAACAGGCCAAAACCTAAGCCAATTGTGCCGAAAAAATGCCCCGGACGCGCCCGAAACCGCATAAAGAACCACATGAACAGCAAGTCGATAATAACGCGGAACGTGCGCGAAATACCGTATTTGGATTCACCTGTTAGGCGTGGATTGTGGTTCACGACTTTTTCGCCAATGCGTGACGGACGCACCGAAGTCGCTACCCACGTCGGGATAAAACGGTGCATTTCACCATACAAACGCACGTCTTTCATGGCCGCCGCACGGTAAACTTTCAAGCTACAGCCGTAATCGTGCAGGTGTACGCCCGTGACTTTGCGGATTAAGCGGTTGGCAATGCGTGATGGAATTTTGCGCATTACCAAGGTGTCTTTACGGTTTTTGCGCCAACCTACCAATAAATCCAAATCCCGTGCTTGTAAATCTTCGATCATGGCGGGAATATCCGCAGGGTCGTTTTGCAAATCGCCATCGAGCGTAACGAGTAAACTGCCACGCGCTTCGTCGATCCCTGCTTGCATGGCGGCGGTTTGTCCGAAGTTACGTTGTAATTCAACGATATGAATGTGGTTGCCAAAACGTGCAGCAGCTTCGTTTAAACGTTGCAACGTGCGGTCGGTACTACCGTCGTCAACCAGTACCAGTTCCCAGGGGTGTTGAAAATGCGCTAGAGCTTCACTAACGCGCTCGACCAGTGGTACGACATTACCTTCTTCATTATAAAAAGGTACGATGATACTGACGGTATCAAGAGAATTTGTCATTAAATCAATGTCCGGTTCGGTTACAATGCAGCCGGAATTATACGGAAAGCGGGTGAACGATGACAGAACAGAACACCACATCTAATCAACGCTGGAAATTAGTGCTTTCGTGGGTCATTTTGTTGGTATTTGTTGCAGCAGTACAACACTGGATCGGTTGGAAAACCGTCCTCGAACCGTGGATGCAGTTCAGTTGGGCGCAGGGTTTAATCGCTTTAGCCTTATTGGTCTTGACTTATGCGTTACGCGCATGGCGAATGTTTGATTATTTTCCACAATATTTAACTGGAAAATGGTTTGCCACTTGGCGACTAATGCTGATTCATAATGTGCTAAATAATGTCTTACCCGCTCGCACGGGTGAGGTGAGTTTCCCCTTGCTCATGAAACGCTATTTTGGGGTGGGGTATGCGCATTCGGTGTCGGCATTGCTGTGGTTTCGGGTGCTGGATTTACACGCGATTTTGAGTTTTGCGATTTTCCCATTGCTGGTGATTACGCCGTTAAAACGCTTTGCTTTACCTATCATGATGTTATGGATGGTATTGCCGATTATTTTGTATGTGTTACACAATCGCATTGAAATCTGGTTCGCGGGGAAAGACGGTAAACTCAGTCAATTAGCGCAACAAGCCATGTACGGTTTGCCGGATAACTGGGGCGAATTTTGGCGTAGTTGGTTAATGACGTGGGCGAACTGGATCGTGAAAATCATGACGCTGGCGTGGTTGTTAGGGCAGTTTGCCCCTGGCGCGAGTTGGAATTTGCTACTGACCAGTGTCGTTGGTGGCGAATTAACCAGCGTGTTGCCTGTTCATGCGCCCGGTGGATTCGGTACTTACGAAGCGGGAATTATTGCGCCACTTTCGCGCATTATCGATATGAAGGTCGCAACGATTGCCGCAGTGAATTTGCATTTATTTGTATTAGGGTCGTCATTGCTCGGTGGTTTATTGGGTTGGTTAATGCCAGTCAAAGCTTCCGCCGTGCAAAATACTGTGTCTTAAGGATTGGACAGTCAAAAGAACCATAGACAATGTTAAAAAATCATCCGGGGTATGTATTGCTGGCTCTCTTGTTGGGGGTAACGGCGTATCGTGCATGGGTCGTCGCCACGAATGGCCTGACCTTGTATGTTGATGAAGCACAGTATTGGTATTGGGCGCAACAATTGGCGTGGGGTTACTATTCCAAACCGCCAGTGATTGCCTCGTTAATCGCCGCAACAACGTCTGTGTGTGGCGACAGTGAATTTTGCATCCGGTCGGGTAGCTTATTGATGTACCCGTTAAGTACCGTGGTATTGTTTCTGCTGGCGAAGTATTTATTTGACATTAAAACGGCACTCGTGGCGGCAGTATTGTTTTTTACCTTGCCTGCGGTGAGTTTGTCGTCTTCTCTGATTTCCACGGATGTCGCGCTATTTTTCTGCTGGACGTTGGCACTGTATGCTTTTGCACGGGCGCGGGATACCGATGCGTGGCGCGATTGGGCGATATTGGGGATAGCATTGGGTATTGGAATGCTCAGTAAGTACACAATGGGCATTTTCTGCGTGTCTGCCTTGTGGTGGATTGCCCTCGAAAAGCGTTGGGAGATGCTGCGCAACCCGCGTGCATGGGGGGCTGTGGGTCTTGCCGCCGTTATTTTTGCCCCGAATTTGTGGTGGAATTGGGAAAATGGTTTTCCAACGTTTCATCACACAGCGGATATTGCCGCTGCTAGTAAATCGGGTGCGCTGCATTGGGATGAATTGGGCGAATTTTTCCTCGGGCAATTCGGGGTTTTTGGTGTGGTGCTTTTTCCTGTCTTTGTGTGGGTGGCATGGAAGGTGACAAACCCGCATAAGCGTTTCTTACTGTGTTTTGCATTACCGTTTTTAGTGTTGATTAGTTTGCAGGCATTCGTCGGGCGGGCGAATGCGAATTGGGCTGCTCCGACTTACGTTGCTGCGACATTATTGGTAGCTGCTTGGCTGGTAGAAAAACGAACTTTGTTCTGGAGTGCTTTATTTATCAATGTGGTGTTTGGTGTGCTGTTGTATCACCCAGCCCCCCTGAATCACTGGCTGCACACGGACATTCAAAAACGCCTAAAAGGTTGGGATTCCATTGGCAAGCAATACACCCAGTTGCAAAAGCATTACCCTAGAGCTTTGTTGTTATCAGATGACCGTGCGGTATTGAGTGAGTTGGCTTATTACGCACGTCCGGCGGGGATGCAGGGCGTGAGTTGGAATCCGCGTGGTTTAGTGCGCCACCATTATGACTTGGTGACAACGTTGGGCGATAAAAAAGGGCGGGATTTCTTATTTGTTACCGATGATAAATTATCACCAAAACTGACGGGGTATTTTGCAGGAGTCGAAAAGGTGGGGAGTTTACGCAAAATCATTACCCCCAAATTCGGTTTGAATTTTGATGTGTATCTGTTGAAGGATTTTAAAGGGGTTAAAGCGCAATGAGTGTCTGGCAAAAAGGGAGGCAGTTATTGCAGGGGCTGCATCAACGCCATCCGCGCTTGTGGTTGTGGGGCAATATTGTGGCTGCGTCCACCTTGGTATTTTGGTGGACAGATTGGGATTTGGTGATTGCGAATCTGTTTCATTTTAGCGTTGAACACGATCAGGCAAATTGGTTGTTGGATCATTTTCCGCTGTGGAAATTGGCATTCTACGACAGCATTCCACTATTGGCTGCTGTGGTGTTAAGCGGGTGTGTGTTGATAATCGCTTACAGCACGTTTAAACACACCCAGTATCGGGCGCGGTTGTATGCAACTTATGTGTTATGTGTGTTTTTAGTAGGCCCTGGTTTGTTGGTGAATGCGGTGTTCAAAGACCATTGGGGGCGAGCGCGTCCAGTACAGGTGGAACAATTAGGTGGTACAGAACCTTATACGCCGCCGCTGTATTTTGTTGCCAATGGCGATGGGCGTTCTTTTCCAAGTGGACACAGTTCGGTGGGGTTTGCTTTCATTAGTTTTTGGTTTATTTGGCGCAAACGTTATCCACGTCGGGCAAAACTAGCTCTGTATGGTACATTGGTTTTAGGGTGTACGGTCGGTGTGACGCGCATGGCGGCGGGTGGGCATTTCTTGTCGGACGTGATGTGGTCGGCATGGATGGTGAGCTTCGCTGCGTGGTTGTTGTATTACCACTTGTTGCGTATTCCTGAACGTGAAAAATGTTACGGTAACTAAAATTTATAGTCGATAGTGAATTGATTTTTCTAGGTATTTTAATTTTTCTTGGCTGTTTTGCTACTAATCGCATGGATTTATAATTGAAATGGTTTATTTGATCGATTAGAGTTATGCATGGATTGCTGCATAAAATAGCAGCACGCGAGGGAATCCATTATGCATGATCAGCCGTCATTACCCCCTAGTTTTTCCGTTGGTCGTTCGGAGAACAAACTGGCATTTTGGCTATTCTGGCTAGTGCTGGTGTTTTTTCTATTGCGCGGAATGCCTGTGTACGCAGCCGCTCCGGTGATTTCAGGTACACCAGCCGCTGTGGTGAATGCAGGCAATGCCTACAGTTTTGTACCACGCGCCCGCGATGCCGATGGCGACTCCCTAACGTTTAGCATTGTCAACAAACCTGTGTGGGCAACGTTCAACGCGACCACGGGTAAGCTGGCGGGTACGCCAACTCGTGCGCAGATCAAGTTGTACACGGGTATCAAAATCCAAGTAACGGATAAAAAAACACCTCCCGTCGCACTTCCTGTTTTTAGTATTAATGTGGTCAATGTCGCACCTGTGATCAGTGGTAAGCCACTTACGCAGATTGAGGCGGGGACATTGTACAGTTTCACACCTGTTGCCAGTGATGCGAATAAAGATCCATTGACGTTTTCCATTGTCAATAAACCCGCATGGGCGGCATTTGATACCAGCACCGGAAAATTAAGCGGTACGCCCAAAGCCAAGGGTACGCATAATAATATTGTGATTAAAGTGTCGGATGGGCGGGCAACCGTGGCGTTGGCGGCGTTTTCGATCAAAGTGACTTTGAATACCGCGCCTAAAATTACAGGGAAGCCAGATGCTAGTGTCGCGCCTGCTTATGCGTATCGTTTTGTGCCTGCGGCGAGCGATGCGGATAATGATGCCTTAGCGTTCAGCATTACTAATAAGCCTGCATGGGCGAGTTTTAATCTGGTTACGGGGGAGTTATCCGGTCGACCTTCGACGGCAAACACAGGCGTGACGAAGGGTATTGTGATTCGTGTGAGTGATGGTAAAACCACCACCGCATTGCCAGCTTTTAGTTTGGCAGTGCAGGCTAATAGTGCACCTGTGATTAGTGGTTCACCTGTTACCAGCATTGCGGCTGGGCAGGCGTATCGGTTTGCGCCGACCGTTAGCGATGTGGATCAAGATGCGTTGGTGTTTATGATTCAAAACCAACCGTCATGGGCAACGTTTGATGCCAATACTGGCGTGTTAAGTGGTACACCGAGCAGCGCGGATGTGGGGACAACCCAGAATATCAGTATTCAGGTTTCTGACGGCAATGCGGTTGCGACCCTAACGCCATTTAATTTGACGGTGACAAAAGCCAATACTGCCCCCATCATTAGTGGCACACCCAATACCAAAGCTACTGTTGGAACAGCTTACAGTTTTACCCCGACTGCTAGTGATGCGGATAACGATGCACTCACGTTCAGCATTACCAACAAACCCGCGTGGGCAACGTTTGATACTGCCACGGGTAAGTTGAGTGGAACACCTACTGCCACCAATATCGGCACAACAGCGGATGTGGTGATCCAAGTTTCGGATGGTAAAACGCAAGCGAGTTTAGCGGCGTTTGCTTTGCAGGTGCTTGCACCTTCAACCTGTCAGGTCAGTTACAAAATCAGTGAACAGTGGAATGATGGATTTACCGCCAGTGTTACATTGACCAATTTAGGCGATGCGTGGAAAACATGGACAGCAACATGGACGATGCCAAATGGGCAAGTCATTACGGGGTTGTGGAATGGCACGCTGACCCAATCTGGTGCGGCGGTGAGTGTCAAGGATGCGGGTTGGAATGCCAATGTCGCAAAAAACGCTTCGGTCAATATTGGTTTTAATGGCACGCACACGGGCACGAATAACGTTCCGACCAATGTTACGGTGAATGGTGTCTTGTGTTCTGGCAATCCCGAACCACCACCACCGCCGCCACCGCCTGTTGTGGCGTGTGATGTGAAATACGCCATTGTTAGCCAATGGGATACAGGTTTCACCGCTGATGTTTACATTAAAAACACTGGCGATGCGGTGAATGACTGGACAGTAGCGTGGGACATGCCCGATGCGCAACAGATCACAGGTATGTGGAATGGCGTGCCCAAACAAACCAACAGCCATGTGGATGTCACTCATGCCGGATGGAACAAAGTGCTTGCTAAAAGCGGGTATCTGCAATTCGGTTTTAATGGTTTACACCAAGGCTCGAATCGTATTCCAGGCAATCTCACGCTCAACGGCGTGAAATGCACAGGTCAAATCGACCCACCCGCGCTGCCGCCGCCATCTTGCGAGGTGAAATACAAAATTCAAAGCGAATGGGGCACAGGTTTTACCGCAGCGGTTGATATTACCAATACGGGTGCTGGTTGGAATGGTTGGAAAACCACTTGGACCATGCCGACCGGACAAGTATTAACGCAAGGTTGGGGGGCGCAATTGTCGCAAACCAACGATAAAGTGACCGCACTGAATCTTGATGGCAATAAAATTGTCGCGCAAAACCAAACGATTTCGTTTGGTTTCAACGGTTCACTGAACGGTTTTAATGCCGCACCGATTGACTTAGCGGTGAATGGCACACGTTGCAGTGGTCAATCCAATGAAGTGGTATTGCCGCCGAATGCGCCTTCGCAATTGCAGGCAACGTTGGTGGATAACAATTACGCGAATCTGAGCTGGCAAGATAACAGCAATAACGAAAGTAATATGCTGCTAGAACGCCGTGAAAACGGTGGTGCGTGGGCAACCTTAGCAACCCTAGCAAAAGATAGCGTCAGTTATGCCGACAAAACCCTAACAGCGGGTGTGGTGTACGAGTACCGTGTGAAAGCGGTGAACAGTTACGGCTCGTCCGCTTATACCAGCGTAGTGCGCGTGGTGCGCCAAGATCGCACTGACATTAAAGCCGCAACATTGGTTAATAACTGTGCTGCTTGCCACGGCACAGACGGTTACAGTGCAGGACCTGGTGTGCCGTCGATCACGGGCTTAAGCAAAAGCTATTTGGTGAAAACCATGAAAGCGTATCGCACAGGCGAACGTGCTTCTAGCGTGATGAATCGCATTGCCAAAGGTTATACCGATACGCAAATCGACCGCATGGCGGATTATTTATCCAAACTCACCTTCAAAGCCGCGACACAAACCACGGACCAAGATTTGGTGAACCGTGGTAAAGCTGTCCATGAAACCCATTGCATGTTCTGCCATGCGGGGACAGGTAATGACATCGGCTTTACAGGCACACGCTTAGACGGTCAGCAAATGACCTATTTACACGCCACCTTGGAAGATTATTACGCCGGACGCAGCAGCAATGTCCCCACTGAAATGGCAAACCAAATGAAAGGTTTGAAAACCCAATTCGGTGAAGATGTGCTGCTGGCATTGGCTCAATATTACGCAGCCGATGCCACCACAAAAGCGGGTGGGAATAATGGCGGCGGTGGCGGTGGTGGTTCGACCGACCCGAAAGTTGCACCAGCCGCGCCTTCCAACTTAACGGCGACGGTGGTTAATAACAGCAAGGTCAGTTTGGCATGGCAAGATAACAGCGGTAATGAAACGGGTTTCCGTGTGGAACGCCGCGTGACAGGCGCAACGACATGGACACTGGCTGCAACGTTGGGGAGCAATGTTCAAACCTACAATGATGCGGGTGTCGCAATGGGGATGAGTTACGACTACCGTGTTGCGGCATTCAATGCCGTCGCAACGGTGGCGAGTAATGAAGCCAGTGCAACGTTACTGACCGCCCTGAAATTCGGTGAATCACAATACCAACGCCAAGGCTGTGCCAGTTGCCACGGTGCAGATGGCAAAGGTGGTTTCACCAAAATTCCATTAACCAAATACACCGCGACCCAATTGAGCACGTTGACCAAAATCATTCACGACACCATGCCACCGGGGAATCCGGGCGCGTGTGTTGACGGTTGCGCGTCGTCGATTGCCTCTTACATTCTGGATGTGTTAGTGCCTGCCGCTGGTGGTGGCGGCGGTGGTGATACTCAAGCCTGTACCAGTTCGCCACCTGCGGGTGTACGCAGCTTACGTTTGCTGACACGTTTGGAATACCAAAACACCGTGAACGATTTGCTGGGTTTGAATTTGAATCTGGTCAATAACTTACCCGATGAGAACCAAGTGGGCGGTTTTGACAATAACATTGCGCAAAACCAAGTGTCTGGTTTGCGGATGGATGCGTACTTGAGCCAAGCGGAAAAAGTCGCCGCACAAGCCGTCTTGAATAGTTGGAGTAAGATTATGCCTTGCTCGCAACAAGATACCGCGTGCGCACGGCAATTCATTCAAAGCTTTGGTAAGCGCACGTTCCGCCGCCCATTGACCACGGCGGAGGTGGACAGTTACGCGCTGAACTTCAGTGGTGTGGCATTCAAAGACGCGGTGGAAAAAACCGTGATGGCAATGTTGGTTTCCCCGAACTTCTTGTACCGTTCCGAGTTGGGTGAATTGCAAGCGGATGGCACTTACAAACTGACTCCGTATGAAGTTGCCAGCAGTTTGTCGTACTTGTTCTGGGGGTCAATGCCGGATGACGCGCTGTTCCAAGCAGCGGATCAAAACGCTTTGGATACACCAGCGCAACGCATTAGCCAAGCTTCGCGCTTGTTGGCAGCATCACGCAGTCGCACGCAAGTGGGGAATTTCGTCGGACAATGGTTGTTAAAAACCAGCCCGTACAGTTTGCCCGCGAAAGATGCCAGCGTGTATCCGGCGTATACCGATGATGTGAAAGCGGCCATGTCGCAAGAGTTAATCAACTTCTTCAACCACGTTACGTTTGATTCCACGCAGTCATTCCGTGAGTTGTATACCGCTGATTATGTGATTGCGAATAAAGCCCTCGCCGATTTCTATCACTTAAACGGGCCTAGCGGCACAACTTTCGAGAAAACCCCTGTCACTAACGGGACACGCACGGGCTTGTTGACATTGGGGGCGGTATTGGCGCGTTACGCCAACAGTAATGAATCGCATCCGTTCAAACGTGGGCGTTTCTTCTTCGAGCGGATTTTGTGCCATGACCTGCCCGAACCTGCCAACTTCGGTTTGGTGCAACCGCCAGACCCAGACCCGAACATGACCACACGGCAACGGTTTGATTTCCATAGTAATGCCATTCCAAGCTGCTATAGCTGTCACCAATACTTGGATGGTCCTGGCTTTGGCTTTGAAAACTACGACGGTGCGGGGCAGTTCCGGCAGTTTGAAAACGGTAAGTTGATCAATGCCAGCGCGATCTTGCGTGGTATGGAAACCTACACGCCGACTGAGGAGTTGACCTTCAATGATTTGAATCATTTGAGCAAGTTGGTGGCAGACAGTTCCAGTGCGGCGCAATGCGTGGCACGCCAATACTACCGTTACACCACGGGGCATTTGGAAACTGCCGCCGATCAGTGCGCATTGGACAGTTATTTGAAAACCTATTCGGACAATGGCTACAACTTGCAAACCATGTTGCTCAGTATTGTCAATGCGCCGAACTTTACCTTGCGTCGGGCGCAATAAGGGGATTGCCGTTATGATCAGTCACGAACGTCGTAACTTTATGAAATGGTTAGCTGCTGCTGGACTTAGCACGGCAACCTTGCCCTTTGCTAACATGGCTTTTGCGGGTGAACCGCCGCGTCGCGCGATTTTCGTGTTCTATCCAGACGGAATGCGCCCCGAACATTGGCACGCGGTAGGCACGGGAACGAGTTTTACTTTGCCTGCAATGACAGCACCGCTACAGCGCGTGCGCCAACACTGCGTATTTTTGAGCGGTGTGGACATGAAAGGCCCCGGTTCTACCCATGAAGGCGGTACGCTGAAACTCTTAACGGGGGCGGACGGTTTGTCATCCGATAAGGCGGTTTCGCTGGATTATCACCTTGCACAAACCTTTAAAAATCAGACCATTCGCCCGCATTTGAACCTGATTATTGTACCGACGTGGGGCGTTTCGGCGATTACCTACGACTACAACGGGGTGCAAGTTTTACCCGAACCCAACCCATTAGCCGCGTTTGAATCCTTGTTTGGGACAAATGCGCAAAGTAATTTCGTCGCGCAACGCCGCATTAGCGTGCTGGATAATTCCTTGGCGGAGCTTAATGCCTTACGCACCAAACTCGGCGCGGTGGAAAAAGCTAAGTTGGACATGCACGTCGAGTCGGTGCGTGAGATCGAAAAGAAATTGACCGCGAATGTTGGCGCGTGTGCGGCATGGAATTTCAACCCAACGGGCTTTAAAGTCGACCCAAACAAGGGGTATTGGCAAGGTGCGGAATACCGTGACCCTTACAAAATGGGGGTGATTGGTGATTTGCAACGTGACATCGCGGTTCATGCCCTAGCGTGTGATTTGACCCGTGTGGTGACGCTGAAATGGTCGCAAGGGGTGAATGAAAACCTGATCCCCGAATCCGGCAGCAGCATGACTTGTCATGGCGCATCCCATGCGGGCGGGGAAGAGTTTATTAAAATCAAAGCGTGGTATAGCGAGCATTTGGCGCGTTTGATCGAGCAGCTTGCCAGCGTCCCCGAAGGCAATGGCACGTTACTGGATAACACAATTATTTTCGTGGGTAGCGATTTAGCCAATGGTGGTTGGCATAATCACACGGATATGCCATTCATTGTCGCAGGTGGTAAAAATGCGGGCATTACGGGCGGACGCAGCTTGAAATTCAGTGGCACGCCGCACAATAAAATTCTGGTTTCAGTCGCACAATTCATGGGGCTGAGTATCAACAGTTTCGGTAATCAAGACAGCAGCCCAGGGCCATTGCCCGGCTTGATCGGTTAAGGAGGAACAAGCAGCATGGATACCCGTCAACTGAATCTGCAACGTCGCACCTTTCTGAAAACCTTAGCGGCTGGTACGGCGGCGAGTGTCTTGGGATTCCCTGCCATTGTCGGTGCAGCCAGCCAGCGCGTGGTGGTGATCGGCGGTGGTACGGGAGGGGCTACGGTGGCGAAATATTTGCGCCGCCTCAATACGAATCTCGACGTAACCCTGATTGAAAAAAATGCGATTTACACCACTTGTTACATGAGTAATGAGGTTCTGAGTGGCGAACGCACGCTGGAATCCTTGCAATTCAATTACGATGGTTTGAAAGCCCACGGCGTGAAAGTCGTGCAAGATGAAGTCATCGGCATCGATTACGCGGGTAAATTGGTCTTAACCAAAGGCGGGATCAGTTACCCGTATGACCGTTGTGTGATTTCACCAGGGATTGATTTCCGTTACGACACCATTGCAGGCTACAGCGAAACCGCGATTGAAACCGTGCCTCATGCGTGGAAAGCGGGGACACAAACCACGCTATTGCGCGACCAATTAGCCGCCATGACCGATGGTGGTACGGTGGTGATTGGTGCGCCGCCGAATCCATACCGTTGCCCGCCCGCGCCGTATGAACGTGCCAGCCAAATTGCCTATTACCTGAAAAAGCACAAGCCGAACTCCAAAGTCATTATTCTTGACCCCAAAACCAGCTTCACCAAACAAGCGTTATTTGAACAGGCGTGGGCAGAACTGTATGGTTACGGCACACAAAACGCCATGCTCGAATGGTGGTCGGGGTTGAGTGAGGCATCACGGGTTACAGAACTGGATTTAGCTTCCAAAACCGTGAAAACCAAAGACGGGCACAGCGTCACAGGGCAAGTGGTGAACCTGATCCCCGCGCAAAAAGCGGGCAAACTCGCTTTCGATGTGGATTTGGTTGATACCACGGGTTGGTGTCCGGTGAATAAACTGACGTTTGAATCCACGCGCCACC
Source organism: uncultured Thiothrix sp. (assembly GCA_964514635.1). Taxonomy (GTDB): domain Bacteria; phylum Pseudomonadota; class Gammaproteobacteria; order Thiotrichales; family Thiotrichaceae; genus Thiothrix. The sequence continues at coordinate 19,291 of CAZEQX010000026.1, forward strand.
CGTTTGTGCATGTGATTGGCGATGCGTGCATTGCCGATTCCTTACCAAAATCCGGTTTTGCCGCTAATTCTGAAGCCAAAGTCTGTGCGGCGGCGGTGAATGCGTTGCTGACAGGGCAGGATTTGGATAGCCCATCGTTTTCTAACGGCTGTTACAGCGTGGTGAGCAAGGATTACGCCATTTCCGTGGTTGGCGTGTATCGCTTATCCGACGACGGCAAAATGATCGAAAGCATTGCAGGCAGCGGCGGGACTTCTTCATCCACATCCACTGCCGAACAACGCAAAATCGATGCAGAATACGCCTACGGTTGGTATAACAACTTCACCCAAGACGTATTCAAGTAAGGCTTACAGCGTTTCGTCATCACAACTGAGGCGGAACGTGCCGTCGAGTAAATGCGGCATGATCAAGGTGCGTAAACCGCGATTGAGTGCGTCGCTGCACAGGGTTTTACGCGCTGCTGGGTCGGTGATGTAACGTTGTTGGTATTCGAGGTTGTATACAGGTTTGCCCGCTTGGATAAAGGGGTTAAGCAGGTGGCATTCGCTGTATTGGTGGCATTGTTCGTTGATGCTGAAGTCAAACCAGTTCACGAGAGATTTAATCTGATTCAAGTCGTTCTTTAGACCAATGCTGAGATTACGCTGGTGTGCTTCGTTCGCCAGAAAGCGGTTATAGGCGAGTTGGTGGGTTGCGGTTAGCGCAAATCCTGTGTCATTGGTGTAGCCATCAACATTATCTGGGTCGACACCATCGCAGCCTTTGGATGCTGCTAAATTTAACCGTGAACGCATGATCGGGCGTAATGCGGTTGAGCTAATGTCCAGCCAACGTTCGCCAGGCCAGCCGTCGAGATTTTTCCCCAACACAGTCGCTGGGAATTTTGCAATGTCCGGTCGCCAGTCTTCGTAACTGCCTGCGGAGAAATAGCAAACCACGCGAGCACCACGGGCTTTTAAGGCGGCGATTTTGGTTTTGCTGGTATCGAATAAATCCACATCGTATAGCTCAACCGGATATTGCGTATTGAGTGCGCCCGTCAGTTGGATATTGGCAGAGGTGAAAGCGTGCGGTTTGTACCAATCAGCATGGGCAACTGAGCTAAGACAAGCTGAAGCGGCAAGTGCTGTGATAACACGGCTCATTTGGGTAAACATCGTCATGAATGTCCCGCCTTTTAATAAGGTTGGATTATGGGTATGACGATTAAAACAGGAGTGGCAATATTGCGCAATCCTGTTTGTAGATTTTTACAACATTTCTCACGCAGCGAGTGATTAAGTATTCCCCGGTTTAACATCAATGAACGCGATATTGCCGTCGGCATCAATGTGAATATCCAGCTCAATCGGGTTGCAACACACTTGGCAATCTTCGTAATAGTCTTGGCTGCCAGCGGTTACGTCAATTTCTGTGCTAAATTCGCTGTGGCAATACGGGCAGGTAATGCTGGTATAGGTTAAAGCCTGCGACATAATTAATCCTCCAGAAACAATTGAATAACCTCATTCAGGAATTGCCAACCCAGTTGCGTCGGGCGGATAATCTCGCCGTCAAAAGTTAGCAACTGACGCTGCAAAGCCTGATCCAGCCCCGCCTGAAGGTGGGAAAATGCCAAACCCGTGCGTTCCGTAAACAGGGAAGCGGCAAAACCGTCACGCAGACGCAAGGCATTCAACATAAATTCAAAGTTCAAATCGTCGGCGGTTAGCACTTGCGAACCGCTACGCGCTTGGCCTTGTGTCACTTGCTGCATGTACTCGGCGGGTTGCCGATGGTTGTGATAGCGGGTGATGCTGCCTTCTGCTGGGTTTGTAATCTTACCGTGTGCGCCAGCACCGATTGCCACATAATCACCAAATTCCCAGTAATTCCGGTTATGCCGACATTGCTTGCCCGATTTGGCATAGGCGGAAACTTCATACTGATTGTAGCACGATGTATTGAGTAATTGTTGCCCAGATAAGTGCATATCCCCCACCAAATCATCATCCGGCAACTGGGGTGGATGCTTATAAAACAGCGTATTCGGCTCAAGCGTAAGCTGATACCATGACAAGTGCGTTGGCTGCAAATCAATGGCTTGCTGCAAATCTTGCATGGCTTCTTCTAATGTCTGTTGCGGCAAACCGAACATCAAATCCAGATTGAAATTCTCAAACCCCGCCGTGCGTGCAATATCCGCAGCGCGTAATGCTTCCTCACGATGATGCACGCGCCCTAAGGCTTGCAAATGGACTGGGTTGAAGCTCTGAATCCCCATTGATAAACGATTAATCCCCGCCTCGCGAAAGCCACGGAATTTTTCCTGTTCAAACGTGCCGGGGTTGGCTTCCAGCGTGACCTCAACATTTGGGCGAAACGGCAGCATCGCACGAATCCCGCTGAGTAATTGATCCATACTCGCCGCACTAAACAAACTCGGCGTGCCACCACCAATAAAGATTGATTCCAATCGCCTGCCCCAAATATACGGCAATTCCTGCTCCAAATGGTGTAATAACGCTTGGATATACGCCTGTTCCGGCAAGTTTTGCGGCGCATTATGCGAATTAAAATCACAATACGGGCATTTACGAATACACCACGGTATATGGATATAAAGCGAAAGAGGAATGTGGGTCAT
>CAZEQX010000027.1:0-21219 GCA_964514635.1 uncultured Thiothrix sp.
CTTGACGGGCTTTTTGGAAAATCGCGTGTAACTGCTGTTTGATGCTATCCAAACGCTGGGTAACAGCACTATCAGCGAGGAAGTCAATTTCTTCATCGGGAAAATCCAACGCGGCTTCCACATACACCCGCAACTCAATCAAAGCGGTGAGTAACTGATTCACTGCGGTGGAAAACTCACCTTGCAAGGAACGCAAGGCAGAACGCGCGGCTTGTTCCGACCCCGAATCAATCAAATCGGCAATCGCTTCGGCTTGCGCCAAATCGAGTTTGTCATTGAGGAACGCACGTTCGGAAAATTCACCAGGGCGTGCTAACCGCGCACCCAATTCCACACACCGCTTGAGCAACATATCGAGCACAACTTGCCCACCATGCCCTTGCAGTTCGAGCACATCTTCGCCAGTGAATGAATGGGGAGTGGGGAAATACAGCGCGATACCGTCATCCAACACATCGCCATTGGCAGCGCGAAAACGGCGGTGAACCGCTTTGCGGGGGCTGGGAAGGCTTCCCAAGACACCAACGGCAATCTCAGGAACACACTTACCCGATAAACGGATAATCCCGACTCCACCGCGCCCCAGCGGTGTAGCAACGGCAGCGATGGTATCGGGACTATTCCACATCAGTTTAACCTCTCAAACGAGAATACCAGCGGGTCAGGCGTTACGCATGACCCATGATTTGTTTGTTAATGTACCATTGTTGTGCCATCGACAGCACATTGTTGACCACCCAGTACAACACCAAACCTGCTGGGAAGAACAAGAACATGACCGTAAAAATAATCGGCATGAACTGGAATATCTTCTGCTGCATAGGGTCAACTTGTGGTGGGTTCAGCAATTGTTGCACGAACATCGAAACCCCCATCAGGATTGGCAGCACAAAAAACGGGTCTTTGACTGACAAATCGTGATACCACAATAACCACGGAGCTTGACGCAATTCCACACTTTCCAACAATACCCAATACAGCCCCATGAACACCGGAATCTGAATCAGGATGGGCAAACAACCGCCTAGTGGGTTAATTTTTTCCTTGCGGTATAACTCCAGCATGGCTTTTTGTTTGCCTTGTGGGTCATCCGCAAAACGTTCGTTAAGGTCTTTGAGTTTTGGCGAAACGGCTTTCAACTTCGCCATGGATTTGTAACTCATCGCTGACGGGTAGAAGAACAATGCTTTAATGAAAATAGTCAGGAAAATAATTGTCCAACCCCAGTTGCCCAAAACTTTGTGGATCAACTGCATCAGCCAGAAAATCGGTTTAGAAATAAACGCGAAAATCCCGTAATCGACTGTCAAATCTAACCCATCGGCAATTTTTGCCAATGTATCTTGATCCTTAGGCCCGACATAGAAACTGCTTTTAAACGTATCCGTTGCCCCAGCCGCGATGGTTTTTTCAGGGCTGCGCAATCCTAAAATATAGCCTTTCACACCATCTGCATTAGCAACCATGCTGTAATATTGTGCGGACTGATCGTGTGGCGGAATCCATGCACTCAAGAAATAATGCTCTTGCATGGCAACCCAACCATCTTTAGTGGCGGTTTCATTAACAGGATTTTTTTCAATATCCGCGAATGATAACTTAGCGTACTTGCCCTCGTGGTAATAAGCTCCCCCCACATAGGCCTGTACTCCACCTAACATACCACCTGACTTGTGTGACTCACCGTGTTTTAACTGGCGATATTCCGTACCGACCCACGGTTGCGCCGCACCGTTTTTCACTTCGTGTTCAACATTGACCAAGAATGAGCCGCGTTTAAACACAAAACGTTTGGTGACAGTAACCCCATTCGCGCCTTGCCATGTCAACGGTACAACCAACTCGTCTTGCCCATCAGCCAACTTGTAGTCAGCCTGAGCCGCTGTGTAAGTCGCTAAGTGATCCGGTGCTAAAGTTTTTGCATCCTGCCCCGCCGCCGCATGTACCTGCAAACCTGATTGTGCGACGTAGTTACGCGTTGCCAAATCTAAGATTTTGACGGGTTTCTCAGGCTCATCAATGCTCACGGGATAGGTTGGTAAATCCGCCTCCAGAATCTCACCACCGCGCGTATTGATGCGCAATTGCAGGGTATCCGTGCGAACCGTAACGGTCTGCCCAACCTCGCCACTTGCATTTGTTGGTGGGGTTGTCGAACCTGCTGCCACCGGAACATCCTGCCCACTAGCTGCACCTGTTGTGGTAGTAGTGGCAGTAACAGCCGCAGTCGGTGCTGGCGGTTTCGGTGCGTGATCCTGTTTCCATGTTGTCCAAATCAAGAACAGCATGAACAGCAGGGTGAGGTAAAGGAAAGGGCGTTGCGAATCCATAAGTTTTGCAATCCGGTTGGTAAAAATAAAGACAGCGTGACGACCGTAATAACCTAAAGCATTACTCCGGTTGCCCAGACCCGGCAGAGTATAGCTTGTGCAAACGTAACCATAAACCTTCCAATTGCTGGAAAATCTCGGCGTTACTCATGGTAAGAACTTCGTGGCGACACATAACCACAATATCCACAGCGGGTAAGTTAGCTTGATGATGCCGGAAACTTTCACGCACTAATCGCTTAATGCGGTTGCGTTCATGTGCACGACGCAATGCCTTTTTCGCAATCGCCATACCCAAACGGGGGAAACCCATGCCATTGGCGGCGGCTCGCGCATTGACACCATTAGCGTGCAAGCGTTTACCCTGTTGGAAGACCCGCTGGAATTCAACCCCACGGGTCAGGCGCACATTACGCGGGAAGTGAATCACTCCCGATTGGCCTGCATCCAAGGGTTTATGGGATCAGGCGAGCACGACCTTTCGCGCGACGTGCACTCAATACTTTACGGCCGTCAGCAGTCGCCATACGCGCACGAAAGCCATGGGTGCGAGCACGATGCAATTTGCTAGGTTGGAAAGTTCTTTTCATGACAAGTTACCGTTTACAAACAATTCAATAGGTTATGGTGAGTGCACCGGAAAAAAATCGAGCGCAACCAAAAAGGTCAGGAACGTTAAGGGATTGTTCTTGTTTTGTCAATAGGAGGGTTATCCACAATGGGGGGTATGCTTGTGGATAACTCTGGCTGGGGGCTATAATGACCTGTTCTGATGCTTCACCACACTGACCTTTTCAACCGCTTCTGGAATCCAATCCCGTATGCTGCTTTGGCAACAATGCTTACAACAATTGGGACAAGAAATCCCCGATCATGAACTCAATACTTGGCTACGAGCACTCCATGCGGTAGAAAAACGCCACGCATTGTACCTTCTCGCGCCCAATACCATCGTGTTGCAACAAGTGCATGAGCAATACCTACCCAGAATCCTCTTCCACGCGCGAGTTTTAACCGGAAACAATGACTACGAAGTCATGTTGCAAATTGGTTCGTCACCGCCTAAATCCATACCACGCCCGATGGTTGTTTCTGCAACCCCTCCGGCATTGTCGCTGTTTGATGATTTGCCAAGCAGCAAAGAAATCTCCAATGAACAGGAGCAAGAAGACCCCACCTCACCAACACTTGCCCCCGATGAAATTCGAGAACAGGCGCATGACCCTTTGAGCGTCGGTTCATTCGATGCGCTCGCCCCCAACACCTGGGCTACGGCTGGGAATCTTTCCCCCGCCCCAATCAGTGAACGTTTCGCGAACACACTGAACCCGCGCATGACCTTCACCAATTTCGTGCAGGGAAAATCGAACCAGTTGGCCTGTGCGGCCGCGCAGCAGGTTGGGGAAAGGGAGGACACAGGGTACAACCCGTTATTCATCTACGGCGGCGTAGGATTGGGAAAAACGCATCTCATGCACGCTATCGGCAATCGCATTATCGAGTGCAAGCCAGATGCACGGGTAATTTACGTTTATGCTGAACGTTTCGTCAATGACATGATCACTGCCATTCGGAGTTCACGCATGGAGGAATTTAAACAACACTACCGCAGTGCAGATGCCCTGTTGATCGATGATATTCAATTCATCGCGGGTAAAGACCGTTCGATGGAAGAATTTTTCCACACATTTAACGCCTTGCTAGAAGGGCAAAAACGCATCATTCTGGCCAGTGACCGTTTCCCGCGTGACCTCGAAGGGATTGAAGATCGTCTCAAAACCCGATTTAACTGGGGACTGACAGTGCAGATTGAATCCCCCGATTTGGAAACACGCGTTGCAATCCTGCGCAAAAAATCAGAGGACAACGGCCTTAAGCTGCCCAATGATGTGAGTTTTTTCATTGGCAAGCGCTTCCGTTCCAACATTCGTGACCTCGAAGGCGCGTTGCAGCGTGTGATTGCCAGTATGCGTCTTAAGTGCGTCACCACCATCACGCTGGAATTTGTACAAAATACCCTGCGCGACCAATTAGCCAGTCAGGACAAAAATATTTCAATCGGTAATATCAAAAAAACCGTTGCCCAATATTACAACATCCGCATCGCCGAACTCGACTCACAACGCCGATTACGCAACATTGCCCGCCCACGCCAGATGGCAATGGCATTGGCTCGTGAACTCACCAGTAACAGTTTACCCGACATCGGTGCGGAATTTGGTGGCAGAGATCATACCACGGTATTACATGCTATTCGTGCTATCAATGACTTACGCGAATCAGACCCCAAAATTGAGGAGGATTATCGAATTCTATTCAGAACGTTATCCAGTTAATCAAAACCCTGTGGATAACTCGGCACTAAACTGTGGATAAGTAGGGGTATTTTTGTGGATAAGCTGTGGATAAGTTGTGGATAACTTTCGGGGTTCAACTTATCCACAAGATATCCACAGGGTTATCAACAGACTTATCCACAGAAAAAAGCGGTTTTTTTTGCTTTAGAATTAGATAGATAAAAAAGTTATCCACATTTTTTGGCTTCCCTTATTATTATTATCTTATTTAAATAAAGAATTATATTTGTTATGAGACTGACACAAACTCGCGAACATTTGCTCGAATCCCTCCAAGCAACCCTTGGTGCTATCGAAAAACGCCACACAGCCCCCATTTTGGAAAATGTGTTGCTACAAATCAGCGGCACTCGCTCCTACTGGCGAGGGACTGACCTTGAGTTGGAAATTGCAACACACACTCCCATCATGGACGGTGCTGACGGTGCAATCACACTACCTGCACGAAAACTCGCCGACATTTGCAAATCACTCCCTGCCGAAAGCATTGTGAATCTGGAGATTCACGAGGGTAATCGTGCACGCGTTACCGCAGGGCGTAGTCGTTTTGAACTGGCCACTTTGCCAGCCAGTGAGTTTCCTGATTTAGAAGACATTGGCGATACTCATATTTTTGAAGTACCAGAAAATATCCTCAAACGTCTTTTAGAACGCACCGCATTTGCAATGGCAAACCAAGACGTGCGTTATTACCTGAATGGCATGTTATTGGAAATTAATACTGAAGGCTTTCGTACCGTTGCCACTGACGGACATCGTTTAGCATTGTATTTTTATAACCAATCCATCACAGGTGCTGAACAAACCAAACAACTAATTATTCCTCGCAAAGGGGTAATGGAATTATCACGTTTATTGCGTAGTGATAGTCAAACTCTCGTGCAGTTACAAACCAGTCCTAACCACCTTCGCGTTCAATTGGATAATTTACGTTTTACAACCAAGTTAATCGATGGACGTTATCCAGACTATCGTGCTGCTGTACCACAAGGTGGACAAATTCAAATTGACCTTGATCGAAAAACATTCAAAGAAATGCTAACGCGTGTTGCCATTTTGTCTAACGAGAAATTCCGTGGTGTACGTTTATCGTTAAGCCCTAATCTTTTGCAGATTCAGGCGCAGAATCCTGAACAAGAAGTCGCAACAGATGAGTTAGATGTACATTATTCTGGTAAAAATTTCAACATTGGTTTTAATGTGAATTATTTGTTAGATGCGGTTAATCATTTACAAGGAGATATTCTGCGTTTGCATTGTAACTCTCCAGAAAGCAGTGCATTAGTAACTGATCCAGATGATGACAGTTTACGCAATGTCATTATGCCGATTCGCCTGTAAAGTTATCCACAATTTGAACGGTATAGTGTGGGTAAGTGACATAAACTGTGGATAAATCATGTGGATAAGTAAGTTAAACGTACAGAATTGTCGCATTATTACCCATGCGGAATTGGAGTTATCCCCAACAATGAACTGCTTTGTTGGGGATAATGCTTCTGGTAAATCCAGTTTGCTAGAAGCATTATCCATTTTAGCGCGAGGTCGTTCATTTCGGACATCACGCATTCAAGAAGTTATCCACAAAGGAGCAAGCAATCTTACAGTCAGTGCAAAGTTATCCACAGATACGGGGCATCATTACCCTATTGGTATTAACAAAAGCACGCAACAAACACAAATTCGGATTAATCATGCCGATGTAAAACAACAAGCGGAATTAAGTAGTCATTTACCACTTACTATTATTCACCCTAATTCTGTTGAATTACTCACAGGTAGCCCGCAGTTAAGACGCGCTTTTATTGACTGGATCGCATTTTATACCATTCCAGAATTTAACACGGCATGGCGTTACTACCAACGCGCACTTAAGCAAAGAAATGTGTGCTTGCGTGACCCAAAACAACGCTTTGCTTTAGCACAATGGACGATACAACTGATTCAGTGGATTCCTACTTTACAACGGTATCGATTACAAGCTGTGGATAACTTAAAACGTGAATTACAGAACGTTACTGATTTATTCACAAACACAGGTTATCCACAATTGCAGCTTTCGACAGGTTATCCACAGGATGTAGCTGTGGATAACTTAGAATGCCTACAACAATTTATCCACAGCAAACGCGAAGCAGAGTTACAACAAGGCTTCACTTTATACGGTGCACATCGGGTTGATTTACACATTACTCTGGATAATGTATCAGCAGTGCGCATTGCCTCACGCGGACAATTGAAATTATTAACCGTCGGATTATTGTTAGCGCGTGCTAAAGCAGTGCAACCATCCCATTCTCTGACACCTTACGGCTTATTAGCAATTGACGACCTCGCATCTGAACTGGATGAGCAAAATCAGCAGGCGTTGTACAATACCCTACACACAACACGGCAACAGTTAATTATGACCAGTACCCGCCATGATGCTATATCAGCGGAATTTATGAATGCACGAGTATTTCATGTAAAACGCGGGCAGATCACACTTGCATAAATCTCGGCATAAACTTACCGCCGTTCAATCACGGAAAAAGATGGAATGACTATGACAGAGCAAACCTACGACTCGTCAAATATTAAAGTTCTCAAAGGTCTGGAAGCAGTACGCAAACGCCCTGGAATGTACATCGGCGATACCGATGATGGTACGGGTCTGCACCACATGGTTTTTGAGGTTGTGGATAACTCCATTGACGAAGCATTAGCAGGTTACTGTTCCGAAATTCGTGTCGAACTGTTTAGCGATGGTTCTGTCAAGGTAACGGATGATGGGCGCGGTATTCCCGTTGACATTCACCCAGAAGAAGGACGTTCAGCAGCGGAAGTCATTATGACGGTATTGCACGCTGGCGGTAAATTCGACGATAACTCTTATAAAGTATCCGGCGGTTTACACGGTGTTGGTATTTCCGTGGTGAATGCGCTTTCCGAGAAATTGGAACTCAACATTCGTCGTCATGGTAAATTACATCAACAGATTTATCGCTTAGGCGAACCAGAAGCCCCTTTAGCAGCGATTAGCGACACCGAAGGTACGGGAACATCCGTGCGTTTCTGGCCTAGTGCAACAATTTTCACGCAAACTGAATTTCACTACGATATTTTAGCCAAACGCTTGCGCGAGTTATCGTTCCTTAATTCGGGTGTGCGCATTCATTTGATTGACCGTCGTGGCGAAGGTCGTGAAGACCTTTTTCAATACGAAGGTGGGATTCGTGCTTTCGTTGAACACCTAAACCGTAATAAAACCCCGATTCACCCCAATATTGTGTACTTCAGTACTGAACAAGATGGCATCGGCGTGGAAGTGGCTTTGCAGTGGAACGATTCTTACCAAGAAAATGTGTTCTGCTTTACCAATAACATTCCACAACGTGATGGTGGTACGCATTTATCGGGTTTTCGGGCGGCATTAACACGCACTTTAAATAACTACATTGAAAGCGAAAATCTGGCGAAGAAAGAGAAAATCAGCCCAACGGGTGATGACGCACGCGAAGGTTTAACCGCTGTTTTATCGGTGAAAGTACCAGACCCGAAATTCTCGTCACAAACCAAAGATAAATTGGTATCGTCCGAAGTCAAAGGCGTGGTCGAATCAGCGATGAATGAACGTTTGGCGGAATTCTTATTGGAAAGCCCCAGCGAAGCCAAACTCATTACGGGTAAGATGATCGAAGCGGCTCGCGCCCGCGAAGCGGCTCGCAAAGCGCGGGAAATGACGCGGCGTAAAGGGGCATTAGACATTGCAGGTTTGCCGGGGAAACTCGCGGATTGCCAAGAAAAAGACCCTGCCCATTCTGAACTGTTCTTAGTAGAAGGTGATTCCGCAGGCGGCTCAGCTAAACAAGGGCGTGACCGTCGCACGCAAGCTATTTTGCCGCTGAAAGGGAAAATCCTGAATGTGGAAAAAGCGCGTTTCGATAAAATGATCAGCTCGCAAGAGGTCGGTACATTGATTACCGCATTGGGTTGCGGGATTGGGCGTGAGGATTACAATCCTGACAAACTACGCTATCACCGTATCATTATTATGACCGACGCGGACGTGGACGGTTCTCACATTCGTACCCTGCTCCTGACCTTCTTCTATCGCCAAATGCCAGAATTGGTGGAACGCGGTCATATCTACATTGCGCAACCGCCGCTGTACAAAGTGAAACGCGGTAAGCAAGAACAGTACGTCAAAGACGACGGCGAAATGGAACGTTATTTGCTGCAACTAGCTCTGGACGAAGCACGTTTGCATTTGAATGTGGATTCGCCTGCTATCAGTGGTGAAGCTTTAGAAGCATTGGTGCGCCAATACAATGCCGTCAAGCAAGTGATTGCGCGTTTATCACGTCGTTATGACCGTGCATTGTTAGATGCCTTGCTATTTGAATCCCTACCAGCGCATGACGAGCCACAAGACATTGCGGTGGAAGCATTCGCAGCGTGGATTGAGGCGGCGATTACCAGCCTGAACTTGGATGCAAACGGAGCGCGTACTTATTCCGCACAATTGAACAAGCTCGACCATAGTGCGTGGACAATTGCGGTGAACCGTCGCCAACACGGTTTGGATCATGTTATCCGTTTGGATCGTGAATTTTTCCTCATGCCTGAAACCAAAATGCTGTTAAAAACGAACCGTGAGTTGGATGGTTTATTAGGCGAAGGTGCGTATATTATGCGCGGTGAGCGTAAGCTCATGGTGCGGCGTTTTGACCAAGTAGTGAACTGGTTGATGCAAGAAGCTAATCGCGGTTTGCAAATCAGTCGTTACAAAGGTCTGGGCGAAATGAACCCTGACCAATTGTGGGAAACTACCCTTAACCCCGAATCTCGGCGTTTAATGCAGGTACGCATTGAAGATGTCGTGGCGGCGGATGAGGTATTCACCACATTAATGGGGGATCAAGTCGAGCCGCGTCGTGACTTTATTGAGAAAAATGCCCTTTCCGTTAGCAATTTGGATATTTGAGGTTTCACGTGGAACAAAATAAAACGAATCCATTATTGGATATTCCGTACCTGCCCGCCTTTTCTACTATTCAGGCGGAACATGTGATACCCGCATTAGAAACGGTACTGCAAGATAATCGTGCATGGTTGGCGGATACCTTAGCTCGCCCGACGGCTTTTACTTGGGAAACTTTGGTCACGCCGATGAATGAGGCGGCGAATCGTTTGGATCGTATGTGGTCGCCTGTTAGTCACATGAATGCTGTGGTCAATACGGAAACACTACGTCAGGCATACAATACCTGTTTACCAACCTTGAGTGATTACCACACGGAAGTCGGGCAAAACCCTGAGTTGTATGCTGCGATTAAGGCGATTCGTGAGCAAGACAGCGCTCTCAATAGTGCGCAACGTAAGAGCTTGGATGACAGTTTGCTAGGGTTCAAATTGTCGGGGATTGCCTTATCGGATGATGAAAAAGCCGTCTATCGTCGTATTAGCCAAGACTTGTCACAACTAACATCACGTTTTTCCGACAATGTGTTGGACGCGACCAACGCATGGACAAAGCACATTACTGACGTTGCGGAACTGGCAGGTTTACCCGAATCCGCACTGGCGATGGCAGCGCAAACCGCGCAACAGCGTGGCTTGGACGGTTGGGTTTTAACACTGCAATTCCCTTCTTACATTGCTGTCATGACTTATGCCGATAACCGTGAATTGCGTGCGGAAATGTATCGTGCTTATACCACGCGAGCCTCGGAATTAGGGGCAAACCCAGAGTGGGATAATACGGCGGTCATGCGCGATATTTTGCGCTTACGCCAAGAAGAAGCGGAATTGTTGGGTTATACCAATTATGCCGAATTATCGTTGGCTACCAAAATGGCGGAAAACCCGCAGCAAGTTTTGGCATTCCTTAATGATTTGGCACGCAAAGCCAAGCCTTATGCCCAACAGGAATACGCTGAATTATTAGCCTTCGCCAGTACCTTAGGGTTGGACGATGTGCAGGCGTGGGATGTGACTTACGTCAGTGAAAAAATGAAACACGCGCGTTTTGATTTCACTGAGGAAGATTTAAAGCCGTATTTTCCTGCTGACCGCGTGATTGCGGGGTTGTTTGCGCAAGTAGAAAAACTGTTCGGCGTGCGCATTACCCAGCAAACCGATGGTGTGGATTTGTGGCATCCAGACGTGCGCTTTTATCACGTTTATGCACCAACAGGGGAATTGCAGGCGGTCTTCTATTTAGATTTGTATGCGCGTCAGCATAAGCGTGGCGGGGCATGGATGAGCGACTTCTGTGGGCGTTTCCGCCGCGCGGATGGTTCGTTGCAAATCCCAGTCGCTTTCATGACCTGCAATGGTAGTGCGCCAGTGGGTGAACAGCCTGCTTTGTTGACCCATGATGAAGTCGTTACCCTCTTCCACGAATTTGGACACGGTTTGCACCACATGCTGACCCAAGTCGATTACCCCGATATTGCGGGGATTGCAGGGGTGGAATGGGATGCGGTGGAATTGCCCAGTCAGTTCATGGAAAACTGGTGTTGGGAACGTAGCGTGTTAGATAAGCTCGCCGCGCATTGGCAAACGGGCGAACCGTTACCGGATAACTTATTCCAAAAAATGCTGGCGGCACGTCACTTCCAAACTGCAATGGCAACCGTGCGGCAGTTGGAGTTCGCTTTATTTGATATGCACCTGCATTTAGACCCCTCAGCGGCGCAAGAAGGGCAGGTACAAGCGATTCGCCAACAAGTGTTGGAACAAGTTGCGGTGATCAAACCGCCAGCGTTTAACCGGATGCCGCACACGTTTACTCACGTTTTTGCAGGCGGGTACGCAGCGGGTTATTACAGCTATAAGTGGGCGGAAGTATTATCCGCAGATGCCTTCGCGCGGTTTGAAGAAGAGGGCTTAGACAATCTCGAAGTCGGCACAGCCTTCTTGCGCGAGGTGTTGGAAGTGGGTGGCTCGCGTCCGGCGATGGAATCGTTTGTCGCTTTCCGTGGGCGTAAACCAACCGTGGACGCGCTGTTACGTCACAGCGGTTTAGCCGCGTCGCAAGCCTGAGGAACTGCCCATGAAAATCGCCACTTGGAATGTCAATTCGCTGCGTGTGCGTTTACCGCATGTTTTGCAATGGTTGGCAGCAGCACAACCGGATATTTTGGCCGTGCAGGAAACCAAAACTGTGGACGCGCAATTCCCCTTGGCGGAGTTGCAAGCGGCGGGTTACAACGCGGTGTTTGCAGGGCAAAAAACCTATAACGGGGTGGCGATTCTCAGTAAAGCCGTGGCAACGGAGGTTGTCACGGACATTCCTACGTTAGATGACCCGCAGCGGCGCATTCTGGCTGCGACCATTGATGGGGTGCGCGTGGTGAATTTGTATGTGGTGAATGGTGCGGAAGTCGGTTCGGACAAATACGCTTATAAGCTCGATTGGTTGGCAAAAGTCACCGCATGGTTGCACCATGAAGCCGCACGTTACCCGCGATTGGTGGTATTGGGGGATTTTAACATTGCCCCCGAAGACCGCGATGTTCACGACCCTGCTGCGTGGGCGGGTCAAGTGCTGTGTTCTGAAGCCGAACGTGCCGCTTTGCAAGCGATCCAAGCACTCGGTTTGCAGGATACGTTTCGCCTGTTTGAACAGGTGGAAAAAAGCTTCAGTTGGTGGGATTACCGTGCGGGCGGTTTCCGGCGTAATCATGGGTTGCGCATTGATTTGATCCTTGCCAGTGCAGCACTGGTACAAACTTGCCAACGCTGTGTGATTGACCGCGAACCGCGTACTTGGGAAAAACCTTCCGACCATACCCCCGTGATTGCGGAGTTTGCCGGATGAAATGGTGGGGATTAGGCCTAGTATTCGCGGGGAGTTTAGCCACAGCAGGGTGGTGGTTTACAGCGCATTCACCCACACTGAATGCCCAGATTCTGACCGTACAGCAGCCTTGCGATTTGCAACAAGGCGAATGCACTGCCAGCGATGCGCAAGGGAATACATTGCGCTTGTCATTGCAGCCGCACCCATTACCCGTCGTGAAGCCGATTACTGCCAAGGTGACAGGTTCACTCATGCAGCAGGCGCAACAAGTGCAGGTGGTGGTCGAAGGGGTGAATATGGACATGGGCTTTCAACGCGCTATGCTCACACCAGCGGCGAATGCTGCATGGCAAGGGCAGTTTACCTTACCGATTTGTTCAACAGAACAGATGCAATGGCAGTTGACCGCAACGGTGCAAACGCCTTCGCAGGTATTTCAAGCGATTTTTCCGTTTATTACGCGCTGATTGCGTTTAACTGAATAACAAGTGTTTTAATGAATAACGGGCAGATGGTGTCAGGTCTGTCGCGTTATGTTTCGTGTGTTTTTTGGCCAAATTATCCCCCTATTCCCTACTAAATTGCTTGGATTTCCATAGCTTAACTTTAGCTGAAATTTGCCCGTCGAGCGTAAAAACACTGTGACCTGTCGGCTTGGAATTGTCATTGTTCGCAATAATGACATTCTATTGGGAGAGTGTCAGAGCGCGGTATAAATTAGATGAAAAAGTATAACAAGCATATCGCTATTTGCTGCATGAAATCAGGTCTAGGTGGTGATGTCTTCATGCATCATACACAGGGGGAAATGACAGTAATTTGCCCACAGCAGTGCGAGCAAGGATGGCTTCCATGAAATGTACACAAACTCCAATCTGGGTCATGGCGACTTTTGTTCTGAGTTGCCATGTGCCTGGTCATGCTGGTGTTGCACAACGCTATCACCAGTCTGCTTCAGCGGTTCAGTCCGATGTAGCCACGAGTACCACACCCGCAATGATGCAGTCTATTTCGGCATTATTGCAGCCTTTGTGGGAACACGATAAGGATAAACAAGGTTATCGTTGGATTGAAACCAATGAAAAATACAGCTCACCGCATAAACAAAATTCGGTATCGTTACCACAGCGGTTAGCCTTGAAAGCGGAACAAGCTACCGCCGTTGAACGGGTGGTTGCGCCAAATGGCATGTTCCGTCGTGCCGAAGGTGCAATGACCGCCACGCCATCGCTAAACAATGGCGCGTATATTGCGGATAACCGCACGGTCGCGCCAGACCACAATTTACTGTTGAGTGCCAATGTTCCTATGTCGATTCCGTTAGCCGATGCTGAAGTGTTGTGGCAAGTTCGCCCTGTCACAGGAGGGCAGGCGCAACGTTTGCAGGGTCGGGCTTTGCGTTTGTCATTGCCTGATGGGCAATACGACATCACGCTCATGGTTGGTGGTTATGAAGAACAGCGTATTGTGGAAGTGCATTATGGACGCTTAGCTGTTGCAGATTTCGCCGCGAACATTGGTGTTTTGCGTGTTGCCAGCGATGTAAATGCCGACTGGGAAGTCTTCGCATTACAAAGCGGTAAAGCTATGCGTCAAGTGTTGAGTCGTGGTAATAGCAATGAATTGAGCGTGATTCTACCCGTCGGGGAATACGAAGTGGTAGCGCATGTTGATAGTGCACAACAACAGCAACGTTTGCACGTTGAACGGGGCACGACCCAAGTCACAGCGATGAATGTGCCCACGGGGAAAGTCAATTTGGTCGCAACATTGGGTAATGCGCCTGCGATGCGGCCTATGCAATGGAAGTTGTATCGCTTAGACGGAAGCGGTCGCCACGAAGTCGCAGCCCCTGCGCGGCATTCGGTGACATTGGCTGTTCCGCCTGGGCATTATGAAGCAGTGGCGAATCTGGATGGGCGCGAACGGCGACGGGAATTTACCGTTTTGGACGGTACAAGTAACAGCGTTGTGTTGGCAATGGACTAGAATGGCTTAATTGTCCAGAGGAAGCATCAACATGACATTAACAACAGCACGCCCGCGCGTGGGTGTTGCTTTAGGCAGCGGTTCATCGCGTGGTTGGGCGCACATCGGTGTGTTACGCGCTTTGGCGGAATTAGGGGTCGAACCTGACATTGTGTGTGGTTGTTCGGTGGGTTCGATTGTAGGGGCGGCGTATGCGGCAAACAACCTTGAAAACCTCGAAAAATGGACGCTCTCGCTAACCCGTTTGGAACTGGTGCGTTTTTTTGAGGTGAATGCTTCCCTGCACGGTTTCGTGAATCGCGATAAACTCCAGCAATTCTTACACACCTATGTGTGTGCGGATGATTGCCAGATCCAGCAGTTGTCGCGGCGTTTTGCCACGGTTGCGACGGACTTAGCCACAGGGCGCGAAGTGTGGTTTACCGATGGCATGGCATTGGAAGCGGTTTGGGCATCGATTGCCTTACCCGGTTTATTCACGCCTTATCGTTATCACGACCAATGGTTGGTGGATGGTGGGTTGGTAAACCCTGTGCCTGTTTCGTTGTGTCGTGCATTGGGGGCGGACATTGTTATCGCTGTGAATTTGAACGGGACAGTCACGCGCCGTTACCGCTATCACACGCAAAACGGTAAAACCGCTGCACCCAACCCCGCACCATTAGTCGTTGCGGATTCAGCGGTGGACATTCCCGCTAAAAAGGAACGTCTGGTGGACGCGCTGGCGGCTTCGTTGCGCGAATATTCCGCCGCCTTATTGCCCGATACGAGCAAAGACAAAAGTGCTCCGCCGAGTTTGATGGATTCCATCGCCACATCGATCAATATCATGCAGGATAAAATCACCCGCAGCCGTATGGCTGGCGACCCACCTGATATTTTGCTTACCCCACGTTTGGAACACATTGGGCTGTTTGAGTTTTTCCGTGCTACCGAGGCTATTGATGAAGGGCGTAAAGCGGTGGAGCGAATGCAGGCAGAAATTAGGGATTTATTATCTGCATAAGGCTGCGTGATGCTATGATGTGCCGCGAGATTTACTGATTGGCAGTCGTTCTAAACCATGCAAGCTATTTTGAGTCGCTTAACCATTGTGCAGCCGCAAACCCGTGCGGTATTGCGCGTGTTGTTTATGATGTTATTGGTCGTGGGGCTGGTCGTATCGCTAATGCCAATGGATGGCGTAGTGGATTTGGCGAATAACAAAGACAAGCTGGCCCATGCCTTCGGCTTTTTTGCCTATGCGTGGTTATTGGATTTATCCACGTTGCGTTCGTTCTGGCGTTGGAAATTCCCATTGTTGTTGGGCTATGGTGCGCTGATTGAAGTGCTACAAGCCTTAACCCCGTGGCGAGCTTTTTCCGGTTGGGATTTTCTGGCAGACAGTACAGGGGTATTACTGTATTGGTTATTGTGGCGGTTGGTGTTAAACCGTTTCATCCGCCACGTTTAAGCGTTGGGTTACGGCTTCGCCGCAGGTGCTGCGGAGGTTTGTGCAGCGGTTTTGGCTTGGTCGATTTCGTAGCGTTCGACCTTCGCATCCAAAATCTGATAACCCGCTTCGGCGAGTGCGGTGTTAACCGAGTCGGTGCTGATCGTGCCGTAAACCCAAACAGGTTCGTACATGCGTTCCATGCCGACGCTTTTGCCCGTTTGCGGCTTGACCAATAACGTTTGGTTCAACGGCGGCGGTGGAACGTGAATGCACGCGCCGAAATACGGTACAAGCAAAAATTCTTTCACCATGCCTTTTTGGTCGTCGACTTCTAATGGCGAAATGTAACCGGGCAGTTTGATCTTCTTGCCGTTCAATGCGGGATTCACAGGGGCTGCATTCATTTCAGCCTGCATCTTTTCCATGAGTTTGTCATCTTCCACCGCGCCGCCTTCGGGGATAGCGTCCAACTGCGGCTGGTATTTTTTCATAATGTCCGCCAAACCTTGTCCAGGTAATTCCAAATCTTCCCACGCGATTTCTTGGTAGTCCGCGTATTCGGCTTTGAGTTGGGTTAATTCACTATCAGGTGGCTTAACCAAACTGTTGATCGAAGTCCCAACCGCTGGCGCATTGGCGGGTAATGCAGGGGGATTATTCGCGGTGCTGGTTGTGTCGGCTTGCGGTTTGTCTTCGCAAGCACTGAGCAACAAGGTGGAACAAAGCAGTAAGGGAAATAAACGAAAAGCAGATTGCATGGTTGTGACTCTATACTCGGACGGTTAAACCATCTTGCAAGGAACGGCGGTAGGCAATGGCCCCCGGAATTAGGCTAAACAGTAATGCAAGCCCCGCGATGACGGCAAGCAACAGCCCATCGTGAGCGGATGGCAGCCACCATGAAAGATGGAAACCGTATTCGCTCATCACCCACGGGCGTGCACCGAACAGGGCGGCATAGATGAGTGCTACGCCAGCCAGACAGCCGAAGCCAACCAGTACCAGCGATTCCAACATGAATAGCCATAAAATGTGAACAGGTGATGCGCCAACAGCACGCAGAATCGCCATTTCGCGGCGGCGTTCATTCAATGTTGCCAGCAAGACGGTGAGTAAACCCAACAAACCCGCTACCACCACAAAACCACTAATCAAGCGTAATACAGTTTCAAACAGCCCCAACGCTTGCCACAATTCCGCCAATGCCACTCCTGGTAATGTCGCTAATAAGGGTTCGCGTTGGTAGTCATTAATCTCGCGCTGTACACGGAATGCCGCCGCGCGATTTTTCAAGCCGACGAAAAAAGCGGTAATGACTTTGGGCTGGAGATTTTTCTTTAAAGCTTCATCGGCACTGATGTGATAACCAGAAACTTTTGTACCATTGACCCAATCAACGTGAATCGCCTCAATGCCTTCCAGCGGCACATGCACAGTGCGATCCAACGGTGTGCCTGTGGGTTGTAAAATACCCACCACCTGAAACGGTTTATCATCGTGCAGAGCAAAGCTAGTCGCGCCCGAACCGTGAGCAATGATGATCTTATCGCCGAGTTTGTAACCCAGTTTGTGTGCCACTTCCGCGCCTAATACCGCTTCAAACACGGCACTGAACGCTTGCCCCTGTGCAAATTGCAGCGATTGTTTATTGCCATATTGGTAATGGCGGAAATAATCCTGATTCGTTCCCAATACCCGAAAACCCTGATGCGAATCGCCCAAGCTAATCGGGATTGTCCATGCTACCAATGGGTTCGCGGCGATGTCCTGATACGACTGCCAGCCAATATTGTTGGTGGCATTGCCAATGCGAAACACACTGTACAACAACAATTGTACCGGGCCGCTGCGTGCGCCGACCACCAAATCCGTGCCAGAAATCGTGCTGAGGAAACTGCTTTTGGCTTCCTTGCGGATGTATTCCACCCCCAATAATAGGGAAACGCTCAAGGCAATCGCCAGCAAAGTAAGCAATAAACTAGCGCGTCGATTCCACAAACTGCGCAACGTCAAACGGAGCAAAATCATGGGCGGTTCACCTCGGCTAAATCCACCACGCGCGGGAAATGTTTAGCGATGTACGGGTCATGGCTTACGAATACAATCGTACTGTTTTGCGCATGGGCTTCTTGAAACAGCAAATCCAAAAAACCGTCACGGGTTTCGGTATCCAAGGCGGAGGTCGGTTCATCGGCAATGATCAATTCTGGCTTACCGATTAACGCTCGCGCCACTGCCACGCGCTGCTGTTGCCCAACGCTAAGTGCTGTGACGGGGCGGGAAAACAACGCCGCATCCAAGCCCAAATGTGTCAGCAAAGTACGACTGTTTTGCTGCATATCCCCCGCTTGTTGTTTGCGCCGCGCGGAAAACTCACAGGGTAGCTGCACATTCTCCAGCACCGACAAATACGGTAATAAATTAAACTGCTGAAAAATCACACCCATGTGATCTGCCCGAAAGCGATCCCGTTGGCTATTGCGCAACTTCGCCATTTCCTGACCAAGTATCTGAAGTGATCCTGTGACAGGGGGCAAAATACCTGCCAACAAATTAAGCAGCGTGGTTTTACCGCTGCCACTTGCACCGCGAATGAATAGGTGTTCGCCTTGTTGCACGCGCAATTCGGCAATGTTCAAGGTATCGCGGGGTTGTCCCCGCCAACGGTAACGTAGATTTTGCAGGTCAATGACGGGATTCACGTTGATGATGTCATGCTAGTAACGACAGCCTAGCATTCTATCACTAGATGCAACTAAATTGCAGATTTGTGGTGCGCAGAAAAACGCCAATACCACAGGGGTATTGACGTGTTGCAAAGGCGGGTATTGTGCTTAGTGTTTCGCTGGAGCTGCCGCTTTTTCTGGCATAGCAGAAGAGTGATGGCTGGTAATTAACCAGTTTTTGCCATCCCAACGGTAAGTGTAGCTGTAACGCGCTTTGACGCTTTCGCCCGTTTTACCAAATTTGAACGTGTACAGACCCGCATCCACGACGGTATTACAGCCGATTTCGATATGGCGCATGTCGATCTTGCCAGCAGGTTGTTTTTCCAAGAAATGTACGAAGTAATCTTCTTTTTCCGCAGGTGTCAGGCGCGGCTTGTTGGAAACGGTGGGCAACAAAATGGATTTTTCTGCATAGTTTGCCACCACTTTTTTCGGTTCGCCTGTTTGCAGGGATTGATTCCAACGGTCGAACAGTGCGGCGACTTCAGCTTGTGTAATCGGTTGGCACGCATTGGCGGAACTAGCGGTGCTAGTTGTTGTTTTTTCAGCAGGTGTAGTGGTAGCAGTACTCGCACAGCCAACTAAGCTTACTGCCGCGAAAAAAATGAATGGTAGTTTGTGAGTCATGTATCCTCCCGTTATTACACAAAATATGCAGTGAAATAAAGTTGTAAAAACCCGTGTGGGTTTCCACGTTTGTGGTGGCGTACTTTATAAAAAAACAACGTAAATTGTGATATTTACATAGTAATGACAAGGTTAATATTATGTAAATATGTTCATATATTAGTCAACAAGAAAACGCAAGTAATGACCATTCGTGCATTGTTATTGAGATGCAACGGAGTTGCTTTAGTCGCTGTAGGTTGGTGGTTGTTAATGTACATCTTTTACCAAACTCATGCAGAATAGGTCTTTTTCAGGTAAAGAGGTCATACCAGTGGAATGGCAATTGCTGGTTTCGTTTTTAGCATTGGGTGCGGTGGTTGGTGTCGCTGCGGGCTTGTTGGGGGTCGGTGGTGGCGGGATCATGGTTCCTGCGTTGACTGCTTTATTCGTCGCGCAAGATTTCGCGCCGGAACACGTCGTGCATTTGGCGTTGGGTACGTCAATGGCGGCAATTGTCCCGACTTCGATTGCCAGTTTGCGGGCGCATCACGCTAAAGGTGCGGTAATCTGGCGCGTGGTGCGGGAAATTACCCCTGGGATTTTGGTGGGTACATTTGCGGGCACGTTCTTAGCGGCATATTTATCCACAACGGCGTTAGCGATCTTTTTCGCGTGTTTTATGGGGTATGTATCGCTGCAAATGTGGTTAGGGATTAAACCGCCTGCACACCGCGAATTGCCCGCAATGGCAGGTTTGAATGTCGTGGGCTTGATTATCGGTGGCATTTCCGCCTTGGTGGCGATTGGTGGCGGGTCATTATCCGTGCCCTACATGACGTGGTGTAATGTGAATATCCGCAATGCGATTGCCACTTCAGCGGGCATTGGTTTACCAATTGCGGTAGCAGGAGCGACAGGTTACATCATTAATGGCTGGGGTCAGGCAGGATTACCCGCACACACGTTCGGTTATGTGTATTGGCCTGCGGTGATTTTGATTGCATCGGTTAGCTTTTTTACCACCAAACTCGGCGCACACTGGGCGCACACCTTGCCTGTGGCAACCTTGAAAAAGGTTTTCGCGGTATTGCTGATTTTACTCAGCCTAAAAATGCTGCAATCGGTGTTTTAATTTGCCAAACGTTTGAACAAGGGGCTGCGCAAGGCTTTGCGATCAAACGTTAATACCTCCTCCGCGCCTGCTGCTTGTGCTGAATGGGCAATCAGCAGGTCGGATAAGTCGGCATTAATATTTCGCGCCTCCGCTAAAAAATGGTGTAACGCTACTCGATTCTCAAACACTAAAATTGGCATGAGTAATAAGTCATCCATGACCTCAAGGATTTCGCCCCGACTTAAACGGTAAGCAGATTCCAATACCCAAAATAGTTCTAAAACAACGAGTAATGGTACAAGCAAAGGTTCTTGTTGGGCTTCAGCCGTTTTGAAGAGTCGATACACTTGTTGAGCCTGAGCCTCGTCATCATTCATGAGAAAGCGCACTAACACATTAGTATCTAACGCTTTCATGCTTTTTCCTGTTCAAAACGTTGACGAATAGCAGCATCCATATTGTCGATGGTCACAACTACTGCTTGACGGCGTTTATATTTGCCAAATACCTCGTCAACTTTGCGTGAAGCGGGGCGAATACGCAATTCATCACCAACCCACACAAATTCCAAACGATCACCCGTACTTAACTGTAAGCGGCTACGCACTTCCTTAGGAATGGTGATTTGCCCTTTACTGGTCAGTGTAGCAAAAATCATGTATTTCTCCTTACTTATAGTTCATACCTTACTAAGTTTAAAAGTAAGGATTGTACGGAGGGTTGTCAAGGTCGTAAGTATCGTGCAAGGCTGGCGGTGATTCTTGGGCGTGTGGGTGGGAAAAGTGCTAAAGTAACGCCCCATTACGCGCAATCAGATTTTAAGAGGTTTCCCTGTGCTAGTCGCTGCCAATGTCACCATGCAAT
>CAZEQX010000028.1:0-20771 GCA_964514635.1 uncultured Thiothrix sp.
TTATTAAAAAGGCTTACTTACGCTTTTTGCCAACGGCATGTAATGCTCGCCCATCGACAGCCAGCATAGCTTCGTGAATCGCCTCGGAGACGGTTGGATGCGCAAATGTCATCCGCGCTAAATCTTCAGACGAACACTCAGTCTCAATCGCAATGACTGCTTGTCCCACCAGCTCAGAAGCCAATGGACCTACGAAGTGCACACCCAGAATGCGGTCGGTTTTTGCATCAGCCAAAACCTTGACCAAACCATCCGCCTGATCCATCGCTTTAGCACGACCGTTTGCCGCGAATGGGAAAGAACCCACATTGTAAGCAACACCAGCCGCTTTCAGGTCGGCTTCAGTCTTACCAACCCACGCGATTTCAGGATGAGTATAGATAACCCACGGAATAGCATCATAGTTAATGTGCGGTTTTTGACCAGCAATTTGCTCGGCAACCAACACACCCTCTTCGGATGCTTTGTGCGCCAACATCGGACCTACGATACAGTCACCAATGGCGTAAACACCAGGAACAGCAGTCTGCAAATGGCTATCAACCACGACACGACCACGCTCATCCAGCGAAACACCGCAGTCGTCCGCCAGTGCGCCTGCTGTATTGGATTTACGTCCGACAGCTACGATCAAACGGTCAACAAGCAATTTTTGCTCGCCCTGTGGATCGTTATAGGTGACAAGCACACCTTCATCGCTCACTTCAACATTGGCAACCTTGGAACTCATGCGAATATCCAAACCTTGCTTTTTGAACTGATTCAATGCGGACTTAGCAACATCACGATCAGCAGCCGCTAAGAAGTCGTCCATCGCTTCGAGAACAACGACTTGCGCACCTAAGCGTCGCCATACGCTACCCATTTCCAGACCGATAACGCCTGCACCGATGACACCCAGTTTCGCAGGAACGGTTTCCCAATCCAATGCGCCAGCGGAATCCACAACGCGCGTGTCTTGCCATTTTGCGATAGGCAACTCAATTGGGGTAGAGCCAACCGCAATAATAACATTATCCGCAGCGTAAGTGTGCACTGCACCATCATGACCTGTCACTTGAACTTGCTTTCCAGCCAGCAATTTGCCACGACCTTGCAACCAAGTGATACCATTGGCTTTGAACAGTTGCTCAATACCACCAGTCAATTGCGAAACGATTTTATCTTTGCGAGCAATCATTTTGCTCACGTCGATATTCAAACCTTCAACGCTAATGCCGTGGTCAGCATTGTGGTGCGCGATTTCTTCGTAACGCTCGGAGCTTTCCAGCAATGCCTTAGAAGGAATACAACCCACGTTTAAGCAAGTACCACCCAACGCTGGTTTTTGCTGTTTGTTGATCCACTCTTCAACACACGCTGTTTTAAAGCCCAATTGTGCGCAACGAATCGCCGCAACGTAGCCGCCAGGACCACCACCAATGACGATGACATCAAATTTATCAGACATGCTCTACCTCACACATCCAATACCAAACGAACTGGGTTTTCAACCAATTCTTTGATAGTTTTCAGGAAGGTAACAGCACCCTGACCATCAACGATACGGTGGTCGTAAGACAGCGCAACGTACATCATTGGACGAATAACGATTTGGTCGTTTACAACGACTGGGCGTTTTTGGATAGAGTGCATACCCAAGATCGCGCTTTGAGGTGGGTTCAAAATAGGAGTAGACAACAATGAACCAAAAACGCCGCCGTTAGTAATGGTAAATGTACCACCAGACAGATCGCCCATATCCAGTTTGCCTTCGCGTGCTTTGACAGCGTAACCAGCGATACCGGATTCGATGTCAGCCAAACCCATGTTTTCGACATTGCGCAGGATAGGCACTACCAAGCCACGGTCAGAAGAAACCGCGATACCGATGTCACAGAAACCGTGGTAAACGATGTCATTACCATCGATAGAAGCATTGATTTCAGGGAAACGTTGCAGTGCAACGGCGGCTGCTTTCACGAACAGGGACATAAAGCCCAATTTCGCTTTGTGTTTTTTCTCGAATACGTCTTTGTATTCGTTGCGCATATCCATCAACGGCTTCATGTCGATTTCGTTGAAAGTGGTCAGCATTGCAGTAGAAGACTTTGCGTACAACAGACGTTCAGCAATACGCGCACGCAGGCGAGTCATTGGTACACGTTGTTCCATACGCGCACCCGCAGCAACCGCAACAGTTGGCGCTGGTGCTGCTGGAGCAGCCGCTTTTGCAGGAGCAGCAGCAGGTTTAGCAACCGCAGCTTGCACGTCTTCTTTCAGGATACGACCATTCGCGCCAGAACCAGCAACGTCAGTGGCAGTCAGGTTATTTTCTGCCATTAATTTGCGTGCAGCGGGAGCAGTTTGAGGGGCAGAAGCCTCGGTAGCGGCAGGCGCTGGAGCAACTTCAGCAGCAGGAGCAGGTGCAGCAGCGACAGCACCAGCAGTCAGACGACCTAATAATTGACCACTGGTGACAGTTGCACCAGCATCTTGCAGAATTTCAGTCAATACACCATCAACAGGAGCTGGAACTTCCAGCACAACTTTGTCAGTTTCGATTTCGACCAGAACTTCGTCTTGCTTAACCGCGTCGCCAACTTTTTTGCTCCAAGAAACCACGGTCGCGTCAGCAACGGACTCCGGCAATACAGGTGTCAGAATCTCACTACTCATCTATACACATCCTCGTTTTGTCTTTATTGAAAGCACCTCAAGGTACTTTGGTGGCTTGTGCAGTCCTCCTCTCCGAAAACTGCGAATCGAAAATCTACCAGTCGGCGTCCACCAGCATACAAGGATATGTGAGGACACACACATAATCTGCTATCAGGTTTTAAGATGTGCGGGGATTATACGCCTTTTGTCGGAGAGGTCAAACACATAACCCTAGTATTGTCGACAGATATACTGGGTTTAATAAAGAAATTTCCAGATACATGGAGTCTGGTCGCTCGATTGTCGACACTTCACGAAAGTTGTTGATGTAACAAGCACGATATAACGTAACGCCCCCAGAAAATAAAAAAGGCTGACAAGTTGCCCTGCCAGCCTTTTAGCAATGCACGGTGAGCGTAAATTACTCGCCGACAGCTTCTTTCATGCTCAAACGCATACGACCTTGACGGTCAATCTCGATAACTTTGACGCGCACGGTATCACCAACGTTGACATAATCGGTAACGTTCGCAACGCGCTCATTGCTGATTTGGGAAATGTGTAACAGGCCATCTTTACCCGGTAAAATGGTAACGAATGCACCGAAGTCCATGATGCGTGCAACTTTACCGCTGTAGATTTTGTTCAGTTCTACCTCGGCGGTAATCGCTTCGATCATACTACGAGCTTCATAAGCCGCTTTCGCATCAACCGCAGCGATTTTAATGAAACCTTCGTCGCTGATGTCAATGCTTGTGCCTGTTTTCTCTGTGATGCCACGAATGGTTTCACCACCTTTACCAATGACTTCCCGAATTTTTTCTGGGTTGATTTTCATGGTGACATAACGCGGCGCGTATTCGGAAATTTCGTCACGCGGAGCTTCCAAACCTTTCGCCATTTCACCCAAGATATGCAAACGACCCGCTTTAGCTTGCGTCAAAGCTTGTTGCATGATTTCTTTGGTAATGCCATTGATTTTGATGTCCATTTGCAGCGCGGTAACACCTTCGGCAGAACCTGCTACTTTGAAATCCATGTCACCGAGGTGGTCTTCATCCCCTAAGATGTCAGACAGAACCGCGAAACGCTCGCCTTCTTTAATCAAGCCCATTGCAATACCTGCGACTGGGGCTTTCACTGGAACGCCCGCATCCATCAGTGCCAATGAGCTACCGCACACGCTTGCCATGGAGCTTGAACCGTTGGATTCAGTGATCTCGGATACACAACGAATGGTGTATGGGAAATCGTCCGTGTGTGGAATCATGGCTTTCACACCACGTTTTGCCAAACGCCCGTGACCAATTTCGCGGCGTTTTGGTGAACCGACCATGCCTGTTTCACCCACGCAGAACGGCGGGAAGTTATAATGGAACAAGAAACTGTCTTTGTATTCGCCAGCAATTGCATCAATAATTTGCGCGTCACGTTCTGTGCCTAAAGTCGCAACCACCAATGCTTGAGTTTCACCACGCGTAAACAGAGCAGAACCGTGAGCACGCGGCAACACGCCAACACGCACGCTGATTGGGCGCACGGTTTGCAGGTCACGACCATCAATACGCGGTTTGCCGTCTAAAATAGTGCCGCGCACGACTTTCTTCTCAAGGTTTTTAAATTCGACTTTGATCGCGTCTTTGCTTACGCCTTCTTCGCCTTCTTTTGCCGCCAACTTTTCAATCGCCGCCGTATGGATTTCATCAATACGCGCATAACGTGCTTGTTTTTCAGAAATTTGGAACGCAGCGACTAAATCCGCTTCGCACGTTTCTGCCAATGCCGCGATTAGAGCTTCATTTGGAGCAGGTGCTGTCCATTCCCATGCAGGGTTGCCAACCTCAGCAGCCAACTCGTTGATTGCATTGATGGCAATTTGCATTTGCTCGTGACCGAATACTACCGCACCAAGCATAACTTCTTCGCTCAGTTCGTTGGCTTCGGATTCCACCATTAAGACGGCATCCGCCGTACCTGCGACCACTAAATCCAAATCAGATGTTTTTACTTCTTCATTGGATGGATTCAGCAAGTATTCGCCATTACGATAGCCAACACGCGCTGCACCAATCGGTCCTTCAAACGGGATGCCAGACAATTTCAGGGCAGCGGATGCACCTAACATAGCAGCAATGTCGGGGCTTGCAGCAGGGTTGAGGGATTTCAACGTGGCAATGACTTGCACTTCGTTGGTAAAACCTTCTGGGAACAGCGGGCGAATCGGACGGTCAATCAGGCGAGCGATTAAGGTTTCATCTTCGGTTGGACGCGCTTCGCGCTTGAAGAAGCCACCTGGAATACGCCCTGCTGCGTAGAATTTCTCTTGGTAATTCACAGTTAAAGGGAAGAAATCGCGCCCTGCGACTGCTTCTTTTTGCCCTACAACGGTAACTAACAACACGGTTTCGTCCATGCTGATCATAACCGCTGCGGTAGCTTGGCGTGCGACTTCGCCTGTTTCGATAGTGACGGTGTGTTGCCCGTATTGGAATGTCTTGGTGAATTTTGCCATGACGTTATTTTTCCTTGGATTACGATTTTTTGTTGGTGGTCACGGGCAGGCTGTTGAGAAAGGCTCTGAAATAGACTGGTAGGTTGTTTGACATCAGACCCCTTTTCAACAACCTTCCTGCGTGACAAGTGATTGTAAAATTATGAACAGTACATAACAAAACACCGCTTTAAAGCGGTGTCTTGTGTCGGTTGCTTGCCGATCAGCGACGCAGACCGAGGCTTGCAATCAGTTGTTGGTAACGCCCTAAATCTTTACGTTTCAGGTAGTCCAACAATTTACGGCGTTGGTTGACCATCGCCAACATACCACGACGTGAGTGGTGGTCATGTTTGTGATTTGCAAAGTGGTCGGTCAGATGCTTGATACGCGCAGTTAGCAGCGCAACTTGCACTTCCGGCGACCCGGTATCTGTTTCTGATTGGCGGTATTGCGCTACAACACTCGCCTTTTCTTCTGCACTCAGAGACATTCGCCAAAGCTCCAGATTAAAGGTTGCTAAAAAGGCGGCGATTATACACAGCAACGTCCAGTGAGTACAGTGTCAAAACGTTCGATGTCCCGACCACATCAACACCACGCTAAATACGCGGTAAACCGACAACAAGCCGATTATCTGATTAGTTACTCAGTGCATCGTGTCGTCGGGCTTTTCCAACAACATACAAGTCAGATTCCGTTACTATTTCAGCACGACGACGCATTACAACAATTACTCTAAAACCAAAGCCCTATTGTCATGCTTATCACAATCAAACATTATGGTATTCCATTCCAGAAGTATTATTTCACCGCGCCGAGTGCCAGAGTGACTTTGCGCAATTTGCTCATGCCAACCGCTTATATGGATTGTTACTCGGCACAAAAACCGTGGTTATTTCGTGTGGAACAGCGTCACACGCTGCTAACAGATTTATTGCAAGATGAAACAACGATTTTCGATAGCTTTCCCAAAGACACCCGCAGCCAGATTCGGCGTTATGAACAAGAACAATACTTCAGCATTAACCTGCACACGCAACTAACGCAATTCATCCCACTGTATAATGCGTTTGCAATGGAGCGTGGATTATCACATTTTTCCACCCAAGATGCTGCCAATATCGGCCATGATAATTACCGCATTTTTAGCGTTTATCACGATGGGAAACCCATTATTTGCCATTTTTACCTGCTTTCTCCCGAAACGGGTGTCATCAACCTCTTGATTTCAGCCTCTAGCAGTGCCTATCGCGACAACCCCAATATGCGCCGCCTTATGGGGCACGCCAACCGCTGCTTGCATTGGCAGGGGATGAGGTATTTCAAAGCAGCAGGATTTCGTACCTACGATTGGGGTGGTTATGTGGTAGACACCGATGACCCGACTCTACAAGGCATTAACCGCTTTAAACGCACATTCAATGGTAAACTCACCCCGATTTACAACTATTACTCGCCTGTGTACGGTTTTATTGAGTCCATACGCCAAATGGTGCGACAATTCAGAACGACAAATACCTTATCAATGTAATGAATGATTTTACAATTACCATTAGAAGACCATTCAAAAGGAGCTATACATGAAATCTTTGCATAAAGTTTTGGCTATCGCGTTCACCGTAGCGGGCGTTGCGGTTAGTTCTTACGCCTTGGCAGACGGCCCACAAAAATCACCGGAAGAAATGGCTATCCAATACCGTCAAGACGCATTCCACATGATCAAATATCACTTTGGTCCGATGGCAGCGATGGTGAAAGGCGAAAAAGAGTTTAATGCCGAAGAATTTCAAAAGAACGCTGAAGCCGTTGCGACATTAAGCAAGTTTCCTATGAATGGTTTCATTGCAGGTAGCGACAAAGGTGGCAAAACCGAAGCAAAAGCAGAAATTTGGACAAACATGGATGATTTCAAAAAGAAAATGGAAACCTTCCAAGTTGAAGCGACTTCCTTAGCAGAAGTTGCCAAAGGCGGCGATCTAGCGGCGATCAAGCCACAATTCGGCAAAGTAGGCGAAAGCTGCAAAGCCTGCCACAAAGAATACAAAGCAGACTAATCACGCAAACGTTTGAGGGTTAGCCTTCAAGACTAACCTTCATACTTGCGTCAGGCCAATAGCTGTATCAGCCCAGTAACTGCCCCGTAACACGCCACAAACACCACTAACCCCAACCAAGCTGGTTGAAACTTAAAGGGTGTAGGTTGTGGTTGCGATGCAGGCCAATCAGCAGAACCTACCACCATCGCTTTGATCAAGTTAGTATGCTTTGCCACGCGGTAGAACACGACCGCTGCAATGTGCAATACAGCAAAAGCCAACACGATGTTAAATAACACATGGTGTACGGTGGTCAGCAACTCGGCAGTATCGCTAGTCACCAAACCTGCCAACGGTCCTTCGGTTGCAATATCATCGGTGGCAAACAGCCCCGTTACGCCTTGCAAACCAATAACACCGAGTAAGGCAAGCACCATCCACGCCCCCATTGGGTTATGCCCCGCATAATACGCGGGTGTGTCTTTAGGCTGCGTCTTCGCCGCCTTCAAATACGCTAGAGCCGCAGCGGGAGAGCGAATAAAATGCGCAAAACGCGACGTTTCACTCCCCACAAATCCCCAAACTACGCGAAACAGAATGAGCGACAAGAGAAAAATACCACTGCGTTCATGCCATTCCATCCAGTTGCCGCCGACTTCTGCACTGAACCACGAAAAGGCGATTCCACCTGCCAATAACCAATGGAACATGCGCGTCGGCACATCCCACAAACGTACAGGCGTGGTATTCATCACTTCAGCCCTAATACGTCTTGCATGTCAAACAAGCCCGTTGGCTTGTCTTGCAACCAACCCGCCGCACGCACCGCACCTTTGGCAAAAGTCATACGGCTAGAGGCTTTGTGGGTAATTTCCACCCGTTCGCCAACATCGGCAAACAGCACGGTATGGTCGCCGACCACATCGCCTGCGCGTACCGTGGCAAAACCAATCGTGGCACGATCACGTTCGCCCGTGATACCTTCACGCCCGTAAACCGCGCATTCTTTGAGATCACGTCCTAACGCACTAGCAACCACTTCCCCCATACGCAATGCAGTTCCCGACGGCGCATCGATTTTGTGGCGGTGATGCGCTTCGACGATTTCAATGTCCACCGTATCGCCCAACACTCGCGCTGCCATGTCCAACAGCTTCAAGCACAGGTTTACGCCGACACTCATGTTTGGGGCGCACATAATCGCGATTTTCTCAGCAGCTTTGGCGATTTCTGCCTTACCCGCGTCATCAAATCCGGTCGTGCCAATCACCATTTTTTTGCCATGTGCGACACACCAATGCAGGTGCATTAAGCAAGGTTCTGGGCGCGTAAAGTCGATTAACACATCGAAATCGTTCGCGGCTTCGTCCAACGTTGGCGCAATCAATACACCAGTTTTGCCAATGCCAGCCACCTCGCCTGCATCCGCACCGATCAGGGAACTCGCTGGATGCTCGGTCGCAACGCTTAATTCAATACCTTCCGCTTGAGCACAAGCTTCGATCAAGGCTTTGCCCATGCGTCCGCCCGCGCCAACCACTGCAATTCGGGTTATTGTCATTTTTTCTCACCTTCAAACAGGTCTTTAAAGAAATCTTTCGCTTTATCCATAAAACCATGCTCTTGCGGGCTGTGCTTTTTACCACCTTCGTGCATGGTTGCATCCAACTCTTCCAGCAATTCGCGCTGACGACGTGTTAAGTTGACAGGTGTTTCCACCACAACACGGCAAATCAAATCGCCAGTCATGGAACTGCGCACCGACTTCACCCCCTTACTGCGTAAACGGAACTGTTTCCCCGTTTGCGTTTCAGGTGGAATTTTTAGGCTGACTTTATTGCCATCGAGTGTTGGCACTTCCAATTCACCACCCAAGGCAGCGGTAGCAAAACGGATCGGCACTTCGCAATGCAAATTATCGCCATCACGTTGGAACAAAGGATGGGACTTCACGAACACCTGAACATACAAGTCACCCGCCGGACCACCATTAATACCTGCTTCGCCTTCCCCTGCTAAGCGCACACGATCGCCATTGTCGACACCTGCGGGAATGCGCACGGAAAGCGTCTTCTGCTTTTCTTTGCGCCCTTGTCCATGACAGTCGGTACACGGGTCAGCAATGATTTTACCTGTACCATGACAGTGCGGGCAGGTTTGTTGAATGGCAAAAAAGCCTTGTTGAATGCGTACTTGACCTTGCCCATGACAGGTCGGGCAGGTTTGCGGTTGTGTGCCTGGTTTAGCACCAGAGCCATTACACGTTTCGCAGGTTTGCATGGAAGGCACACGAATATCGGTGGTTGTCCCGAATACTGCATCTTCCAACGATAATTCAAGATTGTACTGGAGGTCACTGCCGCGATACGCACGGTTTGCCCCGCCACCGCCGCTGCGTCCGCCACGACCACCGCCAAAAATATCCCCAAAAATGTCCTCGAAAATGTCGCCGAAACCCGCCTGACCCGCGCCGCCACGACCACCGCCGAAACCACCTGCCGCTGGGTCAACCCCTGCGTGACCGAATTGGTCATAAGCCGCACGTTTCTGTGAGTCGCTTAAAATTTCATAAGCTTCTTTAGCCTCTTTGAATTTGGCTTCAGCTTCAGCATTGTCGGGGTTGCGGTCAGGGTGATACTTCATCGCCGAACGGCGAAATGCCTTTTTCAGGTCATCGTCACTGACGTTTTTCTGCACCCCAAGGACTTCGTAATAATCCCGTTTGGACATGATTCTCGTTCCTGCTTATACAAAATCAGGCACAGCGAGGATACCCGCTGCGCCTGTAGTTACTTCCGAAGGGTTTAAGCTTACTTCTTGCCGTCAACTTCTTCAAACTCGGCATCAACGATGTCATCGTCACCCGCCTTGCCACCTGCATGAGTACCCGCCGCGCCGCCATCAGCTTGACCAGCCATCGCTTGCATTAAGCTGCCGGATGCCTCCATCAGGGCTTCAGACTTACGAGTAATGACCTCTTTATTGTCACCTTTCACCGCATCTTTGAGTTCACTGATCAAGGATTCGATTTTCGCACGATCTGCACCGCTGACTTTATCGCCGTACTCTTTCAACGATTTTTCAGTCGCGTGAATCATGTTGTCCGCTTGGTTACGCGCATCAATCAGTTCACGTTGTTTTTTGTCTTCTTCCGCGTGTGCTTCAGCGTCTTTCACCATTTTTTCCACTTCTGCATCAGACAAACCAGAAGACGCTTTAATCACGATGTTTTGTTGTTTGCCAGTCGCTTTGTCTTTCGCGGTAACATTCAAGATACCGTTAGCATCGATGTCGAACGTGACTTCGATTTGTGGCATACCGCGTGGAGCAGGCGGAATGTCTTGCAGGTCAAAACGTCCCAGTGACTTATTGTCACGCGCCATTTCACGCTCACCTTGCAATACATGCACGGTAACAGCGGTTTGGTTGTCATCTGCTGTGGAGAACACTTGCGATGCTTTGGTTGGAATCGTGGTGTTTTTGGTAATCAACTTAGTGGAAACGCCACCTAAAGTTTCGATACCCAATGACAGTGGCGTAACATCTAACAACAGAATGTCTTTTACACCGCCGCTTAATACGCCACCTTGAATCGCTGCACCCACCGCAACCGCTTCGTCTGGGTTGACATCACGACGTGGTTCTTTGCCGAAGAAGTTTTTCACCGCTTCTTGCACTTTTGGCATACGGGTTTGACCACCCACCAAAATTACGTCGTTGATTTGTGATGCAGACAAACCCGCATCTTTCAACGCAACTTTACACGGTTCGATGGTGCGTGAAATCAGGTCATCAACCAACGCTTCTAACTTGGCACGAGTCACTTTGATGTTCAAGTGCTTTGGGCCCGTTGCATCAGCCGTGATGTAAGGCAGGTTCACGTCAGTTTGTTGGCTGGTGGACAACTCGATTTTGGCTTTTTCGGCTGCGTCTTTCAGACGTTGCATCGCCAGCGGATCACCTTTGAGGTCGATACCACTGGTTTTGCGGAATTCGTCTGCGAGGTAATCGATCATGCGCATGTCGAAGTCTTCACCACCTAAGAAGGTGTCACCGTTGGTGGACAATACTTCAAACTGCATTTCGCCATCGACATCCGCGATTTCGATAATGGATACGTCAAACGTACCACCACCTAAGTCGTAAACCGCGATTTTGCTGTCGCCTTTGGATTTGTCCATACCATACGCCAACGCTGCCGCAGTCGGTTCGTTGATGATACGTTTCACTTCCAGACCTGCGATTTTGCCCGCGTCTTTGGTCGCTTGGCGTTGTGAATCGTTGAAGTACGCAGGAACAGTAATGACCGCTTCGGTAACAGGTTCGCCCAAGAAATCTTCGGCGGTTTTCTTCATTTTCATCAGCACGCGCGCGGAAATTTCTGGTGGTGCCATTTTTTTGCCACGTACATCAACCCACGCATCACCGTTGTCCGCTTTAATGATTTTGTACGGTACGAGTTTAATGTCTTTTTGCACCGCTTCTTCTTGGAAACGACGACCAATCAAACGTTTGATCGCAAACAGTGTGTTTTCAGGGTTAGTAACGGCTTGACGTTTGGCGGTTTGACCAACCAGCACTTCGTCGTCCATGAACGCGATAATGGAAGGGGTGGTACGGTCGC
The DNA here is from genome assembly GCA_964514635.1 of uncultured Thiothrix sp. Classification (GTDB taxonomy): domain Bacteria; phylum Pseudomonadota; class Gammaproteobacteria; order Thiotrichales; family Thiotrichaceae; genus Thiothrix. Next base: position 11,795 of record CAZEQX010000028.1, read on the forward strand.
CTTCAGCATTTTCAATCACGCGCGGTTTGTCACCGTCCATGATTGCCACACAAGAGTTGGTTGTGCCAAGGTCGATACCAATAATTTTACCCATGATAGTTATCTCCAAAAATCTTTATTTCTCAACGATTGGCTCGTTTATGTGGGGCTTACGCAGTGTTTTCAAGAGCCAGTATCACGAAAATTTCACGAAAAACCTTATTTTTTGCAAACCATAACCATTGCCGGACGCACCACACGCCCATTCAGCAAGTAGCCTTTTTGCATGACCAAGGACAAGGTATTATTGTCGTATTCAGGGTGCGGCTGCATGGATACCGCTTGGTGATGTTCGGGGTTAAACGCATCGCCGGGTTTGCCCACTGCTTCGATGTTGAATTTTTCCATCACGGATTCAAACTGCTTCAGGGTTAATTGCATCCCTTCGCGGATTTGTTCGATCTCACCTTGCGCTTGCAAACCCATTTCAAGGCTATCGACGACGGGAATCAGCGACTCAACGAATTTTTGCACCGCGTATTTGTGTGCATCTTCGACTTGTTTTTCAGTGCGACGACGTTGATTAGCCAACTCTGCCTGAGCGCGTAAGAATTGTTCGTAGTTAGCGGTCGCTTCGGCTTTGGCTTGTTCTAATTCGGCTTGTAATTGCGCAACATCGACGGTTTCTGCGGTTTCAACGGCTTCAACCACATCAGCGGCATCCTGCACGTTATTGTCTTTTGGGTCTGTCATTGTGCTCTCCACGGCAATTAGTAAGTTCGCGTGGAGATTGGGGGTTAATTTCGGGATTTCAAGGCAGAAAAGCCAGTTCAAGACTGGCAATTCCACCTAAACTGCAAACTACTTGACCAATATCCAGTTAGCCGCAGCATAACCGCGAGCATCGACTGGGGTTAATTGACTCACGATTTTGGGTTTACCTGCTTTACAACGCCACTCATAAACGGTTGATTTCCCCGTCGCAACAGAGGGAATGGAATCTGTGTCAGGATTGGCTTTGCAAAACGTTTTCATTGCTGCATTGGGTGTGCGGCGCGTATCCGCTTTTTCATCACAAGGAATGTTCGCCCCCACGGTACAGGCCCACACTTTTTGCCCCATGCAACGCCATGTAACAAACCCTGGATTTTCTAATGCCATTTTTTCGGCATCCTTGTTCAAATTTAAAGCTTTAATCACCACTTTCGGTAACATATCACCCGTATAACGCGCATCAGGGTGATCAATATTTTTCACCGCTGCACAATAAGCTAACGGGTCATCCAAGGTTTTCGCCTTTGTTGTACCGATAGGCTTGGTGCTCGTTAGTTGATAACGGTGATCCAAGGATTTAAACACCACCACTTCGTAACGTTTACCGTCACTCAAGGTAATATCCAAACGGTAATTCACCCCTGCAACAACTTGTGTAGCTGCTTGATGAATGGTTTTGACGGTTGCGCGGGATTTACTCAACTCTTTAGCCGCAAAAGCAGCAACTTCTTTTATTTGTGGATCAGTAACCGCTTGCGTGCTGTAACCACCTAGTGGCACTGGTTGTGGTGGAGGTGGCGGCGCGGGCATGGCATAACTGTTCAGGCTTAAAAACAGCAAGCCACTAGCAGCACCTATCATCACTTTATTGATTGTCATGGCAATAACCTTTTTTGAAAAATAAGTTTCTGTTTGCACAACGCAAATAGATAGCCAGTTAGAGGAATACTTTACTACTAAGTTCAATAGCAAAAGTTAGAGGTGCTATAACACGCCCCACAGCAGAAAAGAGGTGTTAAACTCATTCCGCCATGAGGCATGGATATTTGCTCAATACAGTTTAAACTCAATCAGTTCCAGTTGATGTGTGGTTTTATTGCCAGACACTGCCCAGACAGCATTTCCCTTGACTAACAGTTTATCAATTCGATGGAGACGCAGTTGGCTACCCAACACTTTGGTAGATGTGACAATACCACCTTGAGGATTAATGACCATCATTTTAGTGTTCAAGTATTCTGATTCACTCCATTCCTCCCACAACACCAGCGTATTGCCATTTGGTAATGCCAGACCTTTCGCCCGTGAGGCATTGATTGCCTTATCCGTGTAATTGGTTAGCCACTTAACGCCAGCCACGCGCTGCGCCCGCAATGAACCATTGTAGGCGTAATATTCACCCGTCTCTGGCATCGTACTGTTAGAGGTTTTCACCAGATTATCAGGAACAACTGTGCCACTGTTTGTAGAAGACTGAAAATCGGGGCGAACCTTAATAAAACCGATATTACGAGGATCATTTAGACCCTTGATTGCAGATGCATTATTAAGCACACGCCCGTTACTATCATGCTCTGATGTAAATAACACTGAATAACCCGCACCGTCTTCTACTAGACCCGCTAGTTCAGTGTACACACGATTGTCATTACTCCATTCGTAGGTAGCATTATCTTCATCATCATACTGATAAAACGGCGTTTCTGATCCATCAGATAATTCTTTAGGTTCTTGAGCGTGAGCCGTTTTAAACGTGTAAACCACACGCGAATCCTTCCGCGCACTGGTAAAACGATGCAAGAGCACGCCTCTGTCAAAGTTATCACCCAGCTCAAGAGCCGTGAACTTCAAACCGTCAACACTTTTTGCCAGTATGTGCCCCATCGAATGCCCTGCTGTTTGCCCCCAACTTTTCTTCATAGCTAACGTGTCACGGTTTAATACATAAGCATGTGCACCCTGATGATTTAAACCATCAGAACCGCGCGGATACTGGCGTGATAACATAACCCCTACCTCAGAGCCAGTTACTTGCACACTGCACATATTGAAAGTATTCGTTACACTCAGGATGTCGCCGTAAGACGTGACTTGCAATGGATTGCCTGAACCATTCAATTCTCTCTGCACCAGAATATTACCTGCTGCACCCACTTTCATTGCAACAACAGATAGCGTTTTAGTTGGGTTACTATCATCATTGTAATTGGGGTCTAAATTACCTGCTTGTATCAGGACATAATACAAATTGCCAAGTTCGTCGGCTGCTGCTGAACCCAACACATAGTTTTTCCCTGAACTTGTCGCCAATGTTGGTCTAGGCAGGGTGATAGTTGTTGTCATACGATCAGCCGTTAATGTCGTCAGATAGACTTTATAGGCATTACGATCTTGCCACACCATACCTAACTTATCTTGTGGCAGAACCATCAAGTTATAATGCAACATTCCAGCAAAATGAAATTCGCCTGGAGCTTCGGCAGAATCCAACAAATCATTAGGCGTTCTGCTATCTGGCTGCTGGATTGTGTAGTAATTCATGTCCGCAAAACCCGTTAATACTTTAAGTTTTGCACCTGCAACCCCTGGTGATAATGTTTTTAATGTTGAAGGTTTAGGGTCTGTCGATTTAATCGCAAAATAAATAGTCGGCTTAGTCAATGCATCCAAGTCAGCTAAACAACTGCTTTCCGTAAATTTTCCTACTGTGATTTCATTACTAGCAATATGACAAGTTTTCGCAAAAACATTATTGACATAGCTATAAATATCGTAATCAGTTTGTGCATCAAACTTCATGCGCAAACGATGATGGCTTGCCAGAAACTCTGAGGCTTTCACCTTTGCTGGAGCAACACGATAAGCCGTATAACTGCTTGTTCCACTGGTAAGTTTACCCATTTCGATGGGGTAATTACTATTTGCGTAGCCACCACCGGAATAACACCCATTTTGATAAAACGCCGCATACACATTTAAACTTCCCAATGTATCGACATCATCGATGTTACCATCACACGAATCACCACTTGCCTCATCTGACGCAATTTGTGTACTCGTCCCCGGTGCAACTTTAGAACTCTGCACAGTAAAGGCATAGGTTTTGATACTTGGCAATAAAACATCCGCCACGCTAACAGACGAATAACTGACAAATACACTCGCTATGCTCACAGCAAGATATTTACGAAACATAATAATTACCCTTAAGAAATGACACGGCAACGCAGCTCTATATCCTCGCTGTGGATAGAGCTAATTGACAAAATAATCATAACATAATCAATTCCAAGATCGGAACAGCTTATTTAGTGCAATCCATTGAATTTAAAATAAAATATTGAAAAATAGAATAATCAACATATCAAGCAGATACTCTTAATGCCGTTATTATTTATTAAATATAGAAACAAAACTCAGGTTAAGCCTTCGTATTCATTGCATCACATTATCAACAACTCGACACAAATCATAACCACAACAATGCCTATATAAATATCAAAAAAAGTATGTAATTCTTTTCATTGATTAGTGCATCATCCTTATCATACCCATGAAAATACCGCCCCTATCATCGGAAAATTCCCATAATCAGCCTCTTTTAATCAACGACATTCTTACCATTAAAACAAAGAGTGGCTATTTTGATTGGAATTAATGAACGATAGCAGCACCATAATGCATGGCGATTACAAGACGTGTGATATTGGGTTCAATATTAGCCAAATGGAATTAAGCGTTTAAGCTTAAATAACCAGCATATTTTGATGTTATTTTATTCACAATTGCATCAGGTAGAAAATAATTGTTAAACACCTAACGCCCATTTTCACGTTACAAAAACATGTAACGCTACATTCCAACAGAAAGATTCAAGAACGAGACTTCAAGGCAACACTGAGTAATTTCGCGGTGACATCGACCACAGGGATAATACGTTCATAAGGCATACGTTTCGGACCAATAACGCCCAATACACCAAGCTGCTCGCCATCAATTTCATACGGTGCAGTAACTAAACTGCACGCATTGAATGCCGCCTGACCAGATTCACGCCCAATAAAGATTTTCACCCCATCTGCCTGCAAACATTTATCCAGCAAATGCAGAATGTCACGCTTGCGAGTAAACGCTGCAAATAATTCGCGTAGTTTCCCAATGTCAGACAGGTCGTCATACCCCATGAGATTGGTTTCACCCGCAATCACGCAACCATCATCTTGCGTGATTTTGTCCTCGGCGACGGCTTTTTCACCTAGCTCAATCGCCGCTAACATCATGCGATTCATGTCTTCGCGGTGCTGGCGCATTTCCTCAAGCAACGCATCTCGCGCTTGTTGTAAATCTTTACCCACTAGACGAGCATTCAGGAAATTCGCCGCTTGTTGCAATTCAGCAGCCGTTACGTCTTCATCCAGTTGGATAATGCGGTTTTGCACTTCATTGCGATTCATCACCAAAATCGCCAACACCTGTTGCCCCGACAAGCGCATAAATTCAATCTGGCGAATAGCGGGCGGATTACGTTTAGGAAATGTCACCACACCCGTAAGCTGTGTAATCCCTGATAGTAAATTAGACGCGGATTGAATCAGACTAGCAGCATCTCGTTCGGCTTTTAGCTGGTCTTGCAAAATATACATGGCTTGTTGTTCCAGCGGCTTAAATGTCACCAGTGTATCGACAAACAAGCGATAGCCTTGCGAAGTTGGCACGCGCCCTGCGGAGGTATGTGGTGAACGGATATAGCCCATCTCCTCCAAGTCCGCCATCACATTGCGAATGGTTGCCGCACTCAAGTCCAGACCGCTGTTTCGCGCAAGGTGGCGCGAACCTACGGGCTGACCGTCGTGAATATAGCTTTCCACCAACACTTTGAGGATGTGGCGGGCGCGGTTATTTAATTCGGGTGAGTGTGTCGCTGTCATGCTTTCATATATAAGGATAAATTACGCCAGATACAAGCCCGATACGCTTGCAATTTCTGTGCAGCTTTGCCAGCCTTGCAGCTTTAGAAGCAAACAAGAAGCCGTTATGAGCCTGTTTTCCCAGATTGGCATATTTACTAAACCCAATGATACCCGCGTCGACAACACGCTTTTTCAGTTGCATGAATTTTTATTACAACGGGGCTACCAAGTTTTTTGCAATCAAAACGCCGCCTTGATCCTTGACCAACCTGCAATGCCGCAGGAAGAACTCGCCAAACGCATTGATTTGGCAATCGTTGTTGGCGGCGATGGCACATTACTCGGTGCTGGTCGACTGCTTGCACCGTATGAAGTACCCATCGTCGGCATCAACCTTGGGCGCGTCGGTTTCTTGGTGGATGTTCTGCCAAGTGACATGACAACACAACTTGACGCTATTTTAAAAGGGCAATACCAAACGGAACTCCGCATTGTATTGCACGCTGAGGCTATCCGCGATGGCGAGGTGATCGGCTGCGGCGATGCCCTGAATGAAGTGGTCATGCACGTTCGCAATGAAATTCGCATGATCGAATTTGACACATGGATTGATGGCAATTTCGTCAACACCCAACGCGCTGATGGCATGATTATCACCACACCGACGGGTTCAACGGCGTATTCGTTATCCAGCGGTGGACCAATTATGCACCCTTCCCTCCATGCTGTCGCACTCGTGCCCATTTGCCCACATACGTTGAGTGATCGCCCATTGGTATTGAGCAGTCAAAGCGTGATCGAAATGCAACTGCGTGAGGAACGCGATATTCCCGCGCGTTTGTCGTTTGACGGGCACGACAATATCAGCCTAGAAGCAGGTGATACCATTCGGATTCGGGCGCGTGCTGAAAAAGTACATTTGCTCCACCCCGAAGGTTATGATTACTATCGCATTCTACACACGAAACTGCATTGGGGAGTCCAGCTTTAATATGCTGACACACATCCATATCCGCGATTTTGCCATTATTGACACGCTTGATTTGGACTTGCACACGGGCTTGACCGCACTAACAGGTGAAACAGGTGCGGGTAAATCCATTCTGTTAGACGCGATTGGCTTGGTGCTCGGCGACAAAGCCGACAGCCAGACCGTGCGCCACGGTGCGGATAAAACTGACATTACCGTAAGCATCGACATTAGCCAAACGCCCAGTGCACGCACTTGGTTACAGGCACAAGCCTTTAATCATGATGAAGAAATTTGCATCTTGCGCCGTGTGGTCACACAGCAGGGCAAATCCCGCGCATGGATTAATGGTTCACCGACGAATCTTAGCCAATTACGCGAACTCGGCGAACAATTGGTAGACATTCACGGGCAACATGAACACCAATCCTTGATGAAAAAGGACGCACAACGCCAATTAATCGACGCATTTGCAGGCAATGACGAATGGCTCATTGCCACACGTCGCGCATGGCAAACGTGGAAACAATTGAATGAGCGCGTGATTGCGCTCACCACACAACAGCAACAGTTCCAAGAACGGGTGGATTTATTGCGTTTCCAAGCCCAAGAATTGGAGACACTCGCGTTACAGCCAGATGAAATCACACAACTGGATGAAGAACTGAATCGCCTCGCTAATGCTGAACAATTACGCACTACCGCTGCGCAAAGCTATGACCAACTTTACGATGCCGAACCGTCGTTGTATTCCAATTTGGGACGAATGATTTACGAGTTGGAACAACAAGCTCGGATCGATCCACAGTTAAACAACGCCGTGGAATTACTCACCAGTTCTCAAATCCAACTGCAAGAAGCCGCCGCATTATTACGCGATTATGCGGAAGCTTTGGAAATCGACCCACAACGTTTGCAGTGGGTGGAGTCACGCATTGCTGAAATTCGCCACATTGCGCGTAAATACCGCTTAGAACCACCAGCATTGTTGGAAAAACTCGCCGCTATTCAGCAGGAACTTGCACAATTAAACAGCGATGATTACGATCTCGATGCACTAACTGAGCAATTACACAATGCAACACAAACCTACCTGCAACAAGCGCAACAATTAACCGCTAGTCGTCAAGCCGCCGCGCAACAATTAGCACAAGGAGTGACGCAGGCGATGCAGAGTTTAGGAATGCAGGGCGGTGAATTTGCGATTCAAGTAACACCATTGCAGAGTAAAACATCACATTTTCAAGCCACAGGCATGGACAGCGTGGAGTTTATGGTCAGTGCTAACCCCGGTCAGCCATTGAAACCATTGGTGAAAGTCGCATCAGGTGGGGAATTATCGCGCATTAGTTTGGCGATTCAGATGATAGCAGCACAAAAAGTCACCCTACCCGCGCTAATTTTTGACGAAGTAGACACAGGTATTGGCGGTGGTATTGCGGAGGTTGTGGGCAAACAATTACGCACGTTAGGCACAAATCGTCAGGTGCTGTGCGTGACGCATTTACCCCAAGTCGCATCACAAGCGCACCAACACTACAAAGTGACCAAAATCAAAGGACAATCACACACCAGCACGGGAATCGAGCCATTAACGGCGACGCAACGGGTAGAAGAAGTCGCACGCATGATCGGCGGTATGGAAATCACCGCTGCGACCCGCGCCTTAGCGGAAGAAATGCTAATGTTTTAGCGTTTCTTTTCCCATGACACCTTAATGCAAACCAACACTAACCCATAAAGCGTGCATGTCGGATACCTTTAGACCATCCGTACCAATATTCACGTCCACACGCTTATTACTAAACCCCATGTTTAACATTTTAGTTTGAGGCCAAATACTTGCCTGTAATGTACCTTTCTTTAGCGGCCATTTTCCACCGACCCCCCAATAATCTGCTTCGGGTAAATGCTTGGCACTAAGTATCACTGCATTTCCGCGTTGATTTAAACGATAATGCGCTTGAACATCCACTTTAGGCTGCAATGATTGCCGCATCGAGCTTTTATAACCTTCCCGCCCTGTTAAATGGGGGTTATAAGTAACAAAACCATCTTCATCAACACTTTTGACATTTGAGGTTAATTGCCCTGTCGTGTAAGGAACATCCGACCAATGAATTGCACCCAATAAATCTTGCGCATAAACCTCAACATTCAGCTTTGTATTAGGTTGCCAATGCAATTGTGCATCGACGGAATAACCCAAACCATCAGGTGATTGCACGTCGGGACGATCCAATAATTCATCCGCAGAATACTGATAATCCAACTTAACATTATAACTGTGGGTCTTTCCAGATCGGAAGAGCACACGTCTGAACTCCAGTCACCTGAAGCTATC
>CAZEQX010000029.1:0-20249 GCA_964514635.1 uncultured Thiothrix sp.
GTTCCCCGCACTCGTGGGGATGAACCGTGTTTAGCACTCAAATGCTAGACACCGCGTTTATGTTCCCCGCACTCGTGGGGATGAACCGCACTGCGAAGGTGACAAAGCCAAGTTAGCAGCATGTTCCCCGCACTCGTGGGGATGAACCGCCCCAGTGAGGGGCTTTTTCTTGTTATTTGATCAGGCGGTCGTAAGTAGTGTGGTCGCCAATCCACACCCAGACGTAGCCCTCCGACACACTCAACGCCAGTGCGCGGTAGTGGATGCCGACCCGTGCCGACCACAGTCGCTTCTTAGCATTCACTTCCTTGAAATGCAGGGAAGGGTGCAGCGGGTCTTGGCGCAGCATGTGGTAGTTCTTCCGTGCCAGTTGGCGCACGGGTTCGGGTAATTGACGGTAGGCAGCCCAGAAGCTGCGGGTAGCGGCATGTTTCATTGAAAGTGCAATTTGCCAGCATCATAGTCGCTTTGTGCCTCAGCAATCAGGAAATCCAGCTTCCCAGCTTCTGCATCTGCCGCCATTTGCTTGTCCCAAGCATCATCAATTTCCGGCTTGGGTGCGCCTCCGCGCTTCGCAACTTGATCAAGGTACTGCTTGATAAGCCACTCCACAAGGTTGCTACTGGTGCGGTGCTGCGCTTTGGCAACTTCGGCAAGTTGCTCTTTGACTGCGGGTGATACCCTCACTCCAAGGATTGCTTTTGCTTCCATGTTTTTCCTGTTGCACATCGTTAAACAATTGAGCAAAGTATAAATCGTTAAACGACATTTAACAACAGAGAACGCTTTGCAACGGTGGTGGTATACCGAAGCAAGGCCAACCACAAAATGACCTAAGACAGAGGTGCACATTAACTGAAAGGGGCTGTGCATAATGTTGCCTTTGTGGTGTTATCCCACTAGTAACGGTTGTCTGAATCCCGTTGGTTATCGTCTTAAATCCATTGACGTAAGAAAATCCTTTCTTGAAAATCGTTGAAAGTTCGTCAAACCCCAAGATTAAAATATTACTAGGCGATCTGAATGGGCAAGTGCATTGCGGTTTCGTGGTGTGCTTAACGATATGACTAATACTTAAAATGATTCTTACAGCCCGCATTTAGGGAGATAGTCCTGATGAATATTTCACAAACCCCAGCCGAGTTAATGCAAGCTTGGGACAGTGTTAAACGCATGTTTGCCGTGATCACATTCGACCCGACGGGGTGTGTTCTGGATGTTAATGATCTGTTTTTATCCACGATGGGTTTTCAAGACAAAGCCGAAGTGTTAGGTCAACACCACCGCTTATTTTGTAAAGAAGCGTATGTAAATTCGGCGGATTACACGGAGTTTTGGCGCAAACTCGCCGCTGGTGAACGTGTGAGTGGCGCGTTCCGTCGTGTGCGCCATGACGGCAGTGAAATTTACCTGTATGCCGAATATGCCCCCATTCGTGACGAGGCTGGCAATGTTATCAAAGTCTTGAAGGTAGCGCAGAACGTGTCTTGTATTGCCGAAGGCGTGGCACGGCAGTTGGGGATTAATGCAAAATTGGCGGATCGTCTAATGACATTGGAATTACAGCGTAATCCTTCCGCTTTGGGCAGTGTTCATTCTGCATAAGCATTGAACACCACATCCCCACCTCAAAAACAGGGTGGGGATGCGACAGCGGTTCACTCGTCTTCGTCGTTTTTATCGCGGCGTTCGACGGTTTCGGGGTCAGCGGTAATCGCGCGATAAATTTCCACGCGATCCCCATCGCTGACTGTGGCATCGAGTTTAGTGATTTTGCCAAAAATTCCCACTGCTTGGTTATCCAAATCCACGTCAGGGAATTGTTTGAGAATGCCTGAAAACTCAATCGCTTCTTTGACCGTGCTGCCGTCGGGAACTTCAAGTTTCATCCACGTTTGTTTGAATTTATCTGCATAAGCAATCCCCACGTTCATGCCGCACCCCCTAACGCTAAACTAGCGGCTTCTGCCTTGGCTTTGCGTTCGTTAGCGGCAGCTTTGCGAGCATCCAGAATACGTTTGCCTGCCAACAAAAAGCCTAATACCATGAACCCACCAGGTGGCAGAATCATTAGCAGGAAGCCTTTGTATTGTGGAATGATGGTCAGTTCCAAAAACGAAAAGCTTTTGCCCAATAACAAGGAGGCACTAGCGAATAATGTGCCTGTTCCCAAGATTTCACGCACCCCGCCGATGATGACAAGTGCCAGCGTAAAGCCTAATCCCATCATTAAACCGTCGAACATGGAAGGCACGAGGCTGTTTTTTGAGGCAAACGATTCCGCCCGCCCTAATACCGCACAATTCACCACAATCAGCGCGATGAACAAACCTAAGACTTTGTACAGTTCGTGTACCCACGCATTCAATGCCATGTCGACAAGGGTAACGAGCGTGGCAATCACCGTGATGTAAACCGGAATCCGCACATCGGGACTAACGATATTACGAATCATGGAAATCAATAAGTTAGAAAGGATTAATACAGCCGTCGTGGCTAATCCCATGCCCAAACCATTGGTTGCGGTGCTCGTGACAGCCATCGTAGGGCATAATGCCAAACCTTGGGCAAACACGATATTATTGCCCCACAAGCCATCCTGCGTGATTTTACGGTAATCAACACTCATGATTTCGCCTCCAGTAATTCGGTTTTATGTGCCGCAAAGAATTGCAAAGCTTCGTGAATGGCTTTCACCACCGCACGCGGGGTAATGGTTGCGCCGCTAAACTGGTCAAATTGCCCACCGTCTTTTTTTACTTTCCACTTGTCATCGCTAGGGTTGCTGATGGAAAGCCCTGTGAATTTCAAAATCCAATCGCCTTTGGCCTCTTCGATTTTATCGCCTAGGCCAGGTGTTTCCTTGTGAGCCAAAACGCGCGTGCCGAGGATTTTGCCTTCGGGGTCGACCGCAATAATGATCTTGATTTCACCCGCGTAACCGTAACCGACAGTTTCCCAAACCAATGCACTGACTTTGCCCGCCTGCGTGCCGCGATAGATTTTGACCTCTTTACCTGCCGCATCTTTTAACACCACGGTGTTTTCCAGCAGCTTATTGTCATGCAAATTATCCGCAACCACTTGCGCCAACGAGGTTTGTAAATCTTCCGCTTGGCGTTCGGCAATTGGGGTTTTGGTGGAAAGGTTCATGGTGACTAACAATGCGGCGGCAATGGCTACGAATCCGCCGAGCAAGACCGCCTGATAAGGAATCTGTTCTTTCAGTGGTGCTTTGGGTGTTTGAACATCGGTGTTCATGCTTTACCCCCTTTGGCGGTTTCGGCAGTGTATTGCAAGGGTTCGCCTTTGCGATCACGTCCATAAATGCGTGGGCGGAAGTAATGGTCAATCAGCGGTGTAACAGCATTCATCAGCATGACCGCAAAGGCCATGCCTTCGGGATAACCCGCCCACGTCCGAATCACATACACCAACAAGCCACAGCCTGCTCCAAAGATTAATTGTCCTGTGGGTGAAACGGGGGATGTGACCAAATCCGTGGCGATGAAAAACGCACCCAACAAGGTCGCACCCGCTAACAAATGCACGGTAGCACTAGGGTAAGTGTCGGGGTTGATGGCGTGCATCATCGTTGCCAGCAATACCAGCGTACCGATGAGGGCGACCGGAATGTGCCAAGTGATCACCTGTTTCCAGATTAAAAATAAGCCGCCACCTAACAATAATAAAGCGGACGTTTCCCCCATACTACCGCCAATCATGCCGATAGCCATATTACCTGAATTGGCTAAATCCCCCGCGAAACTGGAAATAGCGTGTCCCATGCCCGTTTCGGTGCGGATATGCCCCAAGGTTGTCGCACCTGTGTAGGCATCTGGCATCCAACCACCAAACGTAATTTGCAAACCTTGCATAAAATCGGGGGAATGGCTGCTAAATAAAGGCGAAGGGTTTGCCCACGTTGTCATTTCCAGTGGGAAGGAAATCAGTAATGCCACCCGTGCGACCATCGCGGGATTAAATAGATTTTGCCCAATACCGCCAAAAACCTGTTTGCCAATAATAATGGCGAGCAAACCACCGACAACGCCAATCCACCACGGGGCAGATGGCGGTAAACTCATGGCGAGTAACCAACCCGTTAAGATTGCTGAACCATCCAAAGCGAATTTGGCAATGGGTTTACCCATGATTTTGAGCGCGATGACTTCTGCAAAAACGCACGTCAAAATCGTTACCAAGAATAGATTAATCGCGGGCCAACCAAACAGGTATAAGCCCCAAACGGTGGCGGGGGTTAAAGCCAGCATGACCAATAGCATGGTTTGCTGGACGCTATTGCCCGAATGAGTATGCGGGCTACTGACAACAACACTCATGCGCTTGCTCCTTCGGCTTGTTTAGCGGCTGCGGCTGCGGCTTTTTTTGCGGCAGCTTCGCGTTTGCGACGTTCCATTGCCTCTTTTTTCGCACGTTCTAGGGCTTCCATGCGTGCAGTGCGTTGTTCAATCAGGCGTTTGGTTTCGTCCTGTTTGTGTTTGGCGCGTTGGCGGTTGGCTAATTCCCCTTTGGCATAGTTGAAATACTGCACCAGTGGAATGTGCGACGGGCACACAAACGAGCAAGAACCACAGGCAATACAATCCATTAAGCCCAGTTTTACTACTTGGTCTAAGTTGCCTACCCGTGCATTGTTTGCCATTTCCAGCGGCAATAATCCACATGGACAGGCTTGTACGCAGCTTGCGCAACGAATGCAGGGGGATTCTTGATTTTCAGACACTTCTTTAGCAGTTAAGGCGAGGATACCGTTGCAGCCTTTCACCATCGGTACGCGGGTATCGGGAAGGGCGTTACCCATCATTGGACCACCGCTGATTAAACGGCTGGGTTCGCCATTAAAGCCGCCGCAATAATCCAACACGTCTTGTACTTTTACCCCCAATGGTACGCGCAAGTTACGCGGCTTGCGTATTGCACCGCCGGAAACGGTTACAACCCGTGATACCAGCGGTTTGCCTTCGCGCAGGGCATCCCGCACTGCTAATGCGGTAGCGGGGTTGTGTACCACAATGCCAATGTCAGCGGTTAGACCACGCGCGGGTGTTTCTAAACCCGTTAATGTTTGTACCAAGTGTTTTTCTGAACCCATTGGGTAGCGCATGGGCAAACCCACCACTTGAATAAAGGGGAAGTCTTTTGCTGCTTCGCGCATGGCATCTTGGGCTTGCGGTTTATTGTTTTCAATGCCGATGATGATGTTTTCTACACCTAAGGCGTAAGCCATGATGCGAATCCCGTCGATAATGTGTGCTGAATATTCACGCATAACACGATCATCGCAGGTTAGGTAAGGTTCGCATTCCGCACCATTAATGACCAGCGTGTGCAGTGGATAACGATTGCGTAAGTTTAATTTCACCGCAGACGGGAAGGTCGCGCCACCCATGCCAACAATGCCAGCCGCCGCCACGCGCGTGGCAATTTCACTGGGTTCGAGTGTGAAAGGATCAGCGACAGGGTGCAGTTCTACCCATTGATCTTTGCCGTCGGGTTGTAGGGTAATCGTGTGTACAGATAAACCAGATGCGTGGTGTGCGGGGTAATGCCCGACACCGACAATGCGTCCTGAAGTTGGTGCATGAACAGGGGCTGAAATCATGCCTTGACTGTTGGCGAGTAATTGACCTTTAAGCACATAATCACCACGCTTTACGGCAGGTTTTGCCGCCGCGCCAATGTGTTGTTGCAAGGGAATGTGTAACAACGTCGGCATGGGTAAGGTTTCAATGGGCTGTTCAGCACTCAAGGTTTTGCAATCGTCGGGGTGTACGCCACCACGAATGCGGAACAGTTTGGTGATTTTTTGGGTGGAAAGGAATGTCATGCGGCAACTCCAGTGGCAGCAGGTTTCGCCCAATACCAAGTTTGTAAAGTCGGGGTAAGGGGGCGCATTTCGATACATTCGGTGGGACACACTTCAAAGCATTTTTTGCAGCCCGTGCAAGCATCAGCAAAAACGGCGTGAATTTGTTTAGGGCCACCCACAATTGCATCTGTCGGGCAACGTTTGAAACATTTGGTGCAGCCGATACACAGATTTTCATGGACATAGGCGATCATAGGACCTTGATCTTCTACGCCGGAAAGGTCAACGCTTACGCCTAACTTCGCGCCCAAGGCTTCCGCGAGAGCTTTACCGCCAGGAGGGCAAACGGTAACAGGGGCATCACCATTGACAATCGCTTCCGCAGCAGGCGTGCAACCGGGGTAGCCGCATTGCCCGCATTGTGAGCCAGGCATCATGCTGGCGACTTCTTCCAATAGTGGATTGCCCTCTACTTTAAAAAAGCGGCCTGCGATACCTAGCATTGCGCCAAGTGAAACGCCAAGTGTGAGAAGGATCAATATTGCAAGCATTGGTTATTCTCCTTTTACTTCACTAAACCAGAAAAGCCCATAAATGCCAGCGATAGCAAGCCCGCAACAATGAAGGCAATGGGTAAGCCATTAAAGGCAATAGGCACTTGTGCCACACTTAAACGCTCTCTAAGTCCTGCAAGCATCACAATGACAAGGGTAAAACCGACAGCAGAGCCAAAACCATACATTGTGCTTTGAATGAAGTTATGTTCTTGCTGAACATTGAGTAGTGCTACACCTAATACAGCGCAGTTAGTTGTGATAAGGGGAAGGAAAATACCCAGTACTTGGTACAAGGCTGGCGATACTTTTTTAATGACCATTTCGGTGAATTGCACAACAGCGGCAATAACAACAATGAATGCCAACAGACGTAAGTAGCCTAAATCTAGGGGTTGTAGGATGAGTACATCTAACAACCAACTAAGGGCTGATGTCAGCGTCAAGACGAAAGCTGTTGCCATGCCCATACCAATCGCGGAGTCGATTTGTTTGGACACTCCCATAAAAGAGCATAAGCCTAAAAACTTAACCAATACGACATTGTTGACTAATACCGTACCGAGCAGGAGCAGAAAGTATTCCATTGCGCTTTCCCTGAAAAAGTGTGTAGGTATTACCATGCAGAGAATGTGCCATTTTTATATCTTTTTGAATTTATTGGTGATTTATTGAATTTTTACGTCGCATTCGCCAGTTTTCTTTGTAACAATTGCAAAGCAATGTCGGTTTTCTAACAAAACACGTTCCTTGCGGGCTTTTGTCGTAAACCCAACATTCGCGGGGAATTGTCAGGTTTATAACAATGGCTTAATAACCTTTTATCCAGATAATGCAGCGAAAACAGGTGATCTTTGCGTAATATGGTGTGGCACGTTAATTGCTTAATTAAGCGGAAAAACAACCACGACGGAAACCGCCCATGCCAAACCCTGTCCAGCCTTGCCCTGCATCATTTGGCGAGTTATACACCGACATTTCCAGTATCAACGGTTTCGAGCATATTGCCCCTGGCTTATCGTTACAGGTCATACTCGAAACACTTGAACAAGCTCCGGTGGCGATTTCCATAACGGATTGTCATGCGAATATTTTATACGTTAATACAGCTTTTGAAGAATTGACGGGATATTCACGCACAGAGATCAATGGTAAAAATGAGTCTGTTTTATCTTGTAAAACCACGCCTATTGAAATCTACCGTGAATTATGGACACAAATCAAAAGCGGAAAGGTATGGCGTGGTACATTGGTCAATCGCACAAAAACGGGTGAGCGTTATTTGGCAGAAGTGACCATTGCCCCCGTTATGAATGCTGATCAGCAGATCACGAATTTCTTGGGGATGCATCGTGATATTTCCGTGATTCATCAGTTAGAGCAGCGTTTAAAACAGCAAAAAATCTTGTCTGATACCATTTTTGATCTTGCACCTGCTATCGTTGTGTTGTTGGACAGCGACCATAATATCTTAATGGATAATAAGGCCTATAAAGAACTCAAGCGAGAATTTGGGCGGGCAGAACCCATTCACTTATTTCTGGAAGCATTGCGGGATCGTCTGGAACGCATGGAAGGTGAATCCTATGGGGACTTTCACGATATGCAACTGCGTTTTGATGCGCCAAACGGTAAAGAGTGTTGGTTTACCGTTTCAGGTATTCATGTTCAAGAACTTGATTTAGCCGCACAAAACTATTTTAAACCTGGGGGGAGTGATAACCACTACCTGTTGTTAATTGCCAGCGATATTACGACGCGGCGAGTTGAAATGGAACGCGCTCGTATCCAGCATTTAAAAGTGCAGATGGCAGAACAAGAACTAACCCAAAGTATTCGCGAAACCCTAGCGGGGGCGATTTTCCACCTCGAAAGCCCCTTGAACGTGATGCAAGCTGCTTTGACGATGCCGCCTTCATCGCCGGATATGTTGTATCCCATCTTGCGTCAGGTGATGGAGTCGTCGCAACGGGCTATTAATGCCATGCGCATGGCTTTACCAAAAGCTGAACATGGTCGTCATACTCTCGTGAATATCAATCAAGTTTTGAAAGATTTATTAATTATCGCTACGGATCGTATGTTAGCCGAAGGCGTGGTGGTGGATTGGAAGCCAGAACCCGTGTTACCTGCCATTATCGGCAATGAAGCTTCGTTACGGCGAATGTTTAATTATCTGCTGGATAATGCCTTGTTGTCATTGGATGAAGCAGGGCGAATCTCACGCGAGCTGCGGATTCATACCAGTCTGCGTGAGGATTCGGTGTGGGTCGAAATCACTGACAACGGTGTGGGGATTCCGCCTAGCCAACGGTTACGGGTGTTCGAGCCGTTCCAAAGTGGTTGGAAACGCGGTGCAGGTAAAGCAGGGATGGGATTAAGCATGGCACAAGAAATCGTTAATAATCATGGTGGTGGGATAGGCATTGACCCAACCTACAGTCATGGCTGTCGTATGATTGTTAATTTACCGCTTAAATACCAAAACGAGGGCATGGAATGACTAATTACCATGATATTGCCCAGCTTGAACAAACCTTATCCTTATTAGAAGACGAACTATCCTGTATTTACGCTGTTAGCAAGGTATTGAGTCGTTCTCTCAATCTTAAGGAAACCTTGCGCGAAGTGTTGCGGGTGTTACACGAGGAAGGTCAACTCGAACATGGCATGGTAAGCCTGTTAGATGAAAGCTCGAATGATTTGTTGCTGTTTGAATTGCATAGCCAAGACAAACAAACCGTCGCCAACGTGCGTTACCGTGCGGGTGAAGGCATTATGGGCTTGGTGATTGAAATGGATAAACCGCTGATCATTCGCAAATTAGCAGATGAGCCACGTTTTCTGGACAAATTAGGGGTGTACAATCCCTCCTTGCCGTTGATTGCTGTGCCTATTCGTGCTCGTGGTGATGAAATTGTTGGTGTACTTGCCGCACAACCCCCCGCTGAACTGCATTTACTCGGTGAACGGCGGCGTTTTCTGGAAATGGTGGCAAATCTCATCGGGCAAAACGTGGTATTAGCCAATCAAGTCGCCAATGACCGTCAAGAACTGCAAAAAGAACGTGATACACTGCGTCGTAAAGTCAAAGGCGAGCATAATTTCGCCAATCTAGTCGGACATACTCGCGCCATGCAGGTAGTATTTGACCAAGCGCGTCAAGTAGCCAAGTGGAATACCACTGTCTTGATTAGGGGAGAATCGGGGACAGGTAAAGAACTGATTGCCAACGCAATCCACTACCATTCGCCGCGTGCAAACAATGCGTTTGTAAAGCTCAATTGTGCGGCATTGCCTGATAATCTGCTTGAGTCCGAATTGTTCGGTCACGAAAAAGGTGCATTTACGGGGGCGGTTAGTCAACGTAAAGGGCGTTTTGAACAAGCAGATGGCGGTACTTTATTTTTAGATGAAATCGGTGAAATCACGCCAGCCTTCCAAGCCAAATTGTTGCGGGTGTTACAAGAGGGGGAATTTGAACGAGTAGGGGGAAATAAAACCCTACACGTTGATGTGCGGGTGATTGCTGCAACTAACCGTAACCTAGAGCAGGAAGTGCGTGAAGGTAATTTCCGCGAGGATTTGTATTATCGTTTGAATGTTATGCCGATTTTAATGCCGCCCTTGCGTGAACGTTTGGAAGATGTACCCGATTTATCGCGCTTTCTCATTAATAAAATCAGTAATAAACAGGGGCGACCATTGGATATTACTGATAGTGCCATTCGTTTGCTCATGCATCACCATTGGCCTGGGAACGTGCGTGAGTTGGAAAACTGCATGGAACGCGCTGCTATTCTGAGTCTTGATGGGCATATTGATCATCAAGTCATTCGTTTAACGGGATTAGAAGGTTTGGTAACAAACCAGACTCCACCACCAACAGAGGCTATGGTCAATAATCGTGTGAAGGTGGATTTGAATGACCCTGATTTAGACGAGCGCGAGCGCGTTATTGCGGCCCTAGAAGAGGCCGGATGGGTTCAAGCCAAAGCTGCCCGATTACTGAATATGACACCACGCCAAATTGCTTACCGTATTCAAACGCTCAATATCCAGGTCAGGCAGATATAGTGCTGATACTGCTGTTAGTTCTGCATCAATGACAATAACTAAGATTTTTAGAAATGGTTAATCATCAGTTCAGTTTGTTGTGCTAAATATAACCACCGTCACAATGTATGATTAAAAGAAGATGACTACCTTAGTGGGTCATTAACGATAAGCATTGCTTTTAATTCTGGGGAAGGGCTATGTTGACGGCAGATATAAAATTAGCATTACACGTTGTTATTGCCAGTTTCGTATTTTTGATTGTGATGTTAGCAACTTGGGTATAATCATGACGGCTGAACATTCGCACTAAAAAATTTACATATTTTTACAATAGGATTTACCCCTATTAACAGCTAGATGCGGCACACTTACGGTTAAGAACACATTAACCAAGGAATGTCGCATGAATCCGCCCAAACACTTGTTGTTAATCAGTAGTATTGCTTTTGCTACCTTGACGGCTTGTACGCCTTCAACACCTGTTAAAGATAATCTACAAACGGCTGGTGCAGTCAAACAGCAATCTGCGGCTGCCTACACCGCAGCCCGTGCGCCAGTACAAGCCGCTTGGTGGCAAAAGTTTAATGACCCCTTGATGACCGCGCTCATTCAAGAGGCTTTGCAAGCAAACCCCGATGTTAAAACCGCACAAGCCAGCTTGCGTTCAGCGCGAGCGCAGCGTGTGATTGCGGATGCCAGTTTATTGCCTGCTTTATCGGCTGGTGGTTCAGCCAAACGCAGTGGGGGCGCGGATAGCTACGGCGCGAGTTTGGATGCGAGCTGGGAAGCAGACATTTTCGGCGGCAACAAACTAGCCAGTCGTGCTGCTGCTGCTGATTTGCAGGCCAGTCAAGCCAGTTTAGAGGATGTTAAGGCCTCATTAGCTGCCGAAGTGGCGAACGCCTACGTTAGTTTACGCCTAGCGCAAGCCAAATTAGCACTGGCAGAGCAAAGCCTTACGTCTCGCCAAGAAACCACGCGCCTAGTCCAGTTGAAACAACAAGCAGGTATTGCCAGTGGCTTAGAAACCGAGCAAGCTAACCTCAGTTTAGGGCAACAACAGGCAAATATTCCCGCCTTGGAAAACAGCGTAACACAAGCGCAATACGCCCTAGCAACCTTGACGGGTCAGAAGCCCGACGCATTGAATGCACGTTTGGCAGAGGCTAAACCCATTCCTACCGCTAGTCTGCAAATCGCCAATAACATCCCCGCCAACAGTTTGCGTCAACGCCCCGATTTACGCGCGGCTGAATACCAGATTCAAGCAGCTAGTTTGCGTGTTGGGCAAGCCAAAGCAGATTTAAAACCCAGCTTTAGTTTGGGCGGTTCATTGAGTCTTGGGAGTTTGAGCATTGCAGATTTGCTGGATAGTGGCTCGTTGGCGCGTTCGTTATTAGCGTCGGTTAGTGCGCCGATTTTTGACGGTGGCAAACTCAAACAGCAAGTGGAGGTGAAAGACGCAGCACGGGAACAGGCGGTGGCGGCCTACCAAAAAACATTGTTGGCAGCATTGCAAGATGTGGCGAATGCATTTTCTAGTTTAGGCGCGTTACAGCAACAACAACCAACATTAGCGAATAATGTTGAACTGGCGAAAAACACCGAAAAGCTGGCAAAGCTGAGTTATGACGCAGGGACGGCGGATTTCTCCACGGTATTGGATGCACAGCGCAGTGTGTTAAGTGCGCAAGAAAGTGTGGTTTCCGCACAAGCTGAACAAAGTAAAGCTTTGATTAGTTTATACAAAGCAATTGGTGGTTCTTGGTAAGGGGTAAGCCATGAATACGGCAACAACAGAATCCGTTAAAGCGGTATTGGGTACGAACGCAAAAGCCAATAAACAGCGACGTGGTAAATGGTGGTTAGCCTTTGTGATCGCGGGGGTATTGGGGGCGGGGGCGTATGTTTGGTTATCCCCACAACAGGGGCAAACCAGCGTCAGTTTCAAAACCACACCCGTGCAAACAGGGAAACTGGTGGTTTCTGTCACAGCGACAGGCAATCTTCAGCCGAAAAATCAGGTCGATATTGGTACAGAATTATCAGGCACAGTGGCAGAAGTTCTGGTTGATGACAATGATGTGGTGAAAAAAGGGCAAGTATTGGCGCGTTTAAATACCACGCAGCTTAATGACACCATTGCCAAAAGTAAGGCGGCGTTAGCCTCTGCCGAAGCGAATGTCAATAAAGCCACTGCGGCTATTACGCAATCCCAAGCGACATTGAAAGAGGCAGAAACCAATCTCAAACGTTTACAGGAATTGCACCAAGCTTCGGGTGGACAATTACCCGCGCAAACAGAACTCGATAGTGCCAAAGCAACCTTAGATCGTGCTAAAGCCGATATTGCCAGTAATAAAGCTGCCGAGGTTGCAGCAAAAGCGGCTGTAACCCAAGCCAAAGCTTCATTGCGTTCGGATGAAACCAACCTTGGAAAGGCGATTATTACCTCACCCATTGACGGCGTGGTGTTGGATCGTGCGATTGAACCAGGGCAAACCGTTGCGGCTTCGTTATCCGCGCCAACGTTATTTACGCTGGCAGAGGATTTGTCGCAAATGGAAGTGGAAGTCGCGGTGGATGAAGCCGATGTGGGCAAGGTAAAAGAAGGACAGAAAGCCGAATTTACCGTTGACGCATGGGCAGGACGGAAATACCCAGCAGAAATTACGCGAGTGAGTTTGGGTTCAACGACATCGGATAATGTGGTGTCTTACGTCACGGTTTTGGCAGTGCAAAACACCGATTTGACTTTACGCCCTGGTATGACGGCTACGGCAACGATTGAAACGGATCGGCGCGATAATGCTGTACTCATTCCCAACACTGCATTGCGTTTTACCCCGCCAATGCCCGCAGCCCCGCCGGATGCGGGTAGCGCCCCAGCCGCGTCTGGTAGTAGCGGTGGATTTTTATCGAAGTTAATGCCGCGTCCACCGATGATGGACCAAAAAAAGCGTAGTACGGGCACTGGTGATGCAGAACAGGGAGCAAAAAACGCGGACGGTACGCAAACCGTATGGGTATTGAACGATAATCGTCCTACTGCGGTTAGTGTCAAAACCGGAATTAGTGACGGCAAAATGACCGAAATCGTCAGCGGTGATTTGCAAGCTGGGATGCAAGTCATTACCGAAAGCAATAGCGGGGGTAAAGCACCATGACCGCCTTAATTGAATTGCGCAATATCACCAAAACCTACGGACAGGGGCAGGCGAGTTTTCTCGCGCTTAAAGGCGTAAACCTCAGCATTGAAGAGGGTGATTTTGTCGCGGTAATGGGGCCTAGTGGTTCGGGAAAATCCACCGTGATGAATATCTTGGGGTGTTTGGATGTGCCAACATCGGGGGAATACTTATTCCGTGATGTGCATGTTGAGCAGCTATCGCGTAATGAACGGGCATTATTACGGCGGCATTATTTGGGGTTTGTGTTCCAAGGCTTTAATTTACTAGCCCGTACATCAGCACAAGAAAATGTCGAACTGCCGCTCTTGTATCGTGGTGAATCTGCCGAAAATCGTGCGCTTGCTGCACAAGCGGCTTTGGAACAGGTCGGTCTAACGGGGTGGGGACATCACACACCAGCGGAATTGTCGGGTGGTCAGCAACAACGGGTAGCGATTGCTCGTGCGATTGCGACGAATCCAACCATCTTATTGGCGGATGAACCAACGGGTAATCTCGACACACAACGCAGCCGTGAAATCATGGAATTATTGAAAGCTTTGAATGACGACAAAGGTATTACAGTATTAATGGTGACGCATGAACCGGACATGGCGGAATATGCCAAGCGTATTATCCGTTTTGTGGATGGTAATATCGATAGTGATGTGCGCCATCGTCCGTTGTAAGCACAAGGAGCATTAGCATGTTATGGAGTAGTTTTTTACTCGCCTTGCGCGAAATTCGCCGCAACTTATTGCGTTCGTTTTTAACCATTTTGGGGATTGTGATTGGGGTGTCGGCGGTTATTACGATGGTGACATTGGGTAATGGCGCGACACAGGCGGTTAAAAATCAGGTCGCTAGTTTGGGAAGCAACCTCTTACAAATTCGTGCCGGACAACGCATGATGGGACCGCCTGGGGCGGGTGCAAGTGGTGCGCCATCTTTTACGGTGGAAGATGCCACGGCGATTCGTAATCAAATCGAAGGGTTGGCGGCTGTTTCGCCGGAGGTGAATCGCAGTGCAACCGTGGTGGCAGGGTCTAATAACTGGTCGACGACAGTTGTTGGTGCAACCAATGATTTTTTTATCGCAGGTGGTTGGAAAATTGCAAGCGGTCGTGATTTCTCCGAACCGGAACTGCAAGCCGGACAAACCGTTTGTTTAATCGGGGAAACGATTCGCCGCGAGTTGTATGGTTCAATGCAGCCCTTAGGGGAAAGTTTGCGCGTTAATAACTTTTCCTGTGAAATCATTGGAATACTGGGTTCTAAGGGGCAGGCTGCAATGGGGCGTGACCAAGATGATACGGTTGTGATGCCGATTAGAACCGTGCAGCGACGTTTGGCGGGCAATTTGAATGTGTCCAGTATTCAAGTGTCCGTGCAGGATGAAAATAACATTACGGCTGTCAAAGCACAGCTTACGACGCTAATGCGCGAACGGCGGCATTTGTCCGATAATGAAGATGATAATTTTAATGTGCAAGATACGCGGCAAATTGCGGAAGCTTTATCGGGGACAACACAAATTCTGACCACTTTATTAGGTGCAGTAGCATCGGTGAGCCTGTTAGTGGGTGGAATTGGCATTATGAACATTATGTTGGTATCGGTGACAGAGCGTACCCGTGAAATTGGGATTCGGTTAGCCATCGGCGCATTAGAGCGCGAAGTTTTAATGCAGTTTTTGATTGAGGCGGTTGTGTTGGCGGCGTTAGGTGGGTTGATCGGCATTAGTCTCGCCACCATCGCATCCGTTATTCTAGCCCAAGTAATGCAAGTACCGTATAGTTTTAATATTGGTATTAATATGCTCGCCTTTGTTTTCTCCGCAGGGATCGGGGTATTATTTGGTTATGTGCCAGCAAAACGTGCGGCACGTCTTGACCCAATTGATGCACTGCGTCATGAATAAAGCGGTTATTTTGATTTTGTTATAATTTTCTAAATGCCGCTGCAATGTCTTCAACTTGTAGCGGTGCTTTTTTGCGGTATTCTTCAGGGATTTCTAAACTCAGAATCCGCGTTTCGAGATTAAAGCGAGCCGTGGTTTTGGATAACTCAACAGGTGTCGTTACATTGTAATGTTTTGAATAAAAACAAATTTTATAAAAACCTGCATTAAGCTTAATTTTTCTGGCGTACAGTGCCGCAGAATCAGTCGATGGTTCGTCTATTTTTTGCAGTGCAATAATACTGGGGTCACTTATATCGAAACTCAACCAATCTCCAGAAGACCAACCCAGTTTTCGGAATAATCCTGCGCCAAATGTTAGACAAGTATTATTTCTGCCACCAACGGTTTCCATACTCAATATAATATCGAAACTTCCCGATGAAGTTTTATTCGTCATTCGTTATTCCAATCCAAATTGTGTTGATAGAAAAAGTTCGACAGCAAAGATTATATTACCCTTTTTTGCATTCGGCATAACAATATTGCTGTTTTCTACGCTAGAATGCCGCCTTCGCTTCTTAACTCCGGTTTCTCACATGCAGTCAGACAATGCTTCCGCACTCGCCGACGTTCGTCAATGGTTTTTTGCGTGCCCGCAATTCATTGAGCCACTGTTAGCTGAAGAGCTTACCCAGCTTGGTGCAGAACATGTCAAAATTGGCCACGCGGGTGTGCAAGCGGTTGGTCATTTACGCTTTGGCTATCGTGCTCTGGTGTGGAGTCGTTTAGCTTCGCGTGCCACGTTGCAGTTAGCCAGTGGCTTTGGCAAGAACCAGACCGAACTACAAGCACTGTTACACTCCATTGCATGGCAGGAACACATTCGTCCCGATGGTACGTTGAAGGTACGGTTTTTCGGTTTGAACGACGACATTCGTAACACACAGTTTGGCGCACAATGGGTAAAAGATCAAATAGGTGATCAATTTATTAGCAAATATGGCGTTCGTCCTAGTGTAAGCCAGCAGCCTGATGTCGTAATTGTGGTGAATTTGCACAAAGGTAATGCCAGCATCGGTATCGAGCTGAATCAACACAGTTTGCACCAGCGTGGTTATCATGATGCTGATGGGCATTTTACTTTGCGTGAAAATTTAGCGGCAGCCATTTTAATGCGTGCTGGTTGGTTGGCGATGTGCCAACAGTTAGCGGATTCGAGTGTTGAAACTTTAGCTTTGGTCGACCCGCAATGTGGCGATGGTACGTTGCTTATCGAAGGTGCGCTCATGGCGTTTGATATTGCTCCGGCCTTGGTGCGTGAAGCGATGGCTATCCCAACAGTGGCAGAACGCTGGTTGGGGCATGATGCAGCCTTGTGGGATGAACTCATGAACGAGGCGCGGCAACGGCGTGAAGCTGGATTAGTACGGCAAGACCGTTTGGTGGTGTGGGGGAATGACGCACGTCCGGCAACCATGTTGGCAGCGCGGGCAGATTGGCGGGCATTGGATTTACCTGCTGCGCGTTGGACGCAAGGTGAATTACACGCCATGCCACCCACTAGTGGCGCGAGCGTGGGGTGTGTGATGAGTGTGTTGCCGTTTAGCGAAGGTCAAACGGCTGTGATGTTGCGTTCGGCCTATCAGGATTGGGGGGCGTGGTTAGCCACATTGCCGTCAACTTTCCGAGGGGCATTATTTGTTGATAATCGTGCCCCATTCGCTTTAACCCAGCTTTTTTTCAGTAAGGAATATCGCTTTGTAAATGGCGAAACCGAATGCAAGTTGTATACGTTTGAGCATTTCGCTCAGAAAGAACGTCCGGCGGTATTGATTTCTGATGATTTAGCGAACCGTATGACGAAAAATCTGCGTAAGCTCAAAGGCTTTATTAAACGTGGTTCGACCGATGCATACCGGATTTACGATGCAGATATTCCCGAATACGCCATTGCGGTAGATTGTTATGGCGATTGGTTGCATGTGCAAGAATACGCGCCACCTAAAACCATTGATGAAAAAACGGCGCAACAGCGTTTAGAGCAAGCGATTATGACACTGCCTGAAGTGTTGGATATTCCACCTGAGCAGATTGTGGTCAAACAACGTCGTCAGCAAAAAGGTACTAATCAATACGAAAAACAGGCAAGAGCAGGTAATGCTTTGGTAGTACACGAAAATGGCGCACGTTTTAAGGTGAATTTGACGGAGTATTTGGATACGGGTTTGTTTTTGGATCATCGTCCGATTCGGTATTGGTTGCAGCAACAAGCCAAAGATAAAACCGTTCTCAACCTGTTTTGCTATACCGGAACAGCCAGCGTTCATGCAGCCATCGGTGGAGCAAAACGTGTGGATAGTGTGGACATGTCCGCGACATATTTGCAATGGGCGGAAGAAAACTTTCAATTAAATGCTTTAAAAGGTGCGCCGTATCAATACCGTTTTATTCAAGCGAATGCCGTGGAATGGTTGGAACGTTGCCAAGCGCAATACGATTTGATTTTTCTCGACCCGCCAACTTTTAGTAATTCAAAACGCATGTTGGATGTGTTTGATGTACAACGTGATCATGTGGGATTGATTCGTGATGCAATGCGTTGTTTAAATAAAGACGGCACGTTAATGTTTTCTAATAACTTCCGTAAGTTTAAGTTGGATGCGGGGATTGAAGCAGATTTTGCGGTTCAGGATTACCGTATGCAGTCGTTACCGGAGGATTTCCAACGTGACCCGAAAATTCACGGCTGTTGGTTGATCAGGTTCAAATAAGCTATTAAATAAAGAAACCCCTCCCAACCTCCCCTTGTCGGGGGAGGCGTGAGAGCGATGGCTTTAAGCCTTATTTTTGTGGCAATTGCACGCGGATGTTTAGTTCGCGTAATTGTTTTGCCCCGACTTCTGCTGGTGCGTCGGTTAATGGGCACGCGGCTGTTTGGGTTTTCGGGAATGCCATAACGTCGCGGATGGATTGGCTGCCAGTCATGAGCATGATCAAACGATCCAAACCAAATGCCAAGCCGCCGTGTGGAGGGCAACCGTATTTCAGCGCGTTTAATAAGAAGCCGAATTTTTCTTGCGCTTCTTCGTCAGAAATACCCAACAGTTTGAACACGGATTTTTGCATTTCCATGTTGTGGATACGCACTGAACCGCCGCCGACTTCTGTACCGTTCAATACCATGTCGTAAGCAATGGATAACGCTTCGCCTGGATTTGCCAGCAAAGATTCGGGTGAACCTTTTGGCGAGGTGAACGGGTGGTGTAACGCAACCCAACGGTTTTCTTTTTCATCCCACTCGAACATCGGGAAATCGACGACCCACAATGCTGCCCATTCGCCTTGTACTAAGCCACGGTCGTGACCCAGTTTGACGCGCAATGCGCCTAAAGCGTCATTCACGATACGCGCTTTGTCTGCACCGAAGAAAATCAGGTCGCCCGTTTGTGCGCCAGTGCGCTGCATAATGCCTTCGACGGTAGCATCTGGCAGGAATTTCAGAATCGGTGATTGCAGACCGTCACGACCCGCTGCTGCGTCATTGACTTTGATGTAGGCTAAACCTTTCGCACCGTAACGCCCGACGAATGCGGTGTAATCGTCGATTTCTTTGCGTGATAATTCACCGCCTTTAGGTAAGCGCATGGCGACAACACGGCTGTTCGGGTCTTTCGCGGGTGCGGAGAAGACTTTAAATTCGACATCAGCCATTAAATCGCTGACTTCGATAAATTCCAGCGGAATACGCATGTCCGGTTTGTCAGAACCAAAGCGGTGCATGGCTTCAGAATAGGGCATACGCGGGAATGGGTTGGGCAGTTCCACGTCGAGGATTTCTTTGAACGTCGCACGCATCATGGATTCCATCAGATTCATGATCGCATCATCGTTCATGAATGAGGTTTCAATATCCAATTGCGTAAATTCTGGCTGACGATCCGCCCGCAAGTCTTCGTCACGGAAACAACGTGCGAATTGGTAGTAACGGTCCATGCCGGACATCATCAGCAATTGTTTGAACAATTGCGGTGATTGCGGCAGCGCGAAGAATGAACCAGGGTGGGTACGGCTGGGTACGAGGTAGTCACGCGCACCTTCTGGCGTGGCTTTGGTGAGCATTGGCGTTTCAATGTCCAAAAAGCCATTGTCTTCCAAGAAGCGGCGCAGGAAACCCGTGACTTTGGCGCGAGTTTGCATCCGACGCTGCATTTCAGGGCGGCGCAAGTCGATGTAACGGTAAGTTAAGCGGGTTTCTTCACCGACGTTTTCTTCGTCTAATTGGAATGGCGGTGTTTCAGCCGTGTTGAGAACGTTTAAGTCTAATGCCAATACTTCGACTTGACCGCTACGCAGATTGGCGTTTTCAGTGCCAGCGGGGCGGCGGCGTACTTTCGCAACAACTTGCAGGACGTATTCATTACGCGCTCGTTCAGCATTTTTGAAAACATCTGGACGGTCTGGGTCAAAGACAACTTGCACAACGCCTTCACGGTCACGCAAGTCAATGAAAATAACGCCACCGTGGTCACGACGACGGTTTACCCATCCGCATAAGGTAATGGTTTGATCCAGCAGGGCTTCATCCACTTGCCCGCAATAATGGCTACGCATTGCTTAATTCCTGAAAATCTTAATGTGATTTGTGATTATAAAGGCCAGAATGTTAAGCCCTGACAAGCGGATGTGCAAGTTGGATTCGGTCTTGGCTAGACAGAGTAAAGGAATGCTCT
>CAZEQX010000030.1:0-20013 GCA_964514635.1 uncultured Thiothrix sp.
GGGCTTTTGGGACACCATGACACAGCATGGTACATCAATATGGCGGAGAGGGAGGGATTCGAACCCTCGATACGTTGCCGTATACACACTTTCCAGGCGTGCTCCTTCGACCACTCGGACACCTATCCATACCTTGCCGATGTGATTCGGCAAAGAAGCGCGAATCGTAGCGCAGGCAGACGCGCTTGTAAACTAGGAATTGCAGGAGATTCACGAAGAAAATGCAATTTGCGGTGGTTTGGCCTATGCCCTTGGTCGGTTAGTGTTCGACAGTGTGTGGTGGATGCGTTAGGATCAGCGATGGGGTTTACTGATCAATAAAAATACATAATAAGCCATGTCATTACTTCCAAAAATAAAAGCATTTCTGCATTGGTGGGGCGAAGGTTTGTATACCAGTTTGCCTGATGCCTTACGCAAGCTGTTTCGCAGTACTTCGCCACGTTTGGTGTTGTCCATGCAAGATGAGCACAATGTTCGCGTATCGTGGTTGCAAGACGGTAAGCAGCAAGAGCGCGGTGCATTTTCCTTGAATGCTGCCAGTTTGTTTTTGTCCGATATGGTGCCAAAACGCGCTCAGGGTAAGCCATACCAAGTGGAATTGCAGTTAGATCAGACACATGCCTTGCATTTGCAACACCATTTCCCTGAAGCCGTGCGAGAAAACTTACGTCAGGTCGTGGGGTATCAGTTGGATCGTTTAACACCTTTTACTGTGGATAAGGTGTATTACGATGCGCAATTGGCACAACATGATAAGTTTCGCAAAGAAATCTTGGCAGATATTTATATTGCACCACGTCAATTGCTCGAACGACTAACCGCTAAGTTACAGGACTTGGGTATACAAGATGTGCAGATACTGTCTGTTGCGGGAGTGAAGCCAGCAGTGAATTTGAATGCCCAGCAACATGCGCCACATAACCAGGGCTGGTCGATGCTTCCACTGTATTTCTTTTTGTTGGCTTTGATCGTTTCGTTGGTCGCGCCTTTGGCTTATAAATACCGCCGCTTGGAACAAATCGATGCAGCGTTAGCTCAGGTCAGACGTGTTTCGGCAGACCAACTGAATGTGCGGGAAAAACTCATGGAGGCGGAAGAGGCGTTACAGTTTTTGACAGAAAAGCGCAAAACATCCCCCGTTGCTTTGGATGTGGTAGAAAAGTTATCGGTTGATATTCCATTGGATACTTGGCTGGAACGCTTGAGTTTAAATGGTACAAATTTGGAAATTCGCGGGGAATCAGGTAAGGCTTTATCATTAATCGATACCTTAGAAGAAGCCCCCGAATTTGCTAATGTGCGATTCAAATCACCCGTGACACGCAATAAAGACAATGGACGTGATAGTTTCCATATCGAAGCAACAGTCGAGGTTGCTCATGCTCAATAATCCAATATTACGCCAGCACCAGAAATTATTATCGTGGGGTTTATTGATTGTCTTGTTATTGGCGATAATTTTTCTATTCATTATTCCGGTGGTGCAAAAATCGTTAGCGGTCGATCAGCAAATTGAGAATGGTTATTCACAATTGGCTAAGTTCCGGCAGATTGCTCATGCGACCCCCGAATTTATGGCTGAATACCAGCGCGTGCAGGAACAGGGGTTGGATAAACTGTTTTATCCGGCGGGTATGACTTCAGCACAAGTGGCAAAAGAACTTCAAAAACAGTTGGCTACAGTGATTGCTAATGGTAATGGGATGCTGGTTAGTTCAGAAGTCTTAGAAGACGAACAACCCGAAGAAGAACAACAAACCTCTGTGTATCAGCGTGTGATGGTGAAGGCCGTGTTTCAAAGCAGCCCAGCATTATTGCGCGAAGTATTGCATCAAGCGTATCAGGCTCGTCCGCTCATTTTTGTGGAAAGTTTGGATATTAAACCATTGCAAACGCCCGATGGTAAGGAACAAGTGGTGAAAGCAGAAGTGCAGATTTCAACTTATTGGCGTGGTGGGGAGGTGAAACGTGAAACGACTGATTAGCCCGCCGATTCAACTGTTATTTTGGCTTGGCGGTTTGGCATTAATGGGCTTATCCGCGTGGAGTTTGTGGAACTTAAAACTCCAAGTGGAGAGCAAACATACCAAGGCTGAAGATGTTTCGGTACAGATTCCTGATGCGACACTGTTGGCTTCACCAGACCCAAATCGCTACCCCAAAATGGTACAAGCGCCGCTATTCTGGGAAAGTCGCAAAGCTGTCGAGCCACCAAAGCCAGAGCAAAAACAAGTGGTTGCTGCACCTGTGGATACCGCATTACCCGAAGGGCGTTTGATTGGGATTGTGGATTTGGGGGATAAACTGTTTGCGGTAATGCAAAATGCGGCAGGTGGTGGCGTTCATCTCAAGGTGGGGGAAATGTGGGGCGCGTGGAAAGTATCAGGCATTGACCCTGACAAAATAATCCTGACATTGGGCGATCAGCGTAAGGAATTACCCTTGGTGGGCGAGTTCGCTGCACCGAAAGCGAATCCACAAGCGGCTCAGGCAAAAGCCCCAGCAACCAAAGCGAATGGTGCAAAAGCACCACCTCAGCCAACGGCGGCTGCACCCGTACCAGCACCTCAAGGCGCGGCGGTGGCGGAAAGTGCGCCGACTGGGCTGCCGTTTCCTAATGATACCCAAAAACAACCCGCACCGTTGTCAGCCCAAGAGGCATTGGAAGCACGTCAGCGTTTAATGGCATCGCGTTGGGGTGCATTAACAGGGGAGGGTGGCGAGGCTGCGAATGGTCAGGGGAATGCAGCAAACGGCGGTCGGTAATGATAGGGTTATTAGTGACAGGGATAGTTGTGCAATAACCTAGTGATAATTAAGGTTATCAAGAGGATTTTATCCGACAGACTGTACTTTTTATTATGTTAATAACATATTACTATGAAGTCAGGCTAAAAATGGTTTGGCTCTTTTGCCGACCATTATTCAAATAAGAATAAAAAAATGGGGTTAGCTTTGTGAAATACAGGGGCAGCGTTTTAGGCCTTGTTAGTGTTGCAGTGGTTATGTCTGCTTGTACATCTATCAAAGGCAGTCCGGGTTATCGCGATAATACTAAATCCAAAGGTTTCCAACGTAGTACAGCGATCAAAGAATTAGAACCGTCATCGGTTGGTTTAGACCATCCGGTGCTGCATCCTACTGCAACAGGTGGTGATGTCCAAACCGTTGGCTATTCTGAACCTAAAACGTCGACACCTTCATGGGATTCCATGAGTCCTGCGAATGCAACCAGCTCAAGTAAGAGCAGTAAGGCAAACGATGATGTCGAACTCATTCTGGGTGATCAAAAATACTACCGTTCAGACGTAAAACCGAGCAGTACAGGTTCACAACGCGGTAGCGGCGATGCAGGCGTTGCGTTGAATTTTGAACGCGCTAGTATCCGTGAAGTGGTAAAGGTTGTGCTGGGCGATGTGTTGAAAGAAAACTATACCGTCGAGCCAGGTGTGGAAGGTGAGGTAACGATCAACTCTAGCGAACCTATCGCGCGTGAGGCATTGATCCCCACATTGGAATCGCTATTGCAAACGCAGGGGGCGGTATTGTATCGCGATGATACGGGCAAATACCGTGTGGCCTCGCGTGCTAATCTCAAAGGGCGTGGTTTCATGCCTTCATCAGGGCAAATCAAACCAGGGTACAGTATGCAAGTGGTCAGCTTGCGTTACATTCCGGCCGCCGAGATGCAGAAAATCCTTGAACCTTTGGCGAGTCCCGATGCATTTGTGCGCGTTGACCCAAACCGTAACATGTTGGTGTTGGCGGGGACGAGTTCTGAGTTATCCAATTTAATGGCGACGATCAAGACATTCGACGTGGATGTGCTGAAAGGCATGTCTGTCGGTTTGTACCGTGTGAAAAATGTCGAAGCGGCTGTCGTTGCGAAAAATTTGGATGCGTTATTCGGGGAAAGCGGTAATAGCCCGATGGCGGGTATGATTAAAATCATGCCGATTGAGCACATGAATAGCATCATGATCATTTCGGCGAATCCCGATTATCTCAAAGACATGAAGGATTGGGTGGATCGTTTCGACCAAGTAAGCCCCACCGCAGGTCAGCAATTATTTGTTTACCAGGTGCAAAACGGTGATGCTGAACACTTGGCGGAAATGCTGAACCAAATCTTCGGCAATAAAAAAAGCAGTAGCAGTAAAGTACCCAATGGTGGGAGTAACAGTTCTAGCCTTGCACCAGGGTTACAGCCTGCAACTGTTGGCGGCAATAATACTAATGGCACGAACGGTCAGCCAAATCCTACGCCAGAACCTGCCAAAACCATGTTGGGTGGCGGTGCGGGCGGCGAAGGGTTGGCGATAAACCCTGATGCTGAAGTGCGTATTGTCGCGGATAAGCTGAATAATTCACTCATGATTATGTCGGATAATGAGACTTATCAGCAGATTCAGGATGCCTTAAAGCGTTTGGATGTCATGCCCATGCAAGTGCAGGTTGAAGCATCCATTATGGAAGTCAGCTTAAGCGACAGTCTCGAATACGGTTTGCAGTGGTATTTTAAAAACAGCATGTTCGGTAAAGACGGTAAAGGCATGTTGGATTTGGATGCCAGTTCGGGTTTAAGTGCGGCTGTGCCTGGGTTCTCGTATTCTTTGACGGGAAGTGATAATGCTATTACTGGCGTTTTGAATGCCTTAGCACGAAAATCAAAATTGCGCGTTTTATCTTCACCTTCGATTTTGGTATTGGATAATCAAACGGCGAATATTCGCGTGGGTGATCAACAGCCAGTCTTTACGGGGAGTACCACGACAGATGGTGGTGTTGTGACGCAAAACGTGCAGTACAAAGACACTGGGGTATCATTGCAGGTAACACCACACGTCAATTCCAATGGCTTGGTGAAAATGGATATTCAACAAGACGTAACGGATGTCGGGGAAATCGACAGTGCGACAGGGCAACGCAGTTTCTTGCAGCGTAATATTAAAAGTAACATTGCGGTAAAAAGTGGTGAAACCATTGTACTGGGTGGTTTAATTCGTGATAACCGCACGGATGGTAAAACAGGTATCCCAGGTTTAAGCAATGCGCCAGTGGTTGGTAATTTGTTTAGTGGTACATCACGCAGTGGTGAGCGCACAGAATTATTGGTGTTAATCACGCCTACGGCCATTAAGAGCCAGCGTGATTTGTCGAAAACAGGTGAAGAAATGCGCGATCGCATGAAAAGCTTGATGGAAGGTGATCGTTTCTTACCGCAGCTTCGGGGGGAGCATGTCAACTAAAGTTTCAATCTTTTGTTTGCTTGTGATGTTGGGAGGCCTCAGTGCTTGCCAATCCACGGATCAGCAACTAAAACAGGCAGCCCAACAGCGTTGGGCGGCTTTAATCAGCGGTAATTTTACTGAAGCTTATCAGTATTATACGGAAGCTTTTCAACAGTCTACACCTTTAGACCTTTTTAAACACAAAGTTCGTGGAACGGGCTTGTGGAATAAGGCGCAGGTTAAAACAGTCAACTGCGAGGATGGTGGTAAACGTTGTATCGTTGATGTAGAAGTAACGGTTTCCATGAAAATGCGCGGCTTAACAAAACCCGTCGAAACCCGTGATACAGTGCGTGAAACTTGGGTGAAGACAGGGTGGTTTTCAGACTGGCGGTATGTGAAAGAATAAAGGTTAGTATAAAAAGAATGCATTAAATCGCGTATAATGCGCTAACAATACCTAAGTTTTATGCTCGTCAAATAACAAAAAAACGATAAGCGAACAATGCAGCTATTATTTTTACTCCGTTAACAATACATAAAAGCTACAACAGGAGGCACGGAAGTGTTTAACAAGAATAAAGTTGCCATCAGTGTGACTGCTGGCATTTTGGGGGTCGTTGGGATAGTAACCAGCGCACAAGCTGTGCATGTGAACCCTGACGGCACAGGGCAGGTTCTCGTATTCCCCTACTTTAATGCGCAAGATGGTTACGTTACTAACATTAACTTGGTCAACTCCACGGATCAAACCAAAGCGGTGAAAATTCGTTTCCGCGAAGGTAAATACAGTAACGACATTTTGGATTTTAACATTTACATGTCTCCTGAGGATATTTGGACAGGTAGCATCAAAGCGGGTGATGATGGCAATGGGAATACCGTTGGCTCGCTGACAACCAGTGACCGCACTTGTACCCTACCTGCACTGGCTTCTTGTGAAGATGGTAAGTGTGAAGCGACCGTGCCATTCACAGGGCACAATTTGTACAAAAATGTCACTGCTGCCGATACCCGCGAAGGTTACGTCGAAATTATCGAAATGGGTGTGGTTAGCGACGCTACTGTAGCTGCTGGTGTTTTACATAACAATGGTAAACCTTCTGACTGTAAAGCGGTGGAAACTGCTTGGAAAAAAGGTGGTGTCTTTACAACAGGCGGCGGGATTTCAGCACCAACAGGCGGTTTATTCGGTTCTTCGGCAGTGCTAAACGTTGCGGAAGGTTCAGCGTTTGCGGTTGACCCTGTGGCGATTGATAACTACAGCACCAAAGCGCAACACTATCGCCCAGACGATGTGAATAACTTCTTACTGCCGTCGTTAGCATCAGGTGACGTGAATACCAGTAGCGTTATGGTGAAAAAAGCCACAGGTGAAAGCGAACTGGTCGTAACAGAGTGGAACACCGTTACGGATACTTGCTTGAACGATGGTGATGCACTCACGCCAGCCTGTGGTGTCAACCCTTATCCTGTTGCACATGCGTTGTTAGCTCCGCATTTGATGAACGAATACTTCCTCGACCCTACCGATGGTTATGATGGTCATACGGACTGGGTTATCACTATGCCAATGAAAAAACACGGTATTCACGCCAAAAGTACCGATGTCGTGGCAAGCTTTGAAAACGGAATCTTCGACCGCGAAGAAGGCCGTGCCGATTGGTCGTCTGGTTCAACGGACAACAGTGATGATTCCTTTGGTTTTTCTCCACCGATTGGCATGGGCAATGTGGAAACCAGCGATTCCAGTTTGCTGAATCGTGAAGTGAACGTTATCAGCTTCAAAACCAGCGACCCGTCCTATGATTCAGCGCGTACAGTGTTGTCCAGTAGTTCTAAACAAAGCGTCAGTGTTGGGGCATTTGTTAGTGGTTGGGCGCGTATTTCCTTCCCTGATTACAGCTTAGCGGATGGTTTCAAATCAGCCAAAGCGTATAGCGCGTCGCCAAGTACTTATACTGCTGCTAGTGGTGTGTACAAAGGTGTACCAGCAACAGGTGTCGCCTTTATTGAAGGTAATGTTAGCCAAAATGCACATGCACGCTTTGGTGACGCATTACCACACAAAATTCAGCGTGATTAGTTCTTAATTTGCGCTGCTTGCTGGGGTGGTGTCTCACCATTCCAGCACCCTTTGCGGTTTTGGGGTTTAGGCAAGAACGCATTGCCTAGGGTTTGGCTGTTATGAAAATGCTGGTGCTTATGCTGCGTCGCTTATATCAATTATTACTAGGATGTGTATTGTCAGTCGGCTTGGTGGGAGCTGTCTATAGCGATACCACGCCATTGAATCCAAAGGTTTCGCCAGAAGATGCTTTTATCCGCAATGCGCTGGTCAAACAAGGTGAAGCCAAAGGTCTGGATAAAAGTCCTCAGTTTCGTTTGCTGATGAGCCAATTTCGCAAAGAACAATTGGCGAGAATGGCATTAGAACATGCTGCTAGTGCCGGAATGCCGGACTTTGCCGCACGAGCCGAAGAAATTTACAATGCACGTTTGGAACGCGATTATCGCCAGCCGTTGCGTTTGCGTGTGCGTGTTTTGGAAATGGCTATTCCCGAAGGGCAAGAGGCGGCGATTCGCCAGCAGTTAATGACTATTCGTGAACAGGTTCAACGCGGTCAGTTGGATTTCAAAGCGGCGGTTTTAACGCACAGCACTGACCCTGAAAAACGTTTAACCGAAGGCGATAGCCAATGGTTTGCCAAAGGGCAGAAACCTGATGCGATTTATGAGGCGGCTTTAAGTTTGAATGCTGCTCATGCGTTGAGCGATGTGGTGATTCAGCGTCAGGTGGCTTATCTGTTGCAGTTTTTGGATCGCAAAGAGCCACAAACCATGCCTTTCGAGCAAGTAAAAGACGCAATCGTGGGGGAATTAGCCAAATCTTACCGCGAAGATAATCAGCAAGTGGTGTTGGATAAACTCAAAACGCAGTTTAAGGAAACTCAAACAGCGACTTCCGAGACGGTTTTACCCAAGGCTAACGGTATGTGAGGAAACACCATGCACAACACCGCGCGTACTTACCTGACGTTAGTGTGGCAATTATTCCGCCGTGATGTGCGACTGCGTTATACAGGAACGTTGTTAGGTGGGCTGTGGTTGATTGCGCAACCGCTGTTCATGTTGTTGGTGTACACGCTGGTATTTGGGGAAATTCTTGCTGTACGTTTTCCTGCTGTCACGTCCCAAACGGGGGATCATCCGGTTGCCCTGACATTGTTTGCTGGGTTAATGCTGTTCAATGCTTTGGCAGAAGTGCTTACCCGTGCGCCAAGCGTTCTGCTGGAGCAACGTGATTTGCTGATGAATACGCCATTACCCGCGAGCATTTTGCCCTTATTACCCGTGGCAACGTCGTTATTGGTGGAATTACTGTCGGTGGCATTGCTGTGCGGATGGTTGATGGCGACAGGGCAATGGCACGCGCAAGGGCTAATGTATTATCCGCTCGTTTTAATCACACGTTTATTGCTGGCATTGGCAGGCAGTTACACACTGGCGATTTTGGGCGTGTTTTTGCGCGATTTACGTCAATTGATGCCGCCGCTCATGACGGTATTGCTATTGGTTTCACCGATTGTTTACCCCCTAACGCAAGTGCCTGAACGCTGGCAAAGCTGGTTCTGGTGGAATCCCTTGACGCATTTGGTGCAAGCCTACCGTGACGCGCTATTAGGCGGGCAGGTCGCGGTGATGAATTGCATGGCCTTAATGGTAATCGCTGGCATGTTATGTGCTCTGGCAATCCTGCTATTTCAGCGATTGATGCCGCGTGCGAGGTATGTGCTATGACCGCACCTGCGATTCAATTAGCGCAAGTCAGCGTTACTTATCGGCAATACGCCAGCCCGCGAGCGGCATTATGGGAATGGTTGACACGCCAACCGCAGCACACGGCATTTCATGCATTGCATGAGGTTTCTTTGCAAGTGGCGGCGGGCGATTCCCTTGGTATTGTTGGTGACAATGGTGCGGGTAAAAGTACTTTGCTGCGGTTACTCGCGGGTAATTTACCCCCGTCGCAAGGCGTGTGTACGGTGCGGGGGCGGTGTTCAGCCTTGCTGGAACTGGGAACAGGTTTGCAAGGCGAGTTCAGCGGTTTGGAAAATGCGCGGATGGGGTTGGCATTACGCGGTTTGGATCAGGCTGAAATCGCCGCCGTCTTACCCGATGTGTTGGCATTTGCGGAATTGGGCGACTTTATCCACCAGCCCGTGAAAACCTATTCCAGCGGTATGGTAGTGCGTTTGGTGTTTGCGGTGGCAGCCGTGATTGAGCCGCAAGTTTTGATCGTTGATGAAGCCTTATCGGTTGGGGATCAATACTTCCAAAAGAAATCGCTGGATCGGATGCGTGCGATTTTGCACGGGGGCGCAACCTTGGTGTTTTGTTCGCATAACCTCTATCAAGTGCGTGAAATGTGTCGCCAAGCCGTGTGGTTAGAACAGGGCAAAATTCGCCTGATCGGTGCAGCACAACAAGTCGTCGATGCCTATCAAGATGCCGTGCGTAGTCGAAATGTGACTGGGGAGCGTTCTCATTCCTCCCCTGAAAAGGGGGATGCAGGAGGGGTTTCTCTGCTATCTGTAACCCTCAATCGTGACTGTTACCAAACCCATGACCCATTTGCGGTGGAAGTACGAGCCAGTCGCGGTGAACGCCCGTTAAGCGATGTTCACGTTGGCATTGTGATTCGGCGTAATGATGAACAACAATGCGCGGGAATGAGCACGTTGCACGATGGTACAACCTTGCATGACACGGGCAATGGCGTTTTGCACACGCGCTTGGTGATCGAATCCTTGCCGTTATTGTCTGGCGAATATTGTTTGGAAGTGTGGCTGATTGATGCCAGCGGTTTGCACGTTTACGACTCGCGCGAACGTTGCTGCCATTTTCGCGTGCAACAAACCACGCAAGCCCAAGGGGTGGGAATGGTGTGGCTGCCACACACTTGGCAAGGGGGAAATTCATGATGCGCTATTTATCAAGTTTACGTCCTGAACACTTTGCGGTGCGTTACGATGTATTATTCCCCACTTATGCGCGATTACCGCCCCGTTGGGGTTATGCGTTGGCGGCACAACAAGCCGCGTGGTTTCGGCGTAAACGGGCGGGCGAAGAAACCATTATTCGCCAACAAATGCAGCGTGTGTTTCCTGCTGCTTCGGCAGCGACGTTGGAAACATGGTTGCAGGATTATTACCGCATGGTGGAGCAAGAAGCGTTAGATACTTGGTATTTGCCGCATCAACCCTTGCATGAAGTCGTTACCTTACACAATTTTGAGGTAGTCGAAGCAGCACGGTGGGAAGGTAAGCGCGTGTTGCTCACGGGTGGGCATTTCGGGCGTTTTTGGTTGGCGGGTGCGGCAATGCGTGAACGTGGCTTTACTACCGGAACGATTACGCGTGATGGTGGTAACGACAATATTCACGGTTTGCACCCTGCTGAATACCGTTTTCGCTTGTGGAAGTTGCAGCGTTTGCAACAGGTGCTCGGTGGTCCTTTTTTGGTGGAAGGCAATGATTTACGCCCCCTATACCGTGCGTTGGATGAACACCTGATTACCTTGATCTTTGATGTGCCCTACTTAAATGCCCATCGTGGCAGCGTGACAGTCCCTTTCTTTAACGTTAGTATTGATCTACCAGCAGGTATCTATCGCGTGGCAAAGAAAACGCAAGCGGTGGTGATTCCGTTTTTCATGCGTGAATTAGGCGGGGGGCGGGTTTGTGCGGAATACAGTGCCGCGTTAGAGCCGCAAGCCTATGATGAGCGCACTTTTATGCGCACGCTGGCAACGCAATTGGCACAACGTATCCACGAACACGCAGGGCAATGGTGGTTGTGGGCAGCGTTACCACTGTTGGAACATTCCGCCTGATACGGATGCAACAATAATAATGAGGATAACCCATGATGGTGGTGCTGCATGATGTTTCTTTGCACGATTTCCCGTTACACGATAACCATTCCCATACGCAGATTGTTAAGCGTGTACCAAAACAGGCACGAGTACTAGAACTAGGGTGTGGTGATGGCAGTATGTCGCAATTATTGCGTGAGTTTTGCCAAGCCAGCATCGTGGGCGTTGATCACAATGCGCAAGCGGTGCAACAAGCGCGTTTGTATTGCACGCAAGTTCACGTTGCGGATTTAGAACAGGCCGACAGTTTGACCCCGTTTGAGGATCACGCTTTTGACGTAATCACCTTGGTTGATGTGTTAGAACACCTGAAAAATCCCAGCGATTTACTGCACCGTTTAGAACGCTTATTAGCCCCCAATGGACGTTTGTTGTTATCCGTGCCGAATATTGCACATGCTTCAGTGCGTTTGGAATTGCTGAATGGGCAGTTTGAATACGAATCTAACGGCATTTTGGATACTACGCATTTGCGTTTTTTCACGCTAACGAGTTTGTACACATTGTTGCAACAGGCGGGGTATCAAGTGTTGGAAGTCGATTATACCCAACACGATATGCCAGATACGGTCATTGCGCGGTATTTACAACAGGCGGGGCTTGAACCAACAGCACAGGTGATGGAAGTCTTTCACACGCCTGATGCGGTGGCTTATCAGTTTATTCTCGCGGCAACACCGCTCACCGCTGAGTCTGTATTACACGATTTGGAAATGTTATTTCCTGAGGCATCGCCACGTTTGCCGATCAAGCCATTGGCTGCATCGTGGGAGACGTGGGAATATTTGCATGGTGAATTGCAACGCACACAGGCTGAGTTAGAGCGGGTTCACGCGACGCGCAGTTGGCGGTTATTACGCCAAGCTGCAAACCTATGGCGCAGCATTCAGGCGCGATTCACTCAAGCTTGTTAAACTCGATTCCAACAAATTGTAATAATAACAATAACATTGAGGAAATTTTGTGAAGCACGATCAACAGGGGAAATGCCAAATCAGCATTATCCTACCTGTTTATAACCATGAACGTTGGGTGTGTGAAGCGATTGACTCAGTAGTTGAACAATCTTACAACGATTGGGAACTGCTGATTATCGATGATGCTTCCTGCGATAACTCGTGGGCAGTGTTGCAGAATCACCTACAATCGTTACAACGGATGCAGCCGCATTTACGCATTCAGTGCATTCGGCATGAACACAATCAAGGCGCACCCGCAACCATTAACCAAGGTTTGCAATTAGCTACGGGTGACTACTTAACCATTCTCAATTCCGATGATGTGTGGGACTCAACCCGCCTTGCGCGGCTACTGCATGTCGCGCAAACCCAAGGCTATGACTTTCTAGCGAGCGATGTGGCGGTATTGGATGCCGATTCCCATGCCAAAGAAGCGCGAGAACCGCATTGGGTGGCGTGGTTTGATGGGCTAAAACAGGATTTTGCTACCCACCAAGATTTTGCAGCGAGTTTTTTGCGTGGTAACTTTTTGATTACCACCTCAAATTTCTTCTTCTCGCGCACGGTTTATCAGCAGGTTGGTGGTTTTGATGATTGGCGTTATGTTCATGACTACGATTACGCCCTGCGGGTATGGTTGGCAGGATTTAGGCTGCAATTTTTATCTGGTGAAAAGTTGCTAGGCTATCGTTTGCATGACCGTAATACCATCCGTGAGAAGCCTTTAGCAGCGATTGCCGAAAACATGCAATTGTTATTGGCGTATTTACCACGGTTGGCTAATGCTTTGAATCCAGCGCGATTACGCGGTTTACAGGTTCAATTACAGGATTTGTACCGTTACACGGGCGAGGAATGGCTAACGGTTGTGCATCAGCGGTTAGTGCAAAAAGAACAAGAGTTAATGCCATTGATTGCTGACCGCGAACAGTGGATTCGTGAGCGTGATGCATGGATTACCGAACGTGATCACGCTATTCGTGATCTGCAACAGTACATGACGCAACAACAACATTGGATTGCTGATCGTGATCAGTGGATTGCCGAACGCGATGCTTGGTTAGACGAACGTGGGCAATTGATTCAGCAATTACAACAACACCTGCAACAACAGCAAATCTGGCTGACAGACCGTGACCGCTGGATTGCTGAGCGCGATGCGTGGATCGCCGAACGCGACCAATTACTGCATCAAGCACAACAACAATATTCACAATTACTGAATAGTCGCGCTTTTCGTTTGGGGGAAAGCCTATTAGCACCACTGCGCCGTATTTGGCAGCTTTTTATGGGGGTACGTTATGCCTGAAAAACTCATTATGCGTGATTGGCAGAAAATCCGTAATTGGCTAGAGCCGCGCATTGCATCCGGTCAAGTGCGTTTAGTGTCGTTGGATATTTTCGACACCTTACTAGCACGTTGTGTCGAGCCGCCCGTGGTTGTGCAACACGCGGTATGCCGTGAAGTGAGCAAAAAGGTGGGGATAGCACCCAATTTGGTATGGGAAGCACGGCAACACGCGGAACAAACCCTGCGTGCCGAAGCCGCTGCGGGTGGTTTGGACCACGAATGCCGTTATATCGAACTCGTGCCGCGCTGGGTGGACAATTTGTTTAAAGCCCCCGATATGGAATTGGGGCGTTTTATCTGTCAAACCGAGCTGTCATTAGAAAACGCAGCCTTACACATCAAACCCGATGCGCAAGTGTTCATGGATTGGGTGCGTGAACAGGGCGTGAAGATCGTCGCGGTTTCTGACATGTACCTCAATAGCGATTTGCTTGGTGAATTATTGGGGCGTAAAGGTTTGTTGGATTACTTCGATAACCTATACGTTTCTGCCGATTACAAAGAAGGCAAATATTCAGGGCGTTTATTCCGTCGCATGTTGCAAAGACAAGACATGCAAGCACAACACGTTGTTCACATTGGTGATAATCCGGTTTCGGATCGGCGCGTGGCGTGCAAGGAAGGCATCCAAGGCGTGTGGTTGTATGAGAAAAAGGATTTACGTCGCCGTGAACGTTTAGCCCTATCCGGTAAAATGGCGCAGCGCGGTGGGATTTGGATGGGACGCTATTTCTTTGAAACTGTGCAAACCCGTATCCAGCAAGATGATAGTTTGAACCCGCGTAATTTCTTTTTCCGTTATGGACGCGATGTATTAGGACCTGCGTTCAGTGTGTTCATGCAGGGTTTGCAGGAACGCTTACAGCGTCAAGCACGCAATGGACAAGGCATTGAAAAACTGCTGTTCGTTGCCCGCGATGGTTATATCTTTGAACGCATGTACCGCGAAGTCGAAGCGCAAGTACCATCGGAGTATGTGTATTTATCGCGCAAAGTGATTACGGCTGCGTCGGTAGCAGAGGGTTTAACGCACGAACAGGTCGTGGTGGCTTTTTACAATCCCAAACAAGAAGGATTGGCTTCGGTCTGTAAGGTTTACGGTTTGCCGGAAAACGAATTGAGCGCATTAGCCAAGGAACATGGCTTTAACCGTTTTGCCGAACCGATTACCAATTGGCAGGACACACGTTTGCACAACTTCCTCAAAGACAAAAATGTGCAGGCGATTGTGCGGCGTGTCGGTAGTCAACATAAAGTCTTGTTGGAACGCTATTTGGAACAAGTAGGCTTCTTTAGCCATCAACGCATTGCTTTGGTGGATATTGGTTGGAACGGTACGGTGCAGAAATTCCTCAAACAAGCGTTTGGGGCGCGTCCAGACTTCCCGCATTTGTTTGGCTACTACTTCGCGTTTGTGC
This sequence comes from uncultured Thiothrix sp., assembly GCA_964514635.1. Taxonomy (GTDB): domain Bacteria; phylum Pseudomonadota; class Gammaproteobacteria; order Thiotrichales; family Thiotrichaceae; genus Thiothrix. The sequence continues at coordinate 14,901 of CAZEQX010000030.1, forward strand.
CGAAATTATACGCGGATTTTGGTGACAATAATGTGTGCGAAGGTATTGTGCACGATTCCCGTCGTGGCAATGCTTGTGAGCGGATTCCAGCCGAATTTGAAGAAATCTTTGAACAAGGTGCACGTTCACCCGAAGCGACAACCGTCGGTTATCAAGAACGTAATGGGCGTATCGAGCCAATTTTGAAACACGATAGCGCGGCAGATCGTCAAGCCGAGTTGCGTTGTAATGCTTCCGTTGCGCGAATGCAGGAAGGGATATTGTGCCATTGGGAACATTATCGCGCTGTGCAGCAATTAACAGGGTATGCCAGTCAGCAACTATTGCCGTATGTACATGGGATTTTGGAACGTGCAGTTGTGTATCCAACCAGTGAGGAAACTCGCGAATTGACCCGTTTGGTGCATACCGAAGATTTTGGGCACGATCACGTTTTGGAATTGGGCAAGCGTGCGCTGGGATTGCGTGATTTACTGCGTCCGCGTCGGTTGTTGGATGATATGCGTATCGCTGCTTGGCGTTACGCATTGTTGGATAAAATGCCGACAGGGTTGCCGAATTTTGCGTTACGGGTTGCGTATTTGCATTCCGTGGATAAGTGATGGAATGGCAGTACGCCATTGAAATCGACAGTAACAACAATAAGTATTTCGTGCGAGGGGATTTCATCATGGTACTTAGCCCGACCAAATTATTTGGCTATGCATTAGCCTTTCGCTTTTCCTCTGGGCGGGGACGCTGTTTCAGTCCCGGTGGAAAGGCATTATTAGCATGGTATGGACATCGTATACGCCTATTTGTGCTGGATCGTTCCGCCGCAAAATGGTGGTTACACTGGCTAGAGTAGGTCAGGGTGGTGCTATGTCAGTGGCCAAAGTTCAAATTTTGTTAGCGACGTGGAATGGTGCGCAATGGTTGCCTGAACTGCTGGAGTCATTAAAACGGCAGACGTTCAGCGACTGGCAATTATTAATTCGCGATGATGGCTCGTGTGATCGTACTTTGCGTATTTTACTGGATTGGCAGGCGCTGTACCCAGAAAAAGTCGCACTGCTACAAGTGGGGGGCGAACATTTGGGAAGTACCCAAAGTTTTAGTCAATTGGTACAAGCCAGTGCTGCCCCTTATTTAATGTTTTGTGACCAAGACGATATTTGGCTGCCAGAAAAAGTTGAATTGCAATTGTCAGCCCTACAACAGCTAGAAGCAGAACACGGGATACAAACACCTTTGCTGGTGCATTGTGATTTGGCGGTAGTGGATGCCTTGCAACATTTACGCGCTGTATCGTTTTGGGATTATCGCCAATTTGATGTGGCACAACGTCGTCAGGCCTACTTGCTGAATAATGTGGTGACGGGTTGCGCAGTGCTATTTAATCGGGCGGCGGCGAGCCTCGCATTTCCTGCACCTGTCGAAGCCATGCAGCATGACCGTTGGTTGGCGTTGGTTTGTGCGTGGTTTGGGGGTATTCAGGCGCTTCCTCACCCATTGATTTTGTATCGTCAGCATGGGGAGAATCAGTTGGGGGCGGAAGTGACAGGGTTAAAGGGCGGATTAGAACCGCGCATCCGCGCATGGAGCTTGCAAGCGGAGGCGTTTTTACACCGTTATGGTGAACGCTTAACCTTGGACGATTTCAAATTGGTTGAAGCTTTAGCAGAGTTACGTCACTTACGGGGCTGGGAACGACGGCAGCAGATCATGCGGCATCGCTTGTTTAAACAAAATAAGTTAGCCAATTTGGCACTGCTGTTGTTTGCCTAATTAAGTATTGCCTACAACATGAAAGGCGACACAATGATAAAAACAATTTCACGTCCAGATGTGGCGGTGATCGTGCTGACTCGCAATGCGGGCGAATTGTGGGCGGAATGGCTGGCTGCAATCCAATGCCAAACCGTGCAAGCAGGACACTATGTGGTGATTGATTCCTCATCAGAGGACCAAACCGTTACCTTAGCACGCCAAGCAGGTTGGGTGGTGCATACTATTCATCCCAGCCAGTTTAATCATGGTGGCACGCGCCAACTTGCGGCGGAATGTTGCCCCGATGCGGATTTATTGGTGTTTCTCACGCAAGATGCGATTCTGAAACAGCCGGATTCATTGGCAACGATTTTGGCACATTTTGTGGATGAACACGTTGGCATGGCGTATGGTCGGCATTTGCCACGCGCTGATGCAGGGTGGTTAGAACGTCACGCACGAGGCTTTACTTATCCTGCGCTAATGTCGGTGCGTGACCGGAGCAGCTTTAAAACGTTGGGGTATCGTGCAGCATTTGCTTCTGATGTGTATGCGGTGTACCGTACACGCGCCTTACGCAGTATTGGTGGGTTTCCTGATCACATTATCGTAAGTGAAGATAGCTATGTCGCTGCACGGCTGTTGTTGGCAGGCTGGAAATGCGTGTACGCGGCGGATAGCACGGTAGAACATTCACACCGTTACACTTTGTGGCAGACATTTCGTCGCTATTTTGATATTGGTGTTTTTCATGCCTCGGAACAGGCACTATTACGAACGTGTGGCGCACCGCCGGATCGCGAAGCTGGTGCTTACGTCCGCTCTTTGATCGCTTATTTGCAGCAACATTGCGTTTGGCTGTTGCCGTTTGCTGCTTTACAAACGTTGGTGCGATTAATGGGATTTAAGCTGGGCAAGCGTTATCAGCAGTTGCCTATTGGCCTATGTTGTTGGATTAGCTTGCAAAAAGCTTATTGGCAAACGAGCTGGACTCCCCCAGCGATTAAGTGGCAACCTGTTGGGGTTATAGGTTTTTTAACAGAGGAAACCGTCAAAGACTTGAGAAAAGTCTCTGTTTCCCCTAGAATCCCGCGTTTCTTTGTAACCCCGACTGTTAACGGTGTTGTTAGTGGTGTTGGGGTAGATCGGCAAAAACAGACAGAAGTGGATTGAGCAAGATGAAAACATTCAGTGCAAAGCCGGCTGAGGTCAAACGCGATTGGTATGTCGTGGATGCCCAAGGCAAGGCGCTGGGCCGCCTGGCCACCGAAGTTGCCCGGCGTTTGCGTGGAAAGCACAAGCCGGAATACACCCCCCACGTTGATACAGGTGATTACATCATCATTCTTAACGCGGATAAAGTAGGGATCACTGGTAACAAAGCCAAAGACAAAACCTACTACCACCACACTGGTCATATCGGTAACATGCGTGCGTTCACATTTGAAAAAATGCAACAACGTGCACCAGGTCGTGTTATTGAAATGGCTGTTAAAGGCATGTTGCCTAAAAACCCATTGGGTCGTGCAATGTTCCGTAAACTGAAAGTTTACGCAGGTACAGAGCATAACCATCAAGCACAACAGCCGCAAACGCTGGACTTCTAATTCGGGCAGGATTAAACATGGCTGAAACACAATACTACGGAACTGGTCGCCGCAAATCTTCCTCCGCTCGCGTTTTCTTGCGTGCTGGTAGCGGTAACATCGTTGTTAATGGCAAACCACTGGATCAATTCTTTGGTCGTGAAACTGGCAGCATGATCGTGCGCCAACCATTAAACTTGATGGCAATGACTGACAAATTTGATGCAAACATCACCGTTACAGGTGGTGGTATTACAGGTCAAGCTGGTGCTATCCGTTTGGGTATCGCTCGCGCATTACTGCAATACGATCAAGCGATGCGTGGCACACTGAAAGCCGAAGGCTTCCTGACTCGTGATGCGCGTGAAGTTGAACGTAAGAAGGTCGGTTTGCACAAAGCACGCCGCGCGACTCAGTTCTCCAAACGTTAATCTTTCGTATTACTCGCAGAGCTTGCTCAAGCAAACAATCGAGTTTTTACAGCAAAAAGCCACAGAAATTCTACTTCTGTGGCTTTGTTGCATCTATACTACCAGTATTCTGGGGTTATTGTTGTGGTACAGTCTTTTGCCTATCCGTTCATGACCCTGCTGACTTGTTGAAAAACAAATCAAAATTCCGCCCGTCATAATTTTTCACTTCGGTGCGCAAAGAATGTGGCATTTCTGCAACAAGTTCGCTAAACTTTGTAGCGTAATTGCAAAATACCTGTTGCAAGAGTCTGGTAAGGAATGTATAAATACATTCCGTCAGATTGAACAAATCGAATTTAAACGTTAATGACAGGACAAACCTTCTAAATAGGAGTCGACTCATGAAAAAACTGCTTGCAATCGCTGTGGCTGCTGCTTTAACTGCACCTGCTGCTATGGCTGAAACTACTCTGTACGGCAAATTACACGCTTCTGCTGGTCAAGTAAAAACCAATGGTAACAAAGAAATGGTTGTGGAAAGCCACAACTCTCGCATTGGTGTTAAAGGTTCTACTGAACTGGATAACGGCCTGAGTGCTACTTACGGTGTTGAATACGGTCTGAACTTGGACGGCGACAACGGTACTAGCGCTACTGCTAAAACTCTGAACGCTCGTAACACTTTCGTTGGTGTTAAAGGCGGCTTCGGTGAAGTTCGTGTTGGTCGTCATGACACTCCAGCTAAATTGGCTACCGCTGGTTTAGACGCATTCGCTGATGGTTATGCTGACATGAGCAACATCATCGAAGCAGATGGTCAACGTGTTGACAACGTTGTTGCCTACATCGGCAAATTTGGTCCTGTAGGCGTTGCTGCTGCTCACTCTACTGACATCAGTGCTGAAGATACTGACGGTGGTAAAGATGCTAACTCCATGTTAGTCAACTACAGCAATGGTCCTATCTACGCTGGTTTGGGTCACACTGCGGTTCAAGCTACTAAGAAAATGACCAACTTAGGTTTAGGCTATAAAGCTGAAGCTGGTCACTTCGCTAACATGGTTGTTGAGCAAGTTAAAGATACCGCTACTGGTAACAAAACTGACAATGCCTATGTTGCTGGTGGTTTCAAAACTGGTGCTGCTACTCTGAAAGTAGGTTACGGTGAGAGCAAATTCAAACCAACTGGTCAAAAAGAGAAGCAAACTACTCTGGGTGTTGACTACAGCCTCGGTAAAAAAACTTCTACCTACCTGTTGCTGAACGAAGACAAAAACATCGACTTGGACAGCACCACTAACGACAAAACAACTCAAGCGGTTGTTGGTGTTGTTACTGAGTTCTAATCTGAACGGTTAGGTCTTT
>CAZEQX010000031.1:0-19740 GCA_964514635.1 uncultured Thiothrix sp.
TAGCTGAATCGGCGCACGAACCGAGCCGTTTGGTGGAAGATTGGGTGCGCGATTAGGAGTATGCCATGTTAAGCAAAGCGCAGTGGTTATATGTGCTAAAGCGAATCTGGCAAGGAGCGTGGCGTTATGTGCGCCACGTTTCTGGCGATGATGCGTATGAACGCTATTTGCAGCATTGTGCAGTTTATCATCCTGATGAAACTCCGTTAAACCGCAAAGATTATTTTAGGCGTGAACAAAGCCGCAAGTGGGATGGCATTCGGCGTTGTTGTTAGCGGCACAGCCAGCATATAATTGCCCGTTTCGTATTACCTAACGGGAACATCGACATGGCACAGTCAGTTAAGAAAGTCGTGCTTGCCTACTCCGGCGGCTTGGATACTTCCATCATCGTTCGTTGGCTGCAAGAAAACTACGGATGCGAAATCGTCACTTTCACCGCTGACATCGGTCAGGGCGAAGAAGTCGAGCCAGCACGCGCAAAAGCACTGGCAATGGGCGTAAAACCCGAAGAAATTTACATTGAAGACCTGCGCGAAGAATTCGTGCGCGACTACGTGTTCCCCATGTTCCGCGCCAATACCATTTACGAAGGCGAATACCTGCTGGGTACATCCATTGCGCGTCCTTTAATCGCTAAGCGTTTGATTGAAATTGCCAATGCAACGGGTGCGGATGCCATTTCCCACGGTGCAACAGGCAAAGGCAACGACCAAGTGCGCTTTGAACTGGGTGCTTACGCGCTGAAACCGGGTGTAAAAGTCATCGCTCCGTGGCGTGAATGGGACTTAAACTCGCGTGAAGCCCTGATGAATTACGCAGAAAAGCATGACATCCCCATCGACTTCAAAAAAGCGGGTAAAAAATCCCCTTACTCAATGGATGCCAACTTACTGCACATTTCTTACGAAGGTGGCCCATTAGAAGACCCGTGGTTTGAAGCCGAAGAAGATATGTGGCGTTGGAGCGTTTCCCCCGAAACTGCCCCCGACCAACCGACTTACGTTGAAATCACCTTCCAAGGTGGCGACCCAGTGGCATTAGACGGTCAAGCCATGTCGCCAGCAACGATTCTAGCAACGCTGAACAAACTGGGTGGCGCGAACGGTATCGGGCGTTTGGACTTGGTAGAAAACCGTTACGTCGGTATGAAATCACGCGGTTGTTACGAAACCCCCGGCGGCACGATTTTGTTACCTGCGCACCGTGCGATTGAATCCCTGACTTTGGATCGTGAAGTCGCGCACCTGAAAGACAGCATTATGCCGAAATACGCTGAGCTGATTTACAACGGTTACTGGTGGAGTCCAGAGCGCAAAATGCTGCAAACCATGATTGACGAGTCACAAACTTACGTCAATGGTGTGGTGCGTATGAAATTGTACAAAGGTGCGGTCACGGTTGCAGGCCGTCAATCAGACGATAGCTTGTTCGATGCGCGTATTGCAACGTTCGACGATGACGGCGGCGCGTACAATCAAAAAGACGCGGAAGGTTTCATTAAATTGAATGCCTTGCGGATGCGCATTGCGGCAAATAAAGGTCGTTAAACATGACTAGCAACACGGAAGCACGCTTGGAAAAACTCGAACTGTTGTTCATGGAACAAGAGCAAATGCTGGAGGCATTAAGCCACCAGTTTTACCTACAACAACAGGAAATGCGCCAAGTCATGCTGCAATTGGAGCAAATGAAAGAGCGTATGAAATCCATGAGTGCTTCCCTTGTTGCAACACAGGCGGAAGAAACCCCGCCCCCGCATTACTAAGTTCGCATGAGTGAGCGTTACCAGCTCGTGCAAACTGCCGAGCGTCTGGAATTGCATGATACCGCTGATCCGAAAGTCGGTGCGGTATTCGTGGATTTTGTCGAAGGCAAAGCACGGCATCGCCTGAAATTTGGCGGCGGCAAAGGGCAAGACATTGCCAAAGCCGTTGGTTTGCACAAGCATAAAAACCCGCACGTTGTTGATGCAACGGCAGGTTTAGGGCGCGAGTCGTTTGTGCTGGCGAGCTTGGGTTGCAGTGTGGTAATGCTAGAACGTTCGCCAATCGTTCATGCTCTATTAGCCGATGGCTTGCAGCGTGCTAAAGCCTCGGATGACCCTGAATTACAGGCCATTGTGCAACGCATGACCTTGTATCAGGTAGATTCACACGTCTGGCTGAATGATCTTCCCATCGCATCTTATCCCGATGTAATCTACCTCGACCCCATGTTCCCTGAGCGGCAAAAGTCAGCACTGGTGCAAAAAGAAATGCGCTTTTTCCACGACGTGGTGGGGGGGGATTCAGACGGTGATGAACTGCTGGCTTGTGCTAGGGTGCGGGCAAAACACCGCGTTGTGGTGAAGCGTCCGCGACTTGCACCATTGCTTGCCGCTACCGCGCCTGCATTTGTGATCAGTGGCAAAGCAGTGCGTTATGACGTTTACTTGCCATTACCAAAAGCAACTGCGTAAAAATACCATCATCAAGACGAAAATCCCAAACCAAGCCATGACTTTAATAATGACCCGATATAACTGACGTTTTTCACTGCTATTCATAACTTTAATAATTAAAAGCGAATGGACGGATGTTAAGGTTGAATACAAAGCAGGCAGCTTAACACAAAGGATGATGGATTAAAAAATATCATTTTAAATAAAAAAAATTAATAGTAAAATCCGCTGCTTTCTGAAAATAAATTTAGGCATTCTAGGTAAAAATAGGCTAATGTTAAATTGTAATAAGCCGACTTATCGTGTCTTTGTAGGTCTGCTTATGGGAGCTAGTGTCTTGGGTGTTGTAATAAAGTTTAATCAAACCCTTATGGAAATAAGCTGGCTAATGTTTGGTAATGTAGTATGCGGAATGTGAACATGTCCTACACACCCTTCAAATTTTTTGGAAAAAATTCGTGCGGGCGTGATTTCGTTGTCGGTGATATTCATGGGTGTTTCACCGCGTTTGAGCGTCTGCTGACTCAGGTAAATTTTGACCCAGAGTGTGATCGTGTTTTTTCAGTAGGTGATTTAATTGATCGTGGTTATGAATCCCATCGTGCCGTCGAATTTCTAAATTACCCGTGGTTTCATGCCATTATGGGTAATCACGAGCGTATGTTGATTGATGCGTGTGATGATGCCTCAGTCTATGAAAACTGGGTGCGTTATAACGGTGGGGCATGGTGGAAGCATGTGCCTAGCGTTGCGCGACCACGCATCCGACGAGTCATGGAGCAATTGCCATTAGCTTTTGAGGTGTCCACCGCAATTGGTCAGGTGGGGATTGTCCATGCAGACATTCCAACAGGCATAAGCTGGGTGAAGTTTGTGCAGTCGTTGGGTAGCGATGGCGATATGAAGGAATATGCTTTGTGGTCACGCAATCGTTATAAGTATTTCAGAATGTTGGGACGTACTGTTCCGGTAGATGGTATTGATCTCGTGGTATTCGGTCATACGCCAATGAGTACGCCATTGCACACTGCGAACGTTTATTACATCGACACAGGAGCGGCTTTGGTGAGTGACCGTAGTTTGGGCACACTGACGCTGTTACAGATTCACCCGATTTTAGAACTGCACCAGTTGGATGCGCGAAGTATCATGCATGAGAAAATTCCTGCCTGATATGCCACATGAACAACCGGAGTGATGATTCTCTCCGGTTTGGTGCTGTTAGGGGCTGTATGATTCGGCATGTGTTGACGCTTATAGGTGGCTGATGTTGGGGCGTGGGGGGAACATGGTCGCAATGCGGCTGGCAATGGTGTCTTGGCGGCGTGAGACTTCACGAACCCCTGGGCGTTGAATGAAATGTGCTAGGGTCAAATCATCTAAAAACTCATATAAACGTTGACTCAAATCTTCCCACAGTTTATGCGTCAAGCATTTTTCACCACCGTGGCAATCTTTGTTGCCCTGGCAACGTGTTACGTCAATGCTTTCATCAACGGCATTAATGATTTCTGCGATGCTAATTTGATCAGCAGGACGACCTAAACGATAGCCACCACCTGGTCCTCGAACCCCTTCGACTAAGCCATGAGTGCGCAACTTAGCAAATAATTGTTCAAGGTAAGACAGTGAGATGCCTTGGCATTGGGAAATATCCGCTAAGGTTACAGGCCCTTCATGATCATGAATCGCTAAATCCATCATGGCTGTGACCGCGTATCGCCCTTTAGTTGACAGTTTCATAAATTACAACTCCTTGCTATGCGCTAATGGTAATTTCCTACTGAACTAGTTGGTATCTTAGAGATGGCTAGGTGCTTAGTCAAGCGTTTTTACCTTGTAAAGTTATACAATAATTAAAAACTTAAAAGGATTACATAATTGTAATGTACAGGAATTTTTAGATATTTGTACAATATTTGCATACAAAGATGATGATCATTCAGCATTTTTAGCTAAAATGATGCCCTTGATGGCGTAAATAGCCCGTCCACTTGTACAGAAAACGATTCATTCGCCAGCGACAGCGTAACATCGTGTCTAAGTCTTTTCCCCAGTATTTCACTAAACTATCGGATAATCGGCAACGATGGCTGATTACCTCCGCTTGGCGTGCATCATGATAGACTTGAATGCGCATGTCGGGGCGACGATCCACTTCTTCATCCTTGTACAAAAATCGGTAAGTCAGTAGCAAGGTCGTGGTGTGTGAGCTGGTTTCTTCAATGCGCAATAACACCGGAATATTGCCCGCTAGATTGGAAACGTAATCCACGCCTTTTTGATAGGCGCGTAAATCACCACATAATACGCGCAGTTGTAAGTAATTGGTTTCGTACATTTCCATCAAGGCGGCGAAAGATTTCGGACGCGGTGCTGGGATAGCGGGTTGTTCTTTGATTAACATAAATCCATAATGTCGGTTGTTTGTGTGCGCATTAAGCCGCACAGCGTAACCCCGAATCCTAACAAAAACTAGCTGGCAAGCGTCATCCATGACTATTCAAATTGTAAAAACGACACCTTATACCGACCAAAAGCCCGGAACATCTGGTTTACGGAAAAGTGTAAAACATTTTAAAAAGCCGGATTATTTACAAAACTTTGTACAAGCTATTTTTAATACCTTAGACGGCATTGCTGGTAGCACATTGGTGCTAGGTGGTGATGGCCGCTATTTCAATCGTGAGGCGATTCAAATTATTTTGCGCATGGCGGCTGCGGCTGGCTTTGGGCGAGTGATTTTGGGGCAAAGTGGCATTTTATCCACACCAGCGGTTTCTAACCTGATCCGCCAATACCAAGCGTTGGGCGGGATTGTGTTATCGGCTAGTCATAATGCGGGTGGGCCCGAAGGTGATTTCGGCATTAAATACAATGTCAGTAATGGCGGCCCTGCTCCTGAAAGCATTACGGAAGCGATTTATGCCGAATCGCAAAATATCCACGAATACCGCATTGCACCGCTCAACCCCATTCAGATCGATAAATTGGGCGTGTATGAGTTGGCAGGCATGAAGGTTGAGGTGATTGATTCGGTAACGGATTATCTCGCGCTCATGGAAACGTTATTCGACTTCGATAAAATCGCCGCATTATTGCAATCACCTGATTTTAAAATGCATTTTGATGCTATGCACGCCGTCACTGGCCCGTATGCCAAACGTATTTTGGAACAGCGTTTAGGCGCACCTGTGGGAACGGTGATTAATGGCGAACCCTTAGCCGACTTTGGGGGGGGGCATCCAGACCCGAATCAAGTTCATGCCAAGGAATTAATGGCTTTGGTTTACGGGCGCAATAGTGATGTGGATTTTGGGGCGGCTTCTGATGGTGATGGCGACCGCAATATGATCCTTGGTAAGCAATTCTTTGTGACACCCAGTGATAGTTTGGCGGTACTAGCCGCGAATGCGACGTTAGTGCCAGCTTTCCGTCATGGTATTTCTGGGGTGGCGCGTTCTATGCCAACTAGCCAAGCGGCGGATCGTGTGGCGGCGAAATTGGGTATCAATAGTTACGAAACACCGACAGGGTGGAAATTTTTTGGTAATTTGTTGGATGCCGATAAGATCAGTTTGTGTGGTGAGGAAAGTTTTGGCACAAGTTCTAACCATGTACGCGAAAAAGATGGCGTGTGGGCCGTGTTGTTCTGGCTAAATCTGTTGGCAGAAAAACAGGATTCGGTTGAGAACATCGTGCGCAAGCATTGGGCGGAATACGGGCGTAATTACTATTCACGTCATGACTATGAAGCGATTGATGCCAAAGATGCTAATGAGTTAATGACGAACCTGCAAAACCTATTGCCCGATTTGGCTGGAACAATCTTTGAGTCACAGTTCCCCACAGGTAAATCCCTGACTGTCGCGACGGCAGATAATTTTGCTTACCATGATTCGATTGATGGTTCTGTCAGTAAAAATCAAGGGATTCGTATTTTGTTTACGGATGGTTCACGGGTGATTTTCCGTTTATCAGGCACAGGAACGCAGGGTGCTACGTTGCGGGTGTATCTGGAACGCTATGAAGCAGATCCTAGCCAACACGATTTGGATGTACAAGATGCGTTAGCGGATTTGATTGTGATTGCCGAGCAAATCGCGCGTATCCATGAGCTTACGGGGCGTGAAGTCGCTGACGTGATTACCTGATTATTCGGTGTTGCGGTATGAAAAATGGCTGGTTTGTTCCAGCCATTTTTTCGTGTGATGGTTTAGACACCTTGTCCTGTAACGACGATCTTGATGGTACGCAACAAGATTTTCATGTCCATCCACCAGTTTTGGTGTTTGATGTAATAAATATCGTGACGATGTTTGTACATTGCATCTTCAATGGACGCGCCATAGGTGTATTTCACTTGTGCTAAACCTGTAATCCCAGGTTTTACCATGTGGCGGAAACGGTAGAACGGGATGTGTTTTTCCAGATCTTGGATAAACACTTCGCGTTCAGGGCGCGGGCCAATGATACTCATGTCGCCTTTAAGAACGTTGAGCAATTGCGGCAGTTCATCAATTCGGGTTTTACGAATGAATTGCCCTACACGCGTGATGCGACTGTCATTGCGTGATGCCCAACGTGCGCCGTCTTTTTCCGCATCTTGACGCATGGAGCGGAACTTTAGGATGTCGAACTCTTTGTTGAATAACCCTGTACGGCGTTGGCGAAAGAAAATCGGTCCAGGCGATTCGAGTTTGATTGCCAACGCGGTGATCAGCCAAATGGGCAGGGTCAGTAATAACAATGGCAGTGCGAGGCATAAATCCATAACGCGCTTTTGCCACAGGCGATGTTTACCCAATACCAAGCGAAATAGGTTGTTATCCAGTAAGTAGTCGCCGTGTAATAATTCCACCTCCACAAAATGGAGACGACGATCCAAGTAGTTCAATAAGGGTTCTACTTCCGCACCATTACTCACCGCATTAACCAAAAACTGGATTTGCTGTGGTGCTAATTCCGAACGTTTAAAAAAGCACAGTTTCTTACCCGCGATATGCTTTATGTCATAGCGGTTAATAAAGTGTTTAATGCCCGTGCGTTTTAGCACGTCAGCAATGTGCGCACTGTCGGAGTCAGGCGCGTAAATATAAATCTCATCGTGTCGGACCTCCTGAGCCAGCCCCTGACGATGATGTTCTGCTTCCTGATAGAACAGGGCGGCAGTTAGGCGGAATGCCAGGCTGTTATCGGACATGGTATTGCTCCCAAAGTCTCGGAGTGATTATGATTAACGTCCTTGTCGGTCATTATTTTAATATTGACCTGCAAAAATCTTGTCTTACGGTCAGGCATAACTATGCGCGTTGAAACGTCATTGCTCAACGCGCTAGATTACAGTCGTTAGAATTTGTCAGACGAAATGCAAATCAGTGGCTGGGAATATTCGCCAGCTTTTTTAATGCATGATTTGTGACATGCCGCCCATTACTGGCAGCATAATGGATAAAACAATCAGCGTGACAATACCGCCCATCATTAAAATTAACCCCGGTTCGAGCAAGCTCATGAGGGTTGCCATACGCGCTTGGGTTTCGCGTTCTTGTTGGGTGGCGGCGCGTTCGAGCATCTCATCCAGTTTACCACTACCTTCACCGCTGGCGATTAAATACACCATCATCGGTGGGAAGTAACCTGAACGTTCCAAGGCTTTGTTAATCGGCATCCCTTCGCGTACTCGTTCTGCGGCATCCAACACCGCATCGCGCATGGGTAAATTGACGACGACATCAGCAGAAATGCGCATCGCATCCAATGCGGTGACACCACTGCTGGTTAAAATACTGAAAGTTCTGGCAAAGTGTTCAGTATTCACGCCGCGCACAATGCGCCCAAACACGGGTAAGCGTAACAGCAAGCGATGAAAACGGTATTTCCATGCAGGTTTGCGCAATAACCAAATAATGCCCGCAACAAATAAGCCAATCCCAATCAACAGGGTCAAACCGTAGTCACGCAAAAAGTCACTAGCAGCAATTAACATGCGGGTGAGTAGCGGGAGTTTTATATCCAGTGTAGCGAAAGCTTCCACCACTTTAGGGACAACAAACCGTAATAGGGCTGCCACGACCCCTACCGCGACGAATAATAAAACCATCGGGTAAGCAAGTGCCGCCGCGATTTTTTGCTGGTTGTGTTGGCGGTTTTCCGTGTAATCGGCAAGACGTTCCAATACTTCGGGCAAATGCCCTGATTGTTCACCCGCGCCAACTGTCGCACGATACAAGGGCGGAAACGCGCTAGGAAAGAGGTTTAATGCGCCAGCCAACGGGTGGCCTTCCATGACGCGAGCGCGAATCGCAGAAAACATACGGCGTGCCGCATTGCGCTCAGTTTGGCGTACTACCGCGCTTAACGCTTCTTCCACGGGCGAACCAGAGCGCACTAAGGTGGCAAGCTGGCGTGTCATGAGCGCGAGATCGGAAGGGCTTAAACGCCCACCGCGTAGGAATCCCCCCGCTTCAGACTTTTTCTGTTTTTGAGCGACTTCGTGAACTTCCAGTGGAATCAGTTCACTATTACGCAGCATCTGGCGTACTTGGCGCGGAGTATCCGCCTCCATAATACCGCGTTCTTCTTTGCCCGCCGCATTTAACGCAATGTATTCAAACGCTGGCATTAGTGGCTATCCTCACGGGTGACGCGCAAGACTTCATCTAGCGAGGTCATGCCTTCCAATACGAGGCGAATCCCATCGTCACGAATGCTAGGCGAGGTTTGACGGGCAAAGGCTTCGAGCTGCATTTCACTGCGTTTGTCGTGAATCATTTGCCGCAAACCGTCGTTGAGTTCCACCAATTCGTAAATTCCGCGTCGTCCGATAAAGCCGCCATGATTGCACGCAGGGCAGCCGATGGGTTTGTAAATGACTGGGCGTTGCCGCGTGCGTAGGGGGTCGATGCGTAAAATTTGCATTTCTCCGTCATCAGCGGTGGTGGCCTGCTTGCATTCAGGGCACAAAACACGCACCAAACGTTGCGCAATCACGCCGATCAAGCTGGACGCTAATAAATACGGCTCAACACCCATGTCTTGTAAGCGCGTTATTGCACCAATCGCGGTGTTGGTGTGCAAGGTGGAAAAGACCAAGTGCCCTGTCAAACTGGCTTGTACCGCGATTTCGGCGGTTTCGAGGTCACGGATTTCCCCGATCATTACCACGTCAGGGTCTTGCCGTAAAATCGCGCGTAAACCGCGAGCAAACGTCATGTCGACTTTGGCATTGACCTGCGTTTGCCCAATGCCATCGAGGTAATATTCAATCGGGTCTTCAACGGTGAGGATATTACGGCGGCTATCGTTTAAGTGGGTGAGTGCCGCGTATAACGTGGTGGTTTTTCCCGAACCTGTCGGCCCTGTCACCAGAATAATGCCGTGCGGTTTTTCGATTAAGCCTTCCAAACGCCCGTAAATACTGGCTTCCATCCCCAAGTGCGATAGGTTTAAACGTCCTGCTTGTTTATCCAACAAACGTAATACCACGCGCTCGGTATGCCCAGAGGGTAATGTCGAAACCCGCACATCGACCCCGCGTCCGGCAATGCGCAGGGAAATGCGTCCGTCTTGTGGTAGGCGTTTTTCCGCAATGTCGAGCCGCGCCATAACCTTGATCCGCGAAATAATAATCGGGGCAAGTTTGCGCGGCGGTTCAATGATTTCACGCAAAATACCATCAACCCGCATCCGTACTGACATGCGGGTTTCAAAGGTTTCGATGTGAATATCCGACGCGCCTTCTTTCACCGCCTGCGTGAGTAGCGCATTGATTAAGCGAATAATCGGCGCATCATCTTCGGATTCCAGCAAATCTTCCGGTTCAGGGAGTGAGCCTGCAATGTCTTGTAAATCCGCGTCATCACCAATGTCTTGCATCATGGATGCGCCGACTTGGTTACGGTCGTAATGTGCGGCTAGTAGGCGGTCGAAGTTCTCCGCATCCACGGCTTGGAATTGCAATTCCCCCGTGATGACGCGCTGTACTTCCGCCAATGCCAGCGGTGAAACCCCTGTGCGACATAAAAGCAGCGGAGGGGTTGCGGTTGTTTGCAACAACACGCCGTGGCGTTTGGCGAAACTGTAGGGTAGCTCGCGCACCTCCAGTTTTAGTCCTTCTGCGGGGAGACTGATGTTAGCTAATGCGTTCATAGTGAGCCATTACATAACGGGTCAGATTTATGGCAGTTGGTATTGTTACTGCTACTGCTAGGATTGGTGGTTGTCGTTTCGCTATTGTTGCTGTTGCCGAAGAAACGTTTGCGAGCAGTGGCTGGCTGTGGCTGATTGTGTAAGGAGTCAACCGTGCCTTGCACCTTATCCATATTGGGTAAAATGGATGAGCCACCACCTAAATGGTTGCGATCCGAGACTTTGCTGCGTGTTTGTTGTTGTTGAATGGTTTGATACTTCATGCGGGTGTACGCATCTGCTGATTCGGCATCAGGCAGAATGACGGGGTGAATGAAGACCATGAGGTTGTTTTTGGTTTTGGTGGTTGAGTTATTGCGAAACACGCTGCCCAATACCGGAATGTCGCCCAAGCCAGGCACTTTGCTTTCAGAATCGCGGAAGTTGTCTTCGATTAAACCACCTAAAATCAGGATTTGCCCGTCTTCCACCATGACATTGGTGGTGATTTTACGTTTATTGGTAATCAGGTCGGAAGCACTGACGCTGCTGGAAGCAACATTGGAGGTTTCCTGCTCGATTTTCAGATTAACCGTGTCCCCGCGATTGATTTGCGGTGTAATTTTGAAGGTCAAACCCACGTCTTTACGTTCGATGGTGGTAAAGGGGTTGCTGGTACTGCTGGATGTACCCGTGCTTTGCCCTGTAATGAAGGGAACTTCCTGACCAACGGTGATTTGTGCTTCTTCATTATCCAGTGTCACCAAGGTGGGGGTGGATAAAATATTCGTGGCGGCATCACCCTTTAAAGCTTCTACAATCGCGCCAAAACTTTTATTGCCACCACCAATCAACAAGCCATCTGCCACACTCGTGACCGTGCCACTGGCGTAACTGGCTAACGTATTCAAGCCACCGAAGTTGCTGTAACCGACAACACCACTGCCGCCGTCATTCGCACCGTTGGACACCAGTGCCGCGCCGATTTTATTGGAAAGGTCGGTGGAAACTTCCGCAATGACCGCCTCAACCATGACTTGCGCCCTGCGACGGTCAAGCTGGCTGATCACCTGCATCATGTTCTTTTGCAAGGTCGGTGGGCCGCTGATAATGATGGAATTACTGCTCTTGTCCGCGAGCACCTTCACGCCATTGCTGCTGGCACTGCTAACAGACGGTGTGGCTGCGCCACCACCAGGAGCACCTCCTGCGCTGACTGGCAAATTCGCCTGTTGTTGTAAGTTAGGTGCAACGCCATTCAACACGGCGACAACATCTTCGGCTTTGGCATAACGCAGAGCGATGACTTTGGTATCGCCTTCGGTAGCGCGAGGCACGTCAAGCTTTTCAATCGCCCGTTTCATGCGTTCGCGGGCAGATTTATCGCCAGAAATAAGGACGCTATTGGTGCGTTCGTCAGCGGAGACTTTTCCACCTGTTGGTAACGCCGCGTCTGCCGGTCCGGCACTTGCCATCAATCCTTGCAATGTCGTTGCCACTTGTGCAGCAACCGCATAGTCTAATGGCACTAGTTCAAAGTCTTCATTGTTCGGCTTATCAATGCTTTTCACAACATCTAACAGTCGTTCGACGTTTTGCGCTTTCCCCTTGATAACCAGTGAGTTACTACTTTGGTTGGGCAAAATGCTCGTTTCGCCTTGTCCGCTGAGCGGCATCAGGGTTTGAATCGCGGTTTGAACTTGGATGTAGTCCAGTTTCACCACTTGGGTAATGGTTTCATCGGCATTGTTTTCGGCGGCATTTTTGACGAGCGGGGCGACGTTGGAACGTGCTTTACCTGTCGGAACGATTTTAATCAGATTGCCGGATTCTACCGCTTCGTAGCCGTGTACTTGCAGCACGGATAAAAATGCCTCATAGAGGTCTTTCTTATCCAGTCCTTGGCCCGAAACGAAAGTGACTTTGCCTTTTACGTTCTGGTCGACGATGAAGTCTTTTCCGGTTTCTTTGGCAACGATGGTGATGAGTTCTTGAATATCAACATTGTTAAGATTGATGTAATCCCCATTTTCTGCATGTAGGTCGACATGAACCGCCAGCAGTGAACAGGTTAGCATCCCGGTAAAAAGCAACGATTTGACTCTATTATGTGAATTCATTGAAAGCCTGGTTTTGGTTGTCTGTCCATGCAGCGAGGATTGGCTGCTGGTGTGTGAGTCTAGCTAACCTGCTGGTTGGCGACAAGCAGGAGGCTTGACATGAAAATAGCTTTGCTGCTGAATGTGACCTATTTTCATCAGTCGGATACGAATCCATGAGTCAAAGCCTCTTCTTACAAACTGCTATCATGGCTGCACGCGCGGCCGAGCAAGTTATCAGAAAATATTATAGTGGAAATATTGAAGTTCAACTAAAAGCTGACCAATCACCCGTTACGATTGCGGACGTTGAAAGTGAACGTACCATCAAACGCATTATCTTAGACGCATTTCCAGACCACGGGTTCTATGGCGAAGAAACAGGTAAAGTCAACGCGGATGCGGAATACAACTGGTTGATCGATCCAATCGATGGTACTAAAGCTTTCGTGCGTCGTTATCCTTTCTTTTCCACACAAATTGCCCTGATGCGTGGCGAAGAATTAATTCTTGGTGTTTCCAACGCGCCATTATACGGTGAAATGGCGTATGCGGAAAAAAATAATGGTGCTTTTTTGAATAATCAGCCCATTAAAACCAGTGGTTATACCACAGTTGCGCAATCCGCGCTGTCATTGGGCAATATTGCAACTTTAGCCAGCAAGCCCCAACAATGGGCAGAAACAGGGCAAATTATTCAAGAAGTGCAACGGGTTCGTGGTTATGGTGACTTTTTGCATTACCATTTACTGGCAGCGGGTAAAGTGGATTTGGTCATGGAATCCGACGTGAATATTCTGGATGTGGCGGCATTATCCGTGATTGTGAATGAAGCAGGAGGTAAATTCACGGATTTATCCGGTCAGCCATTGAATTTAGCAACAACGACCGTATTGGCCGCCGCCAGCCCTGAATTACACCATACCGTGCAACAACGCTTGCAATATGCGCCATAGGGTTCGGGTTATTTTGTCGTTTTTTGATAAAATCTATTGATCTTAGCATTGGTAGTTACTATCGTAATGCACAGGGAGTCGCGTAATGCTTAACCCTGTGCATTACACGCGCTCCTTTCTATCATAAAAGATAATAAATCTCGGAGTGTCAGCTAATTATGAACAATAAACGACTGCCGCTTGTGGCTTTAGTGACTGCAATTTTAGCAAGTTCTGTCGCCAATGCCGCAGCTTTACCCCCACCAAAGCCGTATGGTTTGAATCACCCGTTTAAAATAACCGACTTGCCGACGGGTGAACTGCGTAAGTCGTTGCAAGATCTGCCCGCTGCAAAACGTAGCAAGGCAATGGCGCACTTGCACACTTTTGACTTTACGGAGTTGGATTTAAAACACCTCAAGGTAGATAAGGAAGGCGGCGTGTTTTATGCCGATACCTTCACGCCCGATGCTAAGGCGACATTAAGTAATCTCGAAGAAACTACCCCAACAACGGCGGCTATTTCCGCAACAGAAGCTTTCACGCTGCATAGCAAGCCGGGTTCGGCGAATGTGGTGTATTTGGATTTCACGGGTCATACCATTTCGGGGACAGCGTGGAACAGTACCGTCAGCACTTATAATGCTGTCGCGTATGATTTGGATGGTATTCCCACCAGTTTTAATGATGCGGAATTAACCAATATCGCAGAAATCTGGCGGCGGATTGCTGAAGATTACGCGCCTTTTGACATTGACATTACGACACAAGAACCCACGACCTTGACCGCCAAAACTGGGCGGGTGGTGATTACCCGCGATACCGATGCCAACGGTGTGGCAATGCCATCGCAAGGTGCAGGCGGGGTAGCGTATGTGAATGTCTGGGGGCTGAGTAATTACAGCACTTATTATTCACCAGCATTGGTTTACTACAATCGTTTGGGGAATGGTCAGCCCGATTATGTGACAGAGGCTGCCTCGCATGAGATGGGGCATAACTTGGGTTTGTCGCATGATGGTACTTCCACCCTCGGTTATTACGGTGGTCATGGTACGGGTTATGTGAGCTGGGGGCCGATCATGGGGACAGGTTACGGGCGTAACGTGTCGCAATGGAGTAAAGGCGAATACACTGGCGCAAATAACACCCAAGATGATGTAGCTGTGATTGCTGCTAAGGTGACAACTCGTGTTGACGATCATGCGAATGTGACGACGAGTGCAACCGCTTTGGTGATGGATTCAGCAGGTAATCTGGTTTCTACCACGCCGGACGTTGATCCAGCGAATGCCGCACCTGCGAACAAAGGTGTTATCAGCACCCGCACGGATGTGGATGTGTTCACCTTTAATACCGATGGTGGCGATGTGACATTGAAGGCTACCCCTGCCTTCCAGTCGCGTTATACACGCGGTGGCGACTTGGACATTCAGTTGGATGTGTATAACAGCGCAGGCACATTGGTAGCGAGCAGTGATCCTGTGGATGATACTAATGCCTCGGTTATAACGAATTTACCAGCAGGACGTTATTACGTTTCCATTCAAGGGGTTGGCAATAGCATTACGCCGTATTCGGACTATGGCAGTTTAGGGCAATACTTCTTGTCGGGTTTCATTCCGCCAAGTACTGCACCTGTCAATAATGCCCCGATTGCGAACACCGACACTTACAGCGTCAGAACCAGCTCCACTACTACGTTTAGCGTATTGGCAAATGATACCGATGCTGATGGTAATGCCCTAACCATTACCGCGATTACGCAAGGCACAAAAGGCACGGTGACAATCAGTGCAGATGCCAAATCATTGGTTTATAAAGCAGGAACTAAGCGTGGGGGAGACACCTTCACTTACACGGTTAGCGACGGCAATGGCGGTACGGCAAAAGGTACGGTCAATGTGACGTTGAAATAGGTCTAAACCAAAACAAGGACGTTTTGTGCGCCTAGACACAATCAGGGGATTCATGCCCCTGATTGTTTGCCCAAACGGTTGTGGTTATTTCAAAACTTGCCCCATGCGTTCCCAGCGCACGTTATTGCCTTTGACCGATAACCAGACTTGACGCGCTTTTCCTACCACATCTTGTAAGGGAACAGTACCAAAAAAGCGTGAATCATTACTGGCAGTGCGATTATCACCCATGACAAACACATGACCCTGTGGCACGGTGAGTTCGGTTTGCGGTAGGGTTTTGTCCGTGTTATTCCAGACAACTTGCCATGTCGCTTTGCCGTCTGTTTCGGTCACTTGCAGCCCCGTCTCGGTGGTTTGTGCCGCAAGGCGCAAAGATTTGCCATTCACCAGAACGTCCGCGCCTTGAATTTTAATCTTTTCCCCAGGTAAGCCAATGACGCGCTTGATGTAATAAAGTGTGCGGTCATTCGGGTAGGCAAAGATCGCAATATCGCCACGTTTCACGCCCGCTTTACAACCTGGGCAGTTGTAGCGTTTGTCCGCGAATAACATATCGCCCGTCATGACGGTTGGCTCCATACTGCCGGAAGGCACACGAAACGATTCCACCTGATATTGGCGCACATAGTTGGTGAGTAAGGGGAGGGTAATCGCATTGCATAACAACAAAACCAACACATACACGCCGCTGTTTTGCCACGCTTTGAGTACATAATCAGGGTTACGCCGTGCGCTACGGAATGCGTCAACCATACCGTAGACCCATACTCCAACAACGGCTATCAAACCAAGGATGAAGGCAGGTAAAGTCCAACGGCTGGGTAAGTACAAGGCAAATATCGCAACGGCAGGAATGGTCAGCAGGGCAAAGCCGAGGAAAAACCAAATCGCTTTATTCAAATCACCATTATACAGTTGCCCATACCCTGGCAAAATCAGCGACATGAGTAAGGCGAATAGCGGTTTGCGCGGTTTCAGGATCGGGTCGGGATAAGTCATTATGTTGTCTACCTTGTGATGTGGAGTACTGACTTATACCGCCGAGTTCGCGGAAGGTAACAAGCTTTTTACCCAATCGATGTGACAAGCCAAATGCCAAACACATACGAGGCGAGTTGTTCCATGCTGAATAAAGCCCCTCCGAGCAAAGCCAACCACTGTAACCATTCCCAACGTTGACGTTTAGGCAACGGTGATGCAAATGGCAACGGTAGTTCATGAATGTGCTGCATAACCTGCCAAGTAAATTGTGGTGGCGGTTGCAGCAAATCTTGCCGTAATACGCTGTCGAGCTGGTCGTCTTGGTGTTGTTGAGGTGTGTGTGACATATCAAACTCCCAGCCACTGGCGTAATTGTTCGCGGGCGCGGTGTAAACGCATTTTTAGTGTTGCTTCGCTACAGCCTTCCAACTGCGCCACGGTTTTTAGGTCGAGTCCTTTACTATACGTTAATGCGACAGCACTACGTTCAGCAAGGGGTAAACGCTTTAAAGCGTGCTGTAAACGCTGGTGCTGTTCTTGGGTTTCCAATTGCGCTAAGGGTAAGGCCGCCTGATGCGGGACGTTCGCGGCGGTTATTTCATCGAAGGCTTGTTCATATTGATGAGCAGCGCGGTTGAGTTCGTTTAAAGCTAAACGGTGAGCAATGGTAAATAACCAAGTGGAGAACGCCGCTTGTTGTGGGTCGTATTGTGCCAATGCCTGCCACGCGCGTAAAAACGTTTCTTGCGCCAGTTCTTCGGCTTGCGCTTGGGTTAAGCCCATACGCCCTAAATACGCAAACAGGGGACGTTGGAAATGTTCCACGATTGGCGCATAAGCTTGGCGATTACCCTGGCGAATTTGTTGCAGGCTGTTTTGAATGTCCACACGTTTTCCCGTTGACCCGTCGCCTACTTATACCGAACAGCAGGCAAAAGGTAACAGGAAAAACGTGCGAAACATTGTTCAAACGTTAGCGTTTAAAGCGTAACTCTTGTGGGTAGGGGAAAACATCCTCATATAACCCTTTGAGAATATTGTCTTTCTTTTGTTGCCAGTAATTCACGCTCAGCAAATCGCGATGGTATTTGAGGAAAAACTTCCGCACTTTGGGGCTGGCAAGCAAGAACGTACCAAATTCTTCGGGGAAGACATCAAACGGACCAACGCTGTACCACGGTTCTGAGCTAAATTCATCTTCAGGGCAACGTGGCGGCGGAATTTTGCGGAAATTACACTCAGTCATGTAGTTAATTTCGTCGTAGTCGTAGAAAACCA
The DNA here is from genome assembly GCA_964514635.1 of uncultured Thiothrix sp. GTDB lineage: Bacteria > Pseudomonadota > Gammaproteobacteria > Thiotrichales > Thiotrichaceae > Thiothrix. The sequence continues at coordinate 17,789 of CAZEQX010000031.1, forward strand.
CCCGTCCTTGTTGTGTCACACCGAAGTTTTTGTACAGGAAGTCGCCTGGGAAGATATTCGCCGCCGCCAATTGCTTAATCGCATTACCGTAGTCGCGTACTGCGTGCTCTAATTGTTCATCGTTGGCATTTTCCATGTAAATATTTAATGGAATCATGCGGCGTTCCAAATAGACCAAGCGGAACACAACTTCATCGCCTTCAAAGCTCAAGTTACTGGCGCAAGTGTCTTTTAACTCTTGTAACAACGCAGGGTCAAAGCGACTAATCGGTAGCGCAACACGGGAGTATTCCAACATATCCGCCATACGTCCTACACGGTCATGACGCTTAACTAATTGATATTTCTCTTCAACTTGCTGGCGGGTAAATTCTTTTTGTGGCGCGAACTTATCCTTGATGATTTTGAAAACATACGGGTAAGAGGGTAGGGTGAATACCATCATGACCATCCCGCGAATCCCTGGTGCTATGATAAATTCATCGCTGGAATGACGTAAGTGGTGTAAAAAATCGCGATAAAATGCGGATTTACCTTGCTTATGCAATCCAATAGATGAGTATAATTCTGACATGTTGCGACGTGGCATCAATTTTTGGAGGAATGAAGTAATGGCCGATGGCACTTCATGTTCCACCATGAAATAAGCTTGGGAATAACTGAAAACGACGGACAGTTGTTTTTCACCCAATAATAATGCATCGATATACAAGCCACCTTTCTCATTGTTCAAAATAGCCAGCGCAAAAGGCACTTCTTCACGACCATTAATGGCTTTGCCGACAATATATGCACCTTTATTGCGGAAGAATCCGTGGCGAATCACCGAAAGTTGGTAGTTTAAATACGTTTTGCGATCCGCCTTTTTGGGGTATTGACGAATCAAAACGCGGAAAATACTGCGAATGTCACGGTCAAAATTTTCAAACGGTAACGTGAAACCCGCCGCGCGGATAATACTTAAAATGGTTTGGCGCAAGCCGCTCTTACTAGGGTAATAACTAAGGTAACTGATTTCCTCTGAATCGATATATTCGGTAGAAATGGAGTTACGCAAAAAGATGTACTCATTTGTGTAATATTTGCGCGGAAATTGGCGGCAAAAAATGGAAGTGAAAAAAGTTTCAGCTAATTCGGGTTGTTGGTGATCTAACAGTAGTTGACGGTAGCACGCTTTGACATCCCGCCAAAATTCGGGTTCGTTATGGTGTTCGGGATGCAATGCCTGAATTGCAGCACAAGTTTCTTGAATACGGCGGTCATACAGTTCGATGCGCTCGCGTGAAGCAGCGTGAACCGCGTGCCAGTCGGCGGCTTCAAAACGTTCTCGCGCCCCAGAGGTGATGCGTTGAAAAATTTCAAAGTGACGGTTAAATCCTTGCCAAATCACGAGTGCAATGGTGCGAGCGCGTTCTGGAGCGAAGGTCGTGCTATAGCTGGAGAGTAAAGCTGCTTCTGACATGGTGAATAGATACCCGTTTAAAAAACTCAAGAAACAGCGGGTCATGTTACAGGATTGCGAATAGCTGGCGCAATCTTGTGCTGTATTATCTACAAGTGTCGACAATTAATCGATTATCGGCGTTATATTTAAAAAGTTTGTGAAAAAAAATCAATAATTGTCGACAATCCTCGTTAAAGCCTATATCATCGCGCCCAACATAAAAACTCGAAAAACGGTTGAGTAATTTCCCGATTTAAAGCCAAAGGAGGATGAGACATGAGTAATAAGATCGTTATTACCGAACTGTTAGGCGACGGCATTGGCCCTGAATTAGCCAATTCCGTGCACATGATTGCCGACGCATTGCCAGCAGACATTGAATTTATTCCTGTGGATTGGTCTGTTGAAACGCGCGAAGCCAAAGGCATTGCGTGCATTGACGAAGCTGAAGATTCCATGCGTGCCACCAAACTGGCTCTGAAATACCCGACTGAAACCCGCACGCGCA
>CAZEQX010000032.1:0-19647 GCA_964514635.1 uncultured Thiothrix sp.
CGCGCTCGAAGGCGTGGATGCCGAACTTTCCGCACTCGATTTACGCTTCAAAACCCTGTGGGACAAACAGCAACAGAAACGTTGAGCGCGTTTGCTGCTGTGTGGTTGGGGGCGTTGGTAACGGGAGATTAATGTTCTTTTTTGCAGCTTTGATTGGGCAGCGTGGAACATTCCATCTTCATTTTCTTTTTGGTGGCTGTGGCCGTGAATTTGCAGTCTGCATCGCCATCACCTGCAAGGTTTTCGTCGCTAATATCGTCATCTGCCTCACAGCTTAGGCCTGTATACTGGTTTTTGTATTGGCGAGCCAAATAGGTTTTGGCATTCATGGTAGCGATTTGTTGCGAGGCGGCTTGCGCGGCTAGGGTTTGCGCACTGAAATGATCGCCATCACAACCACTTAATCCCAAGACGTTTAGGCAAGTAAAAACGCTGATGAGTACAGGTTTGTTCATAAAATCACCTCAGGATTCACGCAAAAGGCGCATCATAGTGGGCGGTAACGGCTCTATCAATAAAAGCCTAACGTACTGGCGACATTAAGGCGTTGTATTAGGCGGGGGAGGATGTCAAGTGTGCTGGTTAGTTTGTCACACTAACCAGCGTTCGGCGGGTGTTAAGTGCGAGCTGCTAATTGGCGGACTTGGGCAGCAGTCAGTAAAAATACGCCATCGCCGCCACGTTCAAATTCTAACCAATGAAAGGCTACGTCGGGGTAGGCAGCTTGCAGCGCGTATTGACTGTTACCGACTTCAACCACCAAAATGCCGTGGTCGGTCAAATGCTCAGCAGCATGTTGCAGAATACGATGAGCATGATCTAGCCCATCTTGCCCCGATGCTAATGCTAAATTAGCGGGTTCGTGCCAAAATTCGGCGGTTAAACCTGCCATGTCGTTTGCATCCACATAAGGCGGATTGCTCACAATGATGTCATAACGTCGTCCGTCTAATCCGTCAAACAAATCCGCTTGGATGAGTTCTGCTTGTTGCGTGAGGTTATGACGTGCCACATTAACTTCCGCTACGGCTAATGCGTCAGCAGAAATATCGCTCAGGTCGATTCGCGCATGTGGAAATGCATAGGCGCAAGCAATACCAATGCAGCCACTGCCCGTACAAAGGTCGAGAATTGCATTGACATCGTAAGGGTCGATCCACGGTGCAAATTGTTTTTCGATGTATTCAGCGATAGGTGAGCGTGGCACAAGCACTCGTTCGTCAATGTAAAAGGGCAAACCGCAGAACCAGCCTTCGTGTGTCAAATACGCAGCAGGTTTGCGGGTTTCAACGCGGGCTTGAATGATCGCCGCGACGGCTTGACGTTCGTCGTTAGTCAGACGGCTATCGAAGTACACGCTAGGCGTGTCGACGGGCATGTGCGTGGTGTGTAATACGAGGTAGGCAGCTTCGTCAATCGCAGAGGCCATACCGTGTCCGAAGGTGAGTTGTGCTTGTGCAAAACGGCTTGCACCCCAACGGATGTAGTCTTTAAGGGTGAGTAGTTCACTGTGATCGAAATTCATGGGGTTACACTGTAGGGTAAAATTGCCGTATCATCCCGCATTTACAACCAATCCAGCAACCCGCATGACTATTTCTGACGCGCTAAAATCGCTGCCTTTGTATGTCTTACCACACCATTGGATTTCACGGATCGTTTTCCGCCTGACTCGCGTGGAATGTCCGCGCCTTGTGCCACCTGCGATTCGTCTTTTTAGTCGCGTGTTTAAGGTGGATTTGAGTGAGGCAGAACAACCCGAACCAGCCGCATATCGTAGTTTTAATGCGTTTTTTACTCGTGCGCTCAAAGCGGGGCTGCGTCCAGTTGCAGAAGGTGAAAATATTTTGACCAGTCCGGTGGACGGATGCATTAGCCAATTGGGTAAAATTACCGACGGACGTATTTTTCAGGCTAAAGGGCATGAATACACTGCGTTGGAATTATTAGGCGGCGATGCAGAACGCGCTGCACCGTTTATGAATGGTGAGTTCATGACAATTTATTTGTCGCCGCGTGATTATCACCGCATTCACATGCCATTGACGGGTACGCTGTCTGAACAGGTGTATGTGCCAGGGCGTTTGTTTAGTGTTGCGCCACACACGGTGCGTACTGTTCCGCGTCTGTTTGCGCGTAATGAACGAGTGGTGGCAATGTTTGATACAGCTTATGGCAAATTAGCAATGGTTTTAGTGGGGGCGATTAATGTCGCTGCCATTGAAACGGTTTGGGATGGTTTGGTCACGCCACCGCAGGGGTGGGGAGTGAAACGCCAAGTCTTCCCAAATGTCACTTTGCATAAAGGTGACGAAATGGGGCGGTTTAATATGGGGTCAACCGTGATCCTGCTGTTAGAAAACCCCAATATGGCGTGGGCGACGGACTTGAATGCAGATACCCCATTGCGTTTAGGGCAAACGTTAGCCAATTTATCATGATAGGAATGGACTGAATGAAAAGCTATCAACAGGAATTTTTGGATTTCGCTATCGCTCAAGGTGTATTGCGCTTTGGCGAATTTACCCTGAAATCGGGACGTGTCAGCCCGTACTTTTTTAATGCAGGTTTGTTCCAAACGGGTTCTGCATTAGCACAACTCGGTAAATTTTACGCACAAGCCATTGTCGATTCGGGCGTGAAATTTGACATGTTGTTTGGGCCTGCTTACAAAGGTATTCCATTGGCAGCGGCAACCGCAATTGCTTTATACGAGCAGCATGGCAAAGATTATCCTTATGCCTTCAACCGCAAGGAAGCCAAAGACCACGGTGAAGGCGGCACAATTGTTGGCGCAGCCCTGACAGGGCGTGTTCTGGTTATTGATGATGTGATTACTGCCGGAACAGCCATTCGTGAGTCGGCGGATATTGTGGCAGCACAGGGGGCGCAATTAGCGGGCGTGGCGATTGCCCTAGACCGTCAGGAGCGTGGTAAAGGTACACAGTCGGCGGTGCAGGAAGTCGAAGCATTATATGGTGTATCAGTGATTAATATTGTGGGGCTACAAGAAGTGATTAGCCATGTCAGCCAGAACCTGCATGATGCAGATTTATTGGCAGCGGTACGGACGTATCGTAGCGAGTACGGTATTTGATGCGCATTATGATGCAACAATAAGCAGGGGGAGATATGGCCTATACATTCGGTATTTTGTTATTCGGCATGTTACTCGGACTGATTCTAGAATGGATCGTGGTACGTTTTTTTATGCCAGACACGACACTAGAACGTGAATCGTTGGAAACGTCCCTAAAAGCGCGTAAAGCAGATAATGTGGCATTGCAAGAACAGGTTCAACGGTTACACGCTGCTTTGTCCCAGCAGCAACAGCTTGCACAGGCGCAAACCGCTGCATTGCAAAGTGCTTTAGCGGCAGCCCAACAAGCGGCGCAACAGCAGCACGATCTAGCTCAGGCCGATGCGGAAAAAACACAACAGGTATTGCAAGATACGCAGCAACAACTAGCACGACTGCAAGTGGAATACCAAGCACAGGCTGTCATGTTATCTGCGATGACGGAAGACACGCCAGCAGAAGCGGTGCATGTTGCGGTGGATGGTAAACGTGTCAAACCTGTGCAATTGGAGTTAGCGGCAGCAACACTACCTATTATCGAAGACCTGACACGCTTAAATGGTATCGGTCCTAAATTAGCAGAAGCGATGCAGGCAGCGGGGATTCATAATTACACGCAATTAAGCACGATGACAGCGGATGATATTGCAACACGCCTAAATGGTGTGCGTTACAATAAAAATTTATTGGAATCGTGGCCTAAACAAGCCGCTTTTGCTGCGCAACAGGATTGGAATGGTTTAAAGCAGTTTCAAGCATCATTAAAGTGATGGATAAAACCCATTTTAATAAAAAACAATGCCCGCAATTGCGGGCATTACTTTATACGCTAAAAACGATAACGCGATATTATTACTGATTAGGATTACAGTAAATTATGGCGTTTCAGTTTAGTGCGTAAGGTAGCACGGTTAATACCCAAACATTGAGCAGCCTTAGACTGGTTTCCATGCGTATAACGCATCATGATTTCCAGCATAGGACGCTCAACTTCGTCCAGTACGAGGCGATAAATGTTTGTAGCCTCATGATCACCTAAAGTATCCAGATAATCTTGCAGTGTACGGAAAACCGTTTCTGACAGAGATGAATCCAGACCAGCGCGAGAAGATGTATTTGTCATGTTTATGCAACCTTTTTAATATTTGTTAGCGCGATTTTACACAGTGTTTCATTAACCGCAGCCAACTGTTTATCAGGACACGTGATTGCAAAAATTCCCTTTTTATAACTCGGTTCGGAGGTGATTCGATCCAGATACCACCCGATATGCTTCCGTGCAATACGAATACCCGTATCTGCTCCATAAAAGTCGTGAATAGCCTGTATATGGCTTTGTACAACCTTTAACCTCTCATAGACATCCGGCTGTGTAAAAAGTTTCCCACTTTGCAGAAACTCATTTACCTGCTGAAATACCCACGGTTGTCCCCAAGCTGCACGACCTATCATCAGGCCATCGGCATGTGTGTAATCCAATACAAAAGCTGCATCCGCAGGAGTCTTGATATCGCCATTCGCAATCACGGGAATAGTGATATTTGCTTTTACCTGACGGATGGTTTCGTATTCCGCGTGACCGTGATAAGCATCTGCACGCGTGCGACCATGTAAAGCGATTGCCTGAATCCCTGCCGACTCGGCAAGTTGGGCAACCTTAATGGCATTACGCGTGGACACTGACCAGCCTGTCCTAAATTTCAAGGTGACAGGTACGTCAACGGAGGAAACCACAGCTTCCAAAATATCCCTAACAAGAACTTCATCCCTCAACAACGCCGAACCAGCGGCTTTATTACAAACTTTCTTCGCAGGGCAGCCCATATTGATGTCAATAATCTGAGCACCCATCTGTACACATGCGCGTGCAGCGTTGATCATTTGTTCGGGGTCGCTACCAGCAATTTGTACACTGCGTGGTGCGAGTTCCCATTGTTGTGGAAGTCGCGTTTGGGACTTTTTGCTTTTCCACAAGTTAATATCGGCAGTCACCATCTCCGATGTTGTAAGTGCCGCACCAAATTGGCGACACAGACGACGAAATGGGAGATCAGTGACTCCCGCCATAGGGGCAAGTAATAACTTACCCGCCAATTGATAAGAACCAATGGAGAGCATTTGAATTAACGCATATCCTGAGTAAAAGAATACCATAGCCTGATAAATATCCATCTGCTACCAGACGAGCGGCATTTTGGTAGCAGACAAACGGCTTATTTACTTATGTCGCTATATTTACAATGAATAAAACTGTTTAGTTTTTTAACAAAATAAAGGGAAAAATTAACTTAAAATGAATATAACTTTCTAACATTTCGTTTAGACAATAGCCAGAGTAAATAGCAGGCGAATAAAATGAAAACGGGGTAGGTGAGTTGTGGGAGTCCGAATCCAAACAGTGTCCACGTTATTTCCGTGCATTCTGCCGTACTGCGAAATAGCATTTCGGTGAGTGTACCTTGTGGTAAATAGGCGATGATTTTATCCAATGCTACTTCTAAACCAGGGCCACAAGATGCTGCTGTTTCTTTGGGTAAACTTAATAACCACACTTGGCGACTGGCTATACCAACACTGGCAATGCCACCAAGGGCGAGGAGTATGCTATAGATGCGGTCCACAATACTGACCGAATTATGTAAAAATGCCAGTAATCCAATCACGCCAATAAAGATAATTGCCATGCGTTGGAAGATGCACAATGGGCATGGTTCTAACCCAACGACCAGTTGGAAGAACAGGGCAGCACCCATGAGGGCACTGCAAAAAAGTGCGATAAACAGATAATGGGGGCGTTTTTTCATGTTATAAATTCTCCAATAAATATACCTTATATTATAAGCTACGATGGGCTGTTTTTCGCATTCTTGCTGCCTGTTTTAATGAAATTAATCACGGGTTGGAATTTGTCAACCTGCGATTCGAGGATCAGAATGTCACCTGCTCGCAACCGCATTTCGGGTGATGGGTGTTCGCCACGAATCTCGCCACGGCGTAATGCACGGATCGCGACCGTTAAGCGAGACAAATCCAATTCAGCAATGGTTTTGCCCGTTGCGTAATCATCGTGTTGGACAGTAACAGTGTGCAAAAAGGATTCACCACGACTGTGAAGAGGGTTGTCTTTTTCGCCGTGATAGTAGCTGCGCAACGAACGATAACTATCTCCGCGTATTTTTTCAATAACTTGAAACACTTCATTGGGGCTAAAGCCTAATTGTTCTAGCATTCGATGGGTAATCATCACCGTTGCTTCGAGAATTTCTGGCAATACGCTGGTTGCGCCCAACCGTTCCAGCTCATCAATGTGGCTATCGCCCCGTGTACGCACGAGAATGGGAATATCGGGGTGTTTGCGGCGTACTGCTTCGGTAATGCGTTTGGCGACTTCGGATTCGACCACCGTGATGACGACCATCTTAGCGCGTTGTAAGCCAGCCGCGAGTAAAATTTCGGGGCGTGTGGCATCTGCATAGTACACGGGATCACCTGCTTCCCATGTTTCTTCCACGATGCGTGGGTCTAGGTCGAGGGCGACGTAGGGTACGTTTTGTTCCTGCAAAAAACGGGCTAAATTTTGCCCCATGCGTCGATAGCCGCATAAAATCACATGATTTTCGACTTCTTGAACGGCAAGGCTGAAATCATCTGCATCCTGTTGATTTTGGCGAAGATGTGAATCACGCAACCATTTTTTCGAGAGTGTTTCATTGTACCGGATGACCAAGGGGGATAACGCCATACTGATGACAATGGCTGCTAGTGCGCTTTGTGATTCATTCGCATTAATCAAGTGGTTATCCAACGCAAGGGAGAGTAGTGCAAAGCCAAACTCCCCACCTTGCGCAACAACCATGCCTGTGCGCAGCGCGACTTCTGTGTTGTTTTGGAATAGGCGTGTAATGGCACTGATGAGAAGGGCTTTGCCAACGGTTAAACCCAATACCAACAAAAGAATCGGCAGCCATAGGTCAGGCAATGCATGAAAGTTGAGTTTAGTCCCGACGGTAATGAAAAAGATGCCCATCAAAATATCGCGAAAGGGACGAATTTCACTCTCAATTTGATGTTTGTATTCGGTCTCGCTTAACAACATACCCGCTAGGAATGCCCCTAATGCCAGTGACAGCCCCAAATTCTGAGTGATCCACGCGGCAGTTAGTGCGACAAGTAAAACAGTAATATTAAACAGTTCTGTCGATTCTGTGCGCGAAATATAGTGAAATAATGGACGCAAGGTGTAGTGGCCAACCAATAACATCAGGATGAAAATACCTGCGTCGGCGGCGAAGATCAGGAGTAATTCGGTGGGGTTGGTTGCCACTTCGGAATGCCCGCCAAGTACAGGCAAAATAATGAGAAAAGGCACAACAGCAATGTCTTGAAAAAGCAGAATGCCTAAAGCCATTTGCCCATGTCGCGCCCGCATTTCTCCTTGGTCGGTGAGCTGTTTAACAACGATAGCGGTTGATGACATCGCAATTGCGCCACCAGCGATCAGCGCACCTGCCCACCCCATTCCAAAATAATGTAAAATCAGCATTCCACCGATTGAAGAAATCAGTACCTGTAGCCCGCCCAAACCAATGATGGTGGTACGCATGGCCATGAACTGTTTGAGTGAAAATTCCAACCCTATGGCAAACAGTAGGAAAACCACACCGACTTCCCCCATAAAGGCGAGGTCGTCATTATTACCAATAAAGCCTAGCGCGTGTTCGCCTGTTAATACGCCGACTAATAAATAGCCCAAAATCGGCGGTAAACGAAAAGCACGAAAGGCGGCGACAGCGCCAACGGATAAAACTAACAATAATAAAATATTTTGTAATAAAGTAGTGGTGTGCTGTTCCACGATCATCCCCTTTGCAGATCAAGCCATTTGCAACATTCGCCCTCAAATGCAGTAGTGAAACTTGTGCATAAAGACCAAAGTATACGGGGTTATGACCGTCGCGACACTGAATTGGTTTAATTTTTAATCATTACGATTCTGTTATTGTGGATAATGCAAACAAAATGGACGAGTCGAGAATTTTCCATAGCCGAGCATTTTGCTGGGTTTAGCCTTGATAATGCTTGCAAAATTGTCAGAATCATGCACTACCAAAGCAAAAGGGCGGACGACACGGCATTTGGTTCGGTGATGGTTCAATATTGCCGCCTAAAACCTTATATTCTTCAGGGGTTATATGGCTCTCGTTTGCCTCAAGGATGTATGGCGATGACATGTTCCCAGCCTACTACCCAATCCACACCAACGGCTTGATTGATGCTGTAGTCAAAATCGGGGTCGTCTTCATCAAAAAATTCGTGAGCATGAACCATCAAGCCGCTTTCTAGGCGAATTTGGGAGTTCAGTGTTTGCCCTGTGTAATGCCGTTCGATGATTTTACCAGCGAAGCCTTTTCGTTGCGTCGCATCTGGATGGCAATCAATGCGCAAATCTTCGGGACGAAGTAAAACGTGCACCTTGTCACCGACTTGGAAACGTTGCGTTGTATGAATTTCGCGCAAGGTGTTGTTCAATTCAGCCAAATAACGCCATTCCCCCAATTCTTGGCGAATAATCCCATCAAATACGTTGATTTCACCGATGAATTTGGCCACAAATAAATTACGCGGAGCTTCGTAAATTTCACGCGGTGTTCCGATTTGTTGTACCTGCCCATTGTGCATGACCAGTAATCGGTCAGACATGGACAGTGCTTCTTCTTGGTCATGAGTGACGTAGATGAAGGTAATGCCAAGTTGTCGTTGCAGTTGTTTGAGTTCGACCTGCATTTGTTGGCGTAATTTGTGATCCAAAGCACTTAAGGATTCGTCCAACAGTAAAACAGTTGGTCGATTAACAATCGCTCGAGCAATGGCAACCCGTTGTTTTTGTCCACCCGACAATTGATGGGGGTTACGTTGTGCAAATTCCCCAAGGCGTACAATGTTTAAAGCTTCCGTGACACGTTCTTGAATAGTGTGCTGGGGGAGGCCTGCCATTTTCAGGCCGAACGCGACGTTCTCAAACACACTCATGTGTGGGAATAAAGCATAGCTCTGAAAAACGGTATTAACTGGGCGTTTCTCAGCGGGTACAGGCGTAATGTCACGATCATGCAGGTGAATTGAACCCATATCAGGGTGTTCAAAGCCTGCAATCAGGCGTAATACAGTGGCTTTTCCACAGCCTGATGGACCAAGTAATGTGAAAAATTCTCCATCATGAATGCAGAGGTCGAAATCGGTAAGAACTTCCTGCGCGGCAAAACGTTTGGTAACACCTTTTAAGGTCAGAATGGTTTGACTCATGCGTGCCTCACTCTATCGCGAGAAGGTCATTCTCCGATTTTAGGGTTTTGCTAGTAATGATACGGTAAGAACCGGATTCCATCATGTTTTCTGCTGTCTTGGTCGTGTTGTCGGTAAATTTGGTTTGATAATCGGTTTTTTCAGGTTGTGCTTGCCGTGCTTGTGGTGCGATGTCACTGGGGGTTGGTTCGCGTTGTGTAGTGGGTTGTGCGGCTTGAATACGATCCAGTGCTTTCCAAACTTTTTCTGCGTATTTGCGACGAGCGGTTGCTTTGTCTTTTTTTGTGCCAGCACCATACGCGCCAACGGCTTCCCAGTTGTAGCCCATTTGTTGGATGTTTTGTGCCAAAATCCATGCCCCAACATTTACGCTTGTGCAAGCGTCCATCAGTTCGGCTGTGCCAATGTGGTATTTACGCAATTCCGGCAACCAAAAGTCATTAATTTGCATAAAGCCGTAATCCATACTGCCATTCGTATTTAATGCGACAATACGCGCACGATTGCTGGATTCCACAAATGCAATGGCTTGTAGCAAGGAAATCGGTACATTGTAACGTTTTGAGGCTTCTTGCCAGCAAGTTGCCTGTGCTGCTGGTGTGAGTGATCCCAGAAGGGGGAGGCAGCCTAAAGCAAGTAAAATAGTTTTTTTCATAGTGTGAATGGCGATTTAAAGATTCAATCGGGTTTGTCATTAGGTTCGGATTGCTAATGAATCTGCTTTATCGAAATGCCGCCGATTGTAATCAAGTTTTTGGAAAATCGGCAGCAGATTTTGGCGGTCTATTGAGGAGGGTGGCAGACAATGACTGTGAAAAGCCCTAATTTTCGACATTTAGTTTAAACTGGCTCAAATATTGGGCAGTGACAAAATCCATAGTGGCAATGTGATTTTGTAGCCATTCACGCCATTCGTCGATGTATTCGATAATGCTGGATGTATCGCGCTCAGTTAGCCAATATTGCTGAACGGCGAGCAACGTTTGCAGGGCTTGATGGTGTTCGCCTTGGTGGCAGGGGTAGGCAAAAAAATCATGCTCCTGCATTAGGCGTTCTTCGCGTGCGAAGTGTTCTTGTGTGTGCTGAACCCATGCTGCAAACAGCGAATCACAGAGGGTTACATTAGGCTGAGTATGCAGTTCGCTTAGCAATTTACCAACCAGTGCCAGTTCTTCGCAATGCACTTTGTTCATAAAGGGTAATGCCACTTCTGGTAATGTGCTGCAATCTGCAAAAGGTTCTACCGTGATGCCCATAGCTTACCTTTGAGGAAACAATGAAAACGGCTAGGCTACGCAAGCAGGTCTGGGGCTACCTTGATGCACATCAAGCAGGAGAGTTTTTTTTGAAATCGAGTGAAAATTGGACATAAAAAAAGCCCAAGTTTTAATGCTTGAGCTTTTCTAAAATGTGGTGCCCAGAGCCGGACTCGAACCGGCACGGTGTTACCACCGAGGGATTTTAAATCCCTTGCGTCTACCTATTTCGCCACCTGGGCCTTCGTGCTAACAGTGTCAGCCCCGAAGAGAGTGCGCATTCTATAGCGTTCTTCCAAATAATGCTAGTCTTTGTTGCAGATTTTTTTCAGTTGTTACACGATTCGCTTTTCATTTATAAAAAATCAGGAGTTAGGCTATGTCATTAGGGGCGGTGATGTTAGATATTGCAGGCAAGGAATTGACGGCAGAAGATCGCCTGTTGCTGCAACATCCAGTGGTTGGGGGTGTCATCCTGTTTGCACGGAATTATGAGTCACCGCAACAACTAGCTGATTTAACAGCTAGTATTCGTGCGCTACGCACGCCGCCTTTATTGATTGCCGTGGATCAAGAGGGGGGGCGGGTACAACGTTTTCGTGATGGGTTTCACCGTTTACCAGCAGCGGGTGAATACGGTTTGTGGTATGCGTTAAATCCCCAAGCTGCATTGCGTGCAGCGCATGTCATTGGGTGGTTGATGGCGGCAGAGTTACAGTGGGTTGGTGTGGATTACAGTTTCGCGCCTGTTTTGGATATTGATCGTGGGATGAATCGTGCTATTGGGGATCGTGCTTTTAGTCATGACCCGCAAACCAGCGCGTTGTTGGCAACAGCGTGGATGCAGGGTGCTCGTTTAGCAGGTATGGTGTCGGTTGCCAAGCATTTCCCTGGGCATGGTGGTGTGAGTGCGGATTCACACCTAGAATTACCGCGTGATGAGCGTTCATGGGAAACGTTGTGGCAAGAAGACTTAGTGCCATTCCAGTATTTGATTCAGCAAGGTGTGGAAGCTGTCATGCCCGCGCATGTGGTTTTTGCTGCGGTGGATAGTGTTGCGGCGGGATTCTCTGCACGCTGGTTACAGGATATTTTGCGCCAGCGTATGGGTTTCCAAGGGGTGATTATTAGTGATGCCTTGGATATGTTGGGGGCGGCTGCAATGGGGGATGATGTAACACGCGCTAAAGCGGCCTTAGCCGCAGGTTGCGATCAATTATTAGCATGTAACAACCGTCAGGCAGCGATAAAAATCGTGGAAGGTTTGGCAAACCTGAATCAGCCCGCGTCCCAAGCACGTTTGTTACGCTTGTATCATCGCCGGAACTTTAACACAGCAAACCCCGCGTCCTTGCTTCAACCGTATTCGCATCATCCGTATTGGGCGGAGGCCGAACAGATTTTGATACAGATGGACACACTACGCGCTGAACGAGCAACCATCGCTAACACATACGACCCAACCACTCGCGGTGGTCGGGTTGTGTAGGGCTAAACGCGCTTACGAAAAGGCAGGGCGGCACGCACCAGGGATGCGTCCAAAGCCGACGAATGTGCGTTGCCAATAGCCGTCCAGCGCACTGGTGGTAATGGCTTTACCCGTGCGTGGTGCGTGCAGGAATTTGTTTTGTCCGAGATAAACGCCGACGTGACTGACGCGACTGCCACGGGTTTTGAAGAACACGAGATCGCCTTTACGCGCTTGAGCTGGGGAAACCTTAACAGCGGCGGCATATTGTTCGGCAGCCGTGCGCGGGAGACTAACCCCAGCACCCTGGCGGAAGGCATATTGGGTTAGGCCGCTACAATCAAAGCCTGTAACGGGGCTAGTCCCTCCCCAACGGTACATTTTTCCTTGTTGTTTTTGTGCGTTCCAGACGACTTTTTCTAACAAAGTTACAGATTGGGGGGAGGTATTTTTGGCTAGTGGTTTGACCACTGCGACTTGGGTTGAGGGGGGCGCGGTAGCGACTTTGGTTTCAGGGGTAGTGCCGCATCCACTGAGGAGCAAGGCGGAACAGACAAATGTAATCCCCAACGACCATACATTTTTCATACTGACACAACTCATAGACACTCTCTCTAAAGACCACAAGTGATAAAAACATCAATCTTCATCAAAGCAGACCCGGGTAAGATACCCGGGACACCGCATTCAGCAGGAATGGAGTGAGGATCGTGGTCAAACTAAAAAACCCCACACCCTGCTATTCCCACGGTCAAGGCACTAATTGGGACACGGGCTATCCCTACGCTCTTGTTTTTGTCATTCCCTTGACACAAAACTGAATTTAGCCTGAATAGCAAATAATGCAAGTCAACTCAGCGAAAATTATTCGTTACCGTTACAAAAAGTTCCGGTTTGGAGCGTAATAGCCGACGAACGGTAATTATTTACTGGGTTTATAAAAAGGGTCAAGTTTTTATCGTGATATGGCTATTTTTTGATAACCACATGACTAGCTTAGGAAATCTTCAAAAAACCATGCTGCAAATTCGTGGCGACCATTCAAGCCCGATTTGCGATAGATGGCGGTTGCCTGTTGGCGCACCGTCTTTTCTTTGGTGTCACGGATCGTAGCAATTTCTTCAAAACTCAGGCCTTTGAGAAGCAAAAGAGCCACTTCTTTCTCGCTAGGGGTAAATTCCCACGCGCTCATTTGTTCTTGGATCACTTGCCCATATTGACGGCTGGCGTGTTGTAATTTTTCGGTGAGTTCTGTGAGGTTGGTGTGCGCATGTTGTAAGTCGGCACGGGTCAGATGGAGTTGTGTGTGCAGGTGTTCCATTTCTTTTTGGCGTTGGTGAATACCCCACATGAGAAATGCAATTCCAGAAAGCGCGAGCAACATGACACTGCCTTCGAGAATAATGTCCCACCAGCTATGGTATTCTTCGTTAAGTTCATGAATAAATTCATAGCCATAAGGTAAGGCGAGGAGTACGAGAACGGTAATGAGGAACATTTCCTTGTTGTGTAACATGCTGAGCTTTTGATCCTGAGGTAAATAACAAGCTTGAGTGTATGTCAGGAGATTGTAAGCCGCTATGTCACAGAGGGGAACGCAATACTTGTGATGTCATTATCGGGCAAATGTCTTACAAGCATCTGCGCGATGTTCAGGGGGCAATAACGCGGAGTAAGGTGGTGGCATGAATCACAAGGAGTAATGAATCATGCCAACCGTATTTCAAGCGGTCTTTTACAGTATCGTGTGTGGCGTAAGTATTGGGGCAACGGTTGCGTTGGCTGATACGCCGCAGCAAATTCTGGACAATTACACACTTCAGGCCAAACAAGAGTCGCCTGATTTTCAAGGTTTTGATAGCGAGCGTGGCAAACTGTTTTTTCAAAGCACGCATGGCAATGATTGGAGTTGTGCGACTTGCCACACGCAGAATCCCATGAGTGAGGGGAAGCACGCTAAAACCAGCAAAATGATTAAGCCTCTTGCCCCAGCAGCGAATGCCGAGCGTTTTACTGATCCCGAAAAAGTCGAAAAATGGTTCAAGCGTAATTGCAACGACGTTTTAGAACGCGCTTGTAATACGGTAGAAAAGGGTGATGTGTTGACGTATTTATTACAAATGAAATAAGGGGGACATCATGCAAGCACATGTACAACGGCGTTTATTTGCCGCCTTTTTATTACTGGTAGTGTTTTCAGGCATTGGGGTTATGCAGGCATTTGGTGATGAGGATGAAGGACATGAGCGTGGGGAAATGGAGGGCGGTATGTTGATGGCGCAAAACGCGACATGGCAAACCGAATGCAGTGCGTGTCACATCGCGTATCCTCCGGGAATGTTACCTGCGACTTCGTGGCGGGAAATGATGCGCACGTTGGATCAACATTTCGGTACGGATGCCAGTTTAGATGCGCAAACGGTCGCGGAGATTCTACCATTTTTGGAGAAAAATGCGGGGGAAGGCAGTGCGAAGACCTTACGCATTACCGAAACAGGTTGGTTTAAACACGAACATGACGAGGTTTCGGAAATTGTGTGGAAGCGCGTTAAAAGTCCATCAAATTGTGCTGCCTGCCATACGCAAGCCGATAAGGGCAATTTTGATGAAGATACGATCCGTATTCCAAAACAATAGCGCATTAACGGAGGCATTATGCAAACCAACACACGAATTTTGGTGTGGGATTGTCCAACCCGCGTGTTTCATTGGTCATTAGCTTTTTCTTTTATCGGCGCGTATTTGACGGCAGAAAGTGAGCGTTACCGTGATATTCACGTTGCTTTGGGGTATGTCGTGTTGGGTTTAATCGGTTTCCGCTTGTTGTGGGGATTCGTGGGAACGCATTACGCCCGTTTTGCACAGTTCATGGTTCGCCCTGTGGAAGTGGTGGCTTATTTACGCGGTTTGTTGCAAGGGAAACCAGCGCATTATGTGGGGCATAATCCTGCTGGAGCGGTGGCAATTGTCTTGTTATTGCTATTGGGACTGTTGATTAGTGTGAGTGGGGTCGTGCTATATCAGGAATGGGGTGATGAGGATTTGTGGGAAGAGTTACATGAAATCGCTGCCAATTTCATGCTTGGTATTGTGTTTATCCACATTGCGGGTGTGGTGATAAGCAGTCGCTTGCACCGTGAGAACTTAGTGCGTGCCATGCTGACGGGGTATAAAGCGCGGGCTTTACCGAATAACAATCCGACCGTGCGGCGTTTCACGGGGATAGGTTGGTTAATGTTATTGGCTATGGTTGTTTTTCTTATCGGGCAAACATCGGATGTACTTCAGTAATAAAAATGCTTAATAGTTATTAAAGTCTAACATGTTGAGGATGAGGTTTATGCAATCGAAATTGATCCGTCGAATCACGTTATTAACGTGTGTGCTGGGTGGTGTGATATTGACAACGCCCATAGTTACCGCAAACCCAAGCACTTTAAATCATCCTGGAAGAACATTAGCTGCCAATTGTTTCCAATGTCATGGCACGGATGGTTATGGCATGGAACATTTGGCGGGAAAACAGGCGACATCCATTCTGGAAGAGTTGGATGAAATGCAGTTTGAATCGGCTCGTGCTGACATTATGAATGTTCATGCACAAGCTTATACGTCCGAAGAATTGGCATTAATTGCCGACTATTTCGCAAAACAACCCAAATAAAGGAATCGCACATGCAACGTCGGGATTTTTTACGTTACTTAAGCGCAAGTGTAGCGATGGGGATGTTGTTACCGTTTGAACAAGTGATGGCAGGTTCACCAACCATGCCAGGCAATACGGGGGCAAATGGTAAAGTTGTGGTCGTCGGTGGTGGGATGGCAGGGGCAACCGTTGCCAAATACCTGCGGTTTTGGGGTGGTACTGGCGTGGAGGTGACGCTGGTTGAACCTAACCCAACGTATTATTCCAATATCTTCAGTAATATGGTGATAACTGGTGAGCGTACTCTCGACCAATTAGCCTTTAATTACAAAACCTTAACCAGCAAGTATGGGGTGAAAGTAGTGACGAAATCCGTCACCGCCATTGATCCCATCACACAAAAAGTGACGCTGAACGATAATAGCGTTTTGCCGTATGACCGTTTAGTACTTGCTCCTGGTATTGAGTTTGATGCCTTGCCAATATCAGGGAGTGCAGCCGCTCAGTCGAAAGTGGTTCATGCGTGGAAGGCGGGGGCGCAAACCTTGTCTTTACAAACACAACTGAAAGCCATGACGAATAAAGATACCTTTATTCTGAGTATTCCTGCAAAACCCTACCGTTGTCCACCAGGGCCTTATGAGCGTGCTTGTGTAGTGGCGGATTACCTCAAGCGCGTGAAAAAAGGCGGCAAGGTGATTATTTTGGATGCTAACCCCAGTATTCAGGCAGAGGTGGAAAACTTTACCAATGCTTTCACCCGTATTCATAAAAGCGTGATTACCTATGTGCCAAATGCCAGCATTACCAGTATCGATGCAAATAAAGGCGTGGTTAATACCAGCGTGGGGAGTTTCACGGGTAAAGTGTTGAATATTATTCCTCCTCATAAAGCCAGTAGCCTGATCACAAAGAGCAGTCTCGGTTTAGCCAATGCAGGTAATAATCGTTGGGCAGGCGTTAATGTCCTGAGTTATGAATCAACGGCTGTACCTAAGGTTCACATTATCGGTGATGCTGCATCCACAACCCAGCCAAAAGCGGGGCATATTGCTAATGCTGAAGCAAAGGTCTGTGCGGATGCTATTGTGCACTTACTGCGTGGCGAAGCGATTAATCAAAACCCAATAACCAACTCGGCTTGTTTTACACCAATCACTAAAAATACGGCTTCATGGTTATCAGTGGTATTCCGTTATGATCCTGCGACTGGTACGATGCAGCCAACAGGTAACGGTGTCACCGAGTCTAGTGGTATTACCAGTGACAACTATGAAGAAATGTTGTCTTGGTTTAGCAATTTGATGTCTGATACTTTCGCATAAGCAATATCGTTGAGGGACGATAACCACCGACTTCATTACTGTGCAAGAAGGTGGTTATTTTAAATATTTATAAAACTTATAGAATGGCAGTAGCTTTGATTTGCACATAAACCGTCATGCCTGTGATTAATGCCAATTGCACAGCCGATTTGTAAGTAATGTGTGCTAATAATGGCGTGTCATTTAAAGCCAAGCGTACTAAGGTTTGCCCCGCATTATCGTGTGCTAGTGCCGTAATGGTAGCGGGTAAAACATTCAAAATGCTGGTGTGAGTGGGTTGTTGCACGCTCAGACTTACATCCCGCGCACTGATCCTGACCCGCAATGCTGAACCAATCGCCATTTCTGGCAAATACGGCAAGCTTAATGTTCCACCCGCAAACTGCGTATGCGTCAAATGATAGTCCGGTTCATGTGCTGTGATAGTGACGTTAAGCACGGACGCGGCTTGTTGCCCTTGCGCTAATGGCGAATCGAGGCGCGTTAGAGTTTCATCGAGTATGCCCGCAGCGACCACTTTGCCTGCTTCCATTACCACTAAATAATCTGCAAGTTGCACGACTTCTTCCAACGAATGCGTAACGTACAGGATCGGCATATCGAGTTCTTGATGCAGGCGTGTCAAAAACGGCAATATTTCCTGCTTACGTTTCAAATCTAAAGCAGCGAGTGGTTCGTCCATCAGTAAGATTTGTGGGGAAACGGCTAAGGCGCGGGCAATGGCAACGCGCTGCTTTTCGCCACCAGACAGTTTTTCCGGCATCCGTTCTAGCAAATGTTCAATGCCCAATAAATGCAACGCTTGTTCAAGTGCTACGCGGCGTTGCGCAGCAGGAATCCGCTTTTGCCCAAATTCAAGGTTGCGCCGTACAGTCAAATGCGGGAATAGGCTTGCTTCCTGAAACACATAGCCGAGCGGACGTTGATGCGTTGGGAGGAAAATCCCGCGTTGGCTGTCTTGCCAAACCGTGCCATTCACGCTGCAAAATCCGTCGGGGGAGCGTTCCAAACCCGCAATGCAGCGCAACAAGGTGGTTTTCCCCGAACCCGAATGCCCAAACAATGCAGTAACGCCACTGCTGGGTAAGGTTAAATCCGTATCCAAACGGAAATCAGCAAATGACATGTGGAAACGGGCTTGTATTGCGGGTTTCATCATGCGCGTTTTTTCCACGGGTTGGGGGTGAGGGTGTACAACGCTAGTAATACTACAAACGAAAATACCAGCATTCCACCCGCTAACCAATGTGCTTCGCTGTATTCGCCGTTTTCAACATGACCAACAATTTGCATGGAGATGACCTTGGTTTTGTCAGGAATATTGCCACCAACCATGAGCACCACGCCAAATTCGCCCATCGTATGCGCAAAACCTAGGATTGATGCAGTTAAAAAGCCAGGGCGAGCCAGTGGCACAATCACGCTGAAAAAGGTATCCAAAGGGTTGGCGCGTAAGGTAGCAGCGACTTCGCGCGGGCGTGTGCCAATTGCTTCAAAAGCGTGTTGTAGTGGTTGTACCACAAAGGGCAAGGAATACAGCGTTGAAGCGACGACCAAGCCGCCAAAGCTGAAGGGTAACGTGCCTAAACCAATGGCTTTGGTGAATTGCCCGACCCAGCCATGTGGTCCTAGCAAAATCAGCAAGTAAAACCCTAGTACGGTTGGCGGGAGTACCAAGGGCAGGGCAACCACAGCACCAATGATACCTTTCCAGCGTGAACTATGATTTGCTAACCACCACGCCAGCGGTGTGCCGACCAGCAGCAAAATCGCTGTGGTCAGGCTGGCTAATTTCAGGGTTAGGAGTATTGCGGTAAAATCTTCTTCACTTAGCATTCGTTGTTGCCCATGCTGGCAGTTCGTAACCGTAGGATTTAATCACATCCAAGCCCGCTGGGGATTTTAAATAATCCATTAAGCCTTTGGCAGCAGCATTATTTTCGCCCGTTTTGAGCAGAATCGCATCTTGATACAGCGGTGAGTATTGATCTTGAGGAATCATCCAGCCTGAACCTTCACCAATCTTGCCGTCTTTAATCACTTGTGATAACGCCACAAAGCCCAGTTCCGCATTACTGCTGCTGACAAATTCTTTGGTTTGCGCAATGCTTTCTCCTTGTACGATTTTCGGTTTAAGGGTGTCGAGTACGCCCATTTTTTCCATTACTTTCAGCGCGGCCTTGCCATACGGGGCGGTTTTGGGGTCGGCAATGGCAATGTGTTCAAATGTACCTGTTTTTAACACCGCACCTTGGTCATCCACAAAGCCTTCCTTGGCTGACCATAATACCAATTTACCAATCGCGTAAGTGAAACGACTGCCTGACACGTCTAACTTTTCGGTTTCGAGTTTGATGGGGTTTTTCTGGTCGGCGGATAAGAACACTTCAAACGGTGCGCCGTTTTTGATTTGTTCGACCAATTTGCCGCTTGCCCCTTCCGAAACTAACACTTTATTGCCCGAAGCTTTTTCGTAATCGGCGGCAATTTGTTTCATGGGTTTGCTGAAGTTGGCAGCGACAGCAACGTGAACATCTTCTGCCCAGACATTGATACTCAGCGCAGCTAAG
>CAZEQX010000033.1:0-19634 GCA_964514635.1 uncultured Thiothrix sp.
CGTTTAACCTTAGCACGTTTTAAATTATTGGACTTATTCAAGGCTCGTCCCGATGGGCAAACGGGTTTGGTGGTGTTCGCAGGTGATGCGTTTGTGGTTTCACCGCTAACCGATGATGTGGAAACCATTCAAGAGCAGATTAAAAATCTGTCGCCAGCACTCATGCCAGCGTCAGGTAGCCATGTTGCCCCCGCGATTGAGCGTTCAGTGGACTTGCTTAAACAAGCCAGTGCGCGGGCAGGGCATATTTTGGTGATTACCGATGGCGCAAGCGATACCGACGCTGCTATGCAAGCGGCAACACAAGCCAAGCAAGCGGGGTATAACGTTTCGATATTGGCGATTGGTTCGGCAGATGGCGCACCCATTCCACAACGCAATGGTGGTTTTGTGCAGGATCGTAATGGGCAAACCGTGGTTGCAAAAGTGGATTTTGCCACATTGAACAATATCGCACAAAGTGGGGCTGGTACGTTTGTGCAGGCAAGTGCAGATGATAGCGATGTCACGATGCTAACGAAGCAGTGGTTGAATGCCAGTGCTGACTCACCAGCATTACGCGATGGTCAGGGGCGACAAGTGGATACTTGGGTAAATGAAGGTTATTGGTTGATTTTGCTGTTATTACCCGTCGCGGCATTGGCATTTCGGCGTGGTTGGTTGGGGGCGGTATTGGTGTGTTTTATCCTGCCACAACCACAGTCGGCTAATGCGATGGGCTGGCGTGATTTATGGCAAACACCAGATCAACAAGCACAAGCGGCGTTTGACAATCGACATTACAACGATGCTGCCAAGCTGTTTCAAGACCCTACTTGGAAAGCTGCTGCCGCTTATGAAAGTGGTGATTACGCCACTGCTGCTGACTTGTTCTCGGCACAACCGACGTTGGAAGCGCAATACAATTACGGCAATGCGTTAGCACGTCAGGGTAAATACTCAGAAGCCATTGCCGCTTACGATAAAGTGTTAGCAACGAACCCTAAACACGCCGACGCGCTGTATAACAAAGACGTGGTGAAAAAAGCGTTAGAACAGCAGAAACAGCAACAAAATAATCAGCAAGATCAACAACAGGATCAAAAAGACCAGCAGGGTCAACAGCAAGATCAACAAAATCAACAATCCAATAGTGGGCAACAAAACCCACAAGATCAGAAAAATCAGCAGTCAGACCAAAAAGATCAGCAAAATCCACAGCAAAACCAACAGCAACAACAAGCTCAGCAGCAAGCTGATAAAGATCAGCAACAACAAGAACAAGCCGCTAAAGAACAACAGCAGGCTAAACAGCAGCAAGCTAAACAAGAACAACAGCAGGCTGATATGGCTGAAGCTGACCCGCAACAACGTGAGCAACAACAGGCAACTGAACAATGGTTAAACCGCATTCCCGACGATCCGGCGGGGTTGTGGCGGCGTAAGTTTCAATACCAATATCAACAACGTGGCTCTCAAGCGACAGGAGAAGCATGGTAATGGCTCACTTTAAACGTTTTGTTGCCATCTTACTGTTGTGTCTGATTCCCTATTTGGCTCAGGCTGCTGTGACGGCCACATTTGACCGTAATCCTGTTGGCGTGGGCGAAACCGTCACTTTGACTTTCACGAGCAACGGTGTGGCGGCGATTTCCCCTGATTTTACGGTGTTAGAACAAGATTTTGAGGTGCAGGGCAGTTCGCAAAGCAATAGCATTCAGATTGTCAACGGTGCATCCAGTGTGCAAACGCTGTGGCAGTTGGAACTAGCACCGCGCAAAACAGGAACACTTACCGTACCTGTGATTCGTTTCGGCAATGAACAAAGCCCTAGCCTGACGTTGCAAGTGGTGGATCAGCCCGCACCCAATGCCCAAAATACGGGCGATGAAGTTGTGGTAGAGGTCGAAGTCGAACCTAAACAGCCGTATGTGCAACAACAAGTCATTGTTACTCAACGGTTGTTACACACGGTCAATTTGCGCCCGCAAGCCACTTTAACACACCCGAATGTGAGTGTTGGTAAAGGTGCTGTGCAACAGTTGGGGGATGTGAAAAACACCACGCTACTGCGAAATGGACGTAACTATCATGTGATTGAGCGACGTTATGTGCTCATGCCGCAACAAAGTGGTGAATTGCAGTTGGGGGCAACGCAGTTTGAAGGCAGCGTGATGGATGCACAAACTAACCGCTATGACCCGTTTGGGGTGGGTGTGAAACCCGTCAAACGTGCTTCTGCTCCTGTGACATTGCAAGTCATGCCGCAACCCAGCAGTTATCAGGGAAAACAATGGTTGCCTGCTAAAAGTGTTAGTTTAAACGCACACTGGCAAACCCCACCAGATAAACTCAAGGCGGGTGAACCTGCAACATTGACGTTAGCGATCATGGCGGATGGTTTAACCGCCGAACAATTACCAAAGCTGGATTTACAAGCTCCAGCGGGGGTAAAAGCCTATACCGACAAACCTGAACTGCGTAACGACACCAACAGCAATGGCGTGGTTGGTGTGCGCCAAGAAAACTGGGTTGTTGTCGCACCATACAATGGTAGTTATCGCTTACCTGCTGTGCAGTTAGAGTGGTGGAACACCAAAACCGGACAAACCGAAGTGGCGAAACTGGATGCAGTCACGCTAACGGTCAGCGGTGGTCAAGCTGCCCCAACGAATGCACAACCAACACCGTCTGCTATGACCCAGCCTGAAACGCCACAGCCTGCTGCATTACCAGCAGCCCCAGCCCAAGCAACGCCCGCTAAGCATTGGTCGTGGCAGTGGATTGCTGTGGTGTTACTGCTGTGCGCTGCGTTAGCGGGGGCGTGCTGGTTGGTATGGCAATGGGCAATGGCAGAGAAACCCGCCGCACAATCCAGTGGAACGAAACCCGTTGCTAAGCCGACGGACGCTAAAGCCGTGTGGCGTGAATTGGAACAAGCCTGTTTACAACATCAAGCGCGGGCAGCACATCACGCACTAGGGCGATGGGTAGAAGTCGGGTTGCACTTGCAACCACCAACCTTAGCGACGTTGAATCAGCAAGGTGGGGCAATGTTGCGTGCAGAATTGGAGACATTGAACAAAATGCTATACGGACGCGAAGGGCAAATATGGAATGGAGCACCGCTGTTGAAAGCCTTGCAGCATTTCAAACCCGTGACAGCAGCGACTAGTAAATCCAGCGGTTTGGTAGAACTTTACCCCGACTAAGTTGTGGTACTTAATCGGGGCGAAGTAGAGAAAATGAAACGGATTACACAGTCTGTTCCGCTTTGCCCCAAGTGTCTTTCAAACCAATAATGCGGTTGAAAATCGGCTGTTCGGGCGTGCTGTATTTGCTATCCAAGATGAAATAGCCTTCGCGCTCGAACTGGTAACGATCTTCCAACGTCGCGTTTTTCAAGCTAATTTCGCCTTTACAGCCAGACAGAATCACTAAGCTGTCCGGGTTAATGCAGTCGAGGAAGTTTTTGCCGCCCGCATCGGGAGCAACGTCGGTGAATAAACGGTCGTATAAACGCACTTCGCAATCCACATTATCACGCGCGGAAACCCAATGAATCACGCCTTTGGGTTTTACACCATCGGCTGGGTCACTGCCGTGTGTACCTTCGATGTAACGCGCACGAATTTCGACGATATTGCCGTCTGCGTCTTTAATCGCTTCATCCGCTTCAATCACATACGCATTGCGCAGGCGTACCCGTTTACCCAGCACTAAGCGTTTGTATTGCTTATTAGCGGCTTCACGGAAGTCGTCTTGGTCAATGTAGATTTCACGGCAGAACGGGATTTCGCGTGTGCCCATGTCTTCGTGCTGCGGGTGCACGGGGGCGGAAAACACTTCGGTTTGCTCTTCAGGGTAATTGGTTAATACCACTTTCAACGGGTGTAATACGCACATGGCGCGTGGGCTAGTGGCATTGAGTTCTTCACGAATCGCGTATTCCAACATGCTAATGTCGACCACGCCTTCGACCTTGGTTACGCCTGCCATTTCGCAGAAATCACGCAAAGCTTTGGGTGGAATGCCACGGCGACGCATCCCAGCAATGGTTGGCATACGCGGGTCATTCCAGCCATCAACGTGATTTTCCACCACCAATTGCTTGAGTTTGCGTTTGCTGGTAACGGTGTAATTCACATTTAAACGTGAAAATTCGTACTGATGCGGTTGTGCCGGAACAGGTAAGTTTTGAATGCACCAGTCGTATAACGGGCGGTGGTCTTCAAATTCCAGCGTACAAATCGAATGGGTAATGCCTTCGAGCGCGTCGCTTTGCCCGTGGGTGTAATCGTAAGACGGGTAAATACACCACTTATCACCCGTTTGGTGATGCGCGGCTTTTTTAATGCGGTAAATCACGGGGTCACGCAAATTAATATTCGGTGAAGCCATGTCGATTTTAATGCGTAAACAGCACGCACCTTCGTCAAATTCACCTGCCCGCATTTTTTCAAACAGTGCTAAATTTTCGGCAACGGAGCGGTTACGATACGGGCTTTCTTTACCCGCTTCGATTAATGTGCCACGGTATTGGCGCATTTCTTCCGCACTCAAATCACAGACAAACGCTTTGCCTTGTTCGATCAAATACACGGCCCATGCGTACAATTGGTCAAAATAGTCGGAAGCGTAACGCACTTCGCCATCCCATTGATAACCCAGCCATTGCACGTCTTGTTTGATGGATTCGACGTATTCTTCGTCTTCTTTTTCGGGGTTGGTGTCGTCCATGCGTAAGTTGCAAGTGCCACCGTAACGCTGCGCCAAACCAAAGTTTAGCCAAATCGATTTCGCGTGACCCAAATGCAAATAGCCATTGGGTTCTGGCGGGAAACGGGTTTTGATGGTGGTGACTTTGCCGTTTTTCAGGTCGTCTTCAATGATGCGCTCAATGAAGTTCAAAGGTCTGGCTGTTTCGGTCATGTTCTTCCTTGCTTCTTGTGGATTATTGCAATGCCAGAATTAGACTATTAAGTGTGCGGTATGTCCAGTGTGGTATCGGTTTTGAAGAGGATTGGCGCATGATCATCCACGACAAATTGTACATTTTCACCAACAGCGAGGTCGTGTTGGCTGGGCAATAATGCCAGTAATAGTTGTTGGTCAGGTAGGCGCAAGGTGTACAACGTTTCCGCCCCGCGAAACACTTTCGCCACGATGCAAGCGGCAGGCGTTGTGCGGTGATCGGGTGTAATGCTGTGAATTTGTTCTGGGCGAATCAAGACCTGTACGGTTGTGCCGTGTGCCAAGGGTAAGGAGGCGGGCAAGGGTAATAGCCCTAGTGCGGTTTGTACTTGCCGTGTTTCTAGCACTTGCCCGTGGATTAACGCACCTTGTCCGATAAACCCTGCGACAAAGGCATTAGCGGGGTGGTGATACAGGTTGTACGCGCTGTCCCATTGTTGTAAGCGTCCGGCTTGCATCACGCCGATTTCATCCGCCATTGCAAAGGCTTCGTGCTGGTCGTGTGTGACCAGAATCGCGGTTGTGCCTTCCTGTTTGAGAATGTCGCGCACTTCACGCGCTAACATTTCGCGTAATTCAATATCCTGACTGCCAAACGGTTCGTCCAATAGCAATAAACGCGGACGGGGGGCAAGTGCTCGCGCCAGTGCAATACGCTGTTGTTGCCCGCCGGACAGCTCATGTGGGTAACGCCGTTCGTAACCACTCAAATTCACCAGTTCTAGCAAGGCTGCAACCCGTTGGGCTTTGGTTTGGCGCGAGGCTTTACGCATTCCAAAACCAATGTTGTCGGCAATATTAAGGTGGGGGAATAGGGCGTAATCCTGAAACACCATACCGATGTGGCGTTGTTCGGGGGTAAGGTGTTGTTGTGGTGAACTGATGATTTGCCCGTTTAAGGTAATCGTGCCGTGAGTAACGGGTTCAAACCCCGCAATGGCGCGTAATAGCGTGGTTTTACCGCAACCGCTTGGTCCCAATAAACAGCCGATTTGTCCATCGGCGACACGCAAATCAACCGCATGAACCACCGCTTGTTTGCCATATTGAAGATGGATTTGCTTTAAAACTAACTCATTCATGTGTTCCACCTGCGCGTGCTTGGCTAATCGAACGGCTTAACATCATGACAGGGACAATGCCTGCCGCGACAATCATTAATGATGGCAAACCTGCGTCGGCTAAACGTTCATCCGATGCCAGTTCGTAGGCCTTTACTGCTAAGGTATTGAAGTTAAATGGACGTAAGATCAAGGTGGCGGGTAATTCCTTCAACACATCGACAAACACCAATAAAATCGCGGTGAGTAATGTGCCTTTCATCAATGGCAAATGCAGGCGATGCAACACACCCCACGCGCCCAAACCCAAGGAACGTCCAGCGTTGTCGATGGTGGGTTTGATTTTGCCTAATCCGGCTTCCACGGTTTGCAGTGAAACCGCCAAAAAGCGCACATTGTACGCAAACAGCACGGTGAATAACGTACCGCTGAGTAATAACCCGACGTTTTGCCCCAGCCATTGCTTGCTCAAGACATTGAGTTGTGTGTCTAGCCACGCAAACGGGATCAGCACACCAATCGCAATCACCGTCCCTGGGATAGCGTAACCCATAGCGGCAATCCGTGCGGTGATTGTTACCAAAGGATCAGGGCTTAAGCGTTTGCCATAACCCAGAATCAAGGCTAATGCCAACGCAAAAACGGCGGCGGCACTGGCTAACAGCAGGCTGTGGGTGATCAGTGTGAAAAATTCCGCATCCAACACCGTTGTGGCGGTGGTCAAACTCCAATACAACAATTGCCCTACCGGAATCACAAACCCCAGCAATAAAGGCAGGGCGCAAACCACCACCGCTGCGGCAGCTTTACCCCCCGTGAATCGGTAAGCCTGAATGCGCGAATACTTGTTGGATGTGTGATGATAACGCGCTTTGTGGCGTGACCAGCGTTCCAGCAAAATCAGCACAAACACAAAGCTCATTAATAATGCGGCTAATTGCGAGGCGGCGGCACTGTCGCCCAAACCGAACCAAGTACGGAAAATCCCCGTGGTAAAGGTTGTCACCCCGAAATATTGCACTGTGCCAAAGTCGGCTAAGGTTTCCATCAAGGCCAATGACAGCCCCGTGATAATCGCCGGACGCGCCAACGGCAACGCCACGCGCAAAAAGCTTTCCCAACGATTCGCACCCAAAGTACGACTGACTTCCAACACGCACAACGATTGTTCCAAAAACGCCGCCCGCGCCAACAGATACACATACGGAAACAGCACCAAGGCGAGCATGGCGATTGCCCCGCCTAACGAACGCACATTGGGAAACCAATAATCGCCATAACCCCAACCCGTTACTGCGCGTAACAGGCTTTGCACTGGGCCTGCAAAGTCCAGCATCCCTGTGTAAGTGTAAGCGATGATGTAAGCGGGCATTGCCAACGGGAGCAGCAATGCCCATTCAAAGAAACGTCGCCCTGGAAAATCGCACATGCTATTGAGCCACGCGGCAGGTACGCCAAGCAGCAATACGCCCGCGCCTACGCCCAAGCTTAGCCACAAGGTATTGAGTAAATAATCACCCAAAACCGTTTCCACCAAGTGTTGCCAAACGTCAGGAGCAGGCACAAACACATAGCCAAATACCGCTAAGATGGGCAAAGCGGTCAGTAATGCCATGCTGGTGAGTACGGTGCGCCAGAGCAAGGGTTTCACTTCCAACCTGCCTTATCCATGATTTTGACAGCTTCGGCATTGTTTTTGCCCAATTCTGACAGGTTTAAACTGTCGGCCTTGAACTCGCCCCAACCCTTCAATAGCGTACTCGGTGCAATACCCGTTTTGACAGGGTATTCTTGGTTGGCTTGGGCATACCATTGTTGTGCTTCATCGCTGACCAAAAATTCCATTAACTTGACCGCATTGGCTTTGTTTTTGGCGTATTGCGTGACTGCTGCACCGCTAATATTAATGTGTGTGCCACGATCCTGCTGATTAGGCCAGAAAATTGCCACTTTTTCTGCTGCGGCTTTTTCTTCGGCATCGTCGCCACTGAGCATTTGCCCATAGTAATAAGTATTGGCAATCGCAAGGTCGCATTGTCCCGCGCCTGCGGCTTTGATTTGGTCTTTGTCACCGCCTTCGGGTGGGCGTGCAAAGTTTTTCACCAAACCTTCCGCCCAGCTTTGTGCTTTTTCTGCACCGTTGGCAACTATCATGGACGCTAACATGGACTGATTGTAAATATTGTCAGAACTGCGCACGCAAATCCGACCTTTCCATTTTGGATCGGTCAGATTTTCGTAGGTGGACAATTCTTCGGGCTTTACCTTGTCTTTCACATAAAAAATGGGGCGGGCGCGATAGGTCAGACCAAACCAGTGTTTAGCAGGGTCACGCAAGTTAGCTGGAATGTCTTTTTCCAGTGTGGCGGAATCAACCGCTTGGGTTAATTCCATTTCCACGGCTCGGTATAAACGTCCGGCATCGGCGGTCATGAGTAAATCGGCGGGAGTATTTTCCCCTTCCAATTTCAGACGTTCTAATAGTGCATCATCTTTTCCGGTGACTAAATTGACCTTGATCCCTGTTTGCGCGGTAAACTTGTCAAATAACGGTTTGATCAGTTGTTCTTTGCGTGCGGAATACACATTGATCTCACCATCGGCAAAAGCGGGAGTCATAACACCCGCAATGACCACACCGAGCCACCATTGTTTCATGTGTTGATTACCTCATTGATTGCATTAAAATTCGTAAGCAATTTGTGCCGTCAGTACTTTGGTTTTTTCGCCGTCATAAGCTTTGGCTTGTTGCAGTTCCAACGCGCCTGTCAAATCTTTATAAAGCGGTTGGCGATAAGCGACACCGTAAACGGTTTCGGCGAGTTCCAGTGCTTCGGCTTCTTTCGTCGCTTGAAATTGTGCGGCGATAGTACGGTTATTATTTAAATCATAATTTGCCTCAATACGGCTGGCTGATGGTTTACTGCCGTCTTCAAGCGCTTCCAATGCGGTTAAGTGTTCGGCGCGTAATGTGGTTTTGCCCAACTTTGCTGTGCCGTGTAACGCCAGTGCTGCCGCCTCGCTCTCTTGTAAATGGGTTTGGTAGTCAATGCCGATGTTGCCGCGTTCGGTGTTGTAATTGACAGCAACACCATAGCCATTTTTATCTTCGCCTTTGAAACCAAACGCTGATGCCGTTACGTTGTTGTGTGTGCCATTGACTACTAGGGCTTTATCTTGGCGTGTTTCGCCTAATTCGAGCGTTAGTGGGTCAGTAATCATGGCGGTTTCAAAATCACCGAATGGCAAATACTGTTTGCCCGCGATAATGTTTAATTTATCGTCAGGAAGTGCGTGCCAATTGACATAGGCTTCGTCAATTTCCAGCGGTGTTTCCACATCGTCGATGTATTCTTCGTACAGCCATGAGGTTACGATGTCGAAATGTTCGTTAGGGCGAATGGTAGTGCCGAACTCAGCAATGTCTAAATAAGTGCCGTATTGATGCTCATCGCCAGCGCGAACTGCACCGTATTCGACTTCCATTTTGCCGTAGACTTCCAATTGGTCGCTCACTTCGACCGCCATGACAGGGCTAGTTAAGGTCATGGCGATGGCAGCAGACAGTAAAGTTTTTTTCATGCGAAACTCCCAGTTAGTTAATATCAACAGGTTCAGTTAAATTAAAACCAGATGATTGTCCCATAAAACATCAGGCGTGTAATGCAACTGAGTTGCACTAATTTCTGTCGGACTTGCCATAACAGTATGCATCTCACCCGTCGCACCTGTGACCAAAAACTGTTTTGTGCTAGGCATAAAGGTAATGCCACTGGGTTCGGTCAGGCTGTGTGCAGACAAAAACTGTTGTTTTTCAATGTCCCAGAACGTGATTTGATTCCCGCGTGGTGATGTAACCGCTAGAATCTGTTGTTGCGGATCATAAGCAAGGTCAGCCATATAACCGTTCAACGGTGTAACTGCTGTTGAATTAATGTTAAGCAGTTGCAACTCTTTACCATGATGCTGCCAAGCCACCAACGATACGGGTTGTTGGCGATACAAATCCCCTTCGTATTGCAATGCTGCGCCGACATTCCCTTGTGCGCTCACGGTCAAATGGCGAATACTGAGTAGGTGATCGGGTAAACGGTATTCGTCGAGCTTTTGCCCTGTTGCCGCATCCAGATAAACCAAAGACGGTTGCATGGTGTCGATATTCAGTTTGCGTCGCCCAAAATCGGGGTGGGTTTGAATCCCGCCGTTTGCTACCACTAGCGTTTTACCATCGGGCATTAAATGCACATCATGCGGGTCTAATCCGTGGGTATCGTATTCACCAATGTGCTGGAACGTTTGGCTATCCCGAATCCCTAATACGCCGCGTACACCGTCGTAATCATTTTCGGTGGTGAATAACACATCACCCGTTGCAGACAAACAACCATGCCCATCAAAATGTCGCCCATCGGTAGCGGCAATGCGTCGGGTTGTTTGCGTTTGGAAATCCACCGCCGCGCATTCAAAGGCAGGGCGACGACCGAACATCAATACCTTACTGTTATTCATGGGCAAAATCGCATGACCGCGTACATTCACTGCAACCGATTGGTATTGCTGTGTTTGCGTATCATAGCGCGTTAAAAAATGCCCACCCGCAGCATTATCAGCAGCAGAATACAAGGTGTGTGCAGTGGTTGCGTGTGCCGAACCCGTGGTTTGCGCAGCACGCTTCATCAAAGCACTTACCCCTAGAGCAGCACCCGCCGTAGCAGCCGCACTCGCAGCGGTAATCAACAGGAATTGACGACGGTTCATGCGTTTAGTCCCCATCATTGTCATTAAAGCCTAATTGTGTACCCAACACTTTGGCGAGTTGGCGTTTGATGCCCATTTGAATATCATTCCCAAGGTAATAATAGCCATCTAATTCCTTGGTTTTTCCAGATTGAATTAATTCAAATGGGTCGGTACTGGGTTCGGGCAATAATAAATAGTTGCGCAGGCGCGATTCGGTTGTGTCAGCGACAACGGCTTCGACTTGCGTGCTGTTGTGCGTGCGTAACCATTCCAAAACACCGCCATCACGCAAAATACGCATCATGCCATCCATATTGGCGCGAACACTTTTAATCGCATAACCACTACGCCAGTTTTCCAGTTGGTAAGCATTCGATGTGTTTAAAACCTCTTGTTTACCTTCGCTATTCAGGTCAACGCCTTTGCCTAATGGGTTGCCAACGCGATTTTTGGCGGATTTTTCAGCGGATTGATACAGTTTACTGACCAATAAGTCGACAGCTTGCTGTGCATTGGTGAACGTCGCATTGCCTTTATAAGCATCACGGAATTGCGTTGCGTAGGTATTGCTATCGTCCTTCAACCACTGATCCGCAATGATTTGAATGTTCTTGCGTAATAATTCGCTGGCAGCTTGCACATACGCACAACGTCGTTTACCCGCATCGCCTTGGAACTGTTCCAACAGTTGCGCGTCGGTTTGGTCGCGGTCAAACAGCAGAAATTCCAATGTACCTAAACCTTGTCCGCCAACTCCCGCTGCTTCTACCGCTGCGACATCCAAGGGCGTTGTGGCATTTAGCAGTTGGTTAATGATGATTTTCTTAGGAGGATTGAAATTAATTTGGAAGTCAATTTGGTTTTCCACCGCAGGGCCAAACCGTAAAGCGTCGGTACGTTGCCATGCGAGCAGGGTTTCACCCCAACCTTGACGTAGGATTTTGAAATTTTCCGCATTGGGCGTGCTGCAAAACGTTTGGCTACGCTGCATTAAGGTGTTCGCGCTGACATCCAACTCGCGGTACAACGGGCGAATCCCACCATCGACCAGTTGTGCCAGTAATTTATCCGCGTCGGGTAATGGTTTGGCAGTGGTAGAAGTGGTAGCTGGGTTCGTGGTTGCCGTTGGCTTGGCTGTCGTCGTATCCGCAACGCTTAGCGTCGTGTGTAAGCTAAACAAGCAGATAGCGAAGATGGCTGGATATTTCATTAGCATTACCATTACAAACTGTTGAGGAAGCGCAGTAAAGCCGCGCGTTCGTTAGCGTTCAAATTCAAAACACGTTGGCGGGTGGTTTCGGCTTCACCGCCGTGCCATAAAATCGCCTCCATGATCGTGCGGGCGCGTCCATCATGCAGAAAGCGGGTGTGACCGTTCACCGTTTCCACCAAACCAATGCCCCATAACGGCGCGGTACGCCATTCGCTCCCGCTGGCTAAAAAATCGGGGCGGTTATCGGCTAATCCTTCGCCCATGTCATGCAGTAATAAATCGGTAAACGGCTGAATCGTTTGCTGTGATAATTCGGGGAATCCGAGCTTTTCCGCCGTTTTAAGCTCAGGCAAATGGCACGCACTACAACCCACTTGTTGGAATAAGCGTTGTCCTTGTTGCACCTCGGCGTTATCCACGTCGCGTCGTGCGGGTACAGCCAGCAAGCTGGCGTAATACACCACCGTTTCCAGCAAGGCATTACTGATTTCCGGCGAACCACCGTTAGGAGCGTGCAAACAAGCGGTTTGTTTGGATGTGCAATTGGCCTGCGGGAAACGTTCCGACGTAATCCCAATGTCATTATTGAAGGCAGCGGCGACTTGTTGCGCGATAGACGGTTGATTCGCCTTCCAGCCAAATCGCCCGATGACAGTTTGCTGCAATGCTGCATCCCACACCCGATTGACCCGCCCTGAAATGCCATCCTGATTAAGATCATCAGGATCAGCATGGCTTAATAGCGTGGTTTCGGCTATTGCTTCCAATAAACCTAAACCAATCATCACGGGGGCGATGCGCACCGAAAACTGTGTTTGCGGGTGTAATGCGCCGTCCGATAAATCACGAATACTCAGCGTAGGTTTTTGTAAGGTGTAGGCTGTGCCATCTTTAAACTGCCCTCGGATTTCCTCGTAATGCAGTTGCGGTTTGCCTTCACCTTGTAACGCTGGAATCGCATTCGGTTGTAACTGCAAACCGTAAGTTGGTTCGGGCGCAGCACCTGATTGTGTCAGCACATCAACAGCAGTTTTGGCATCGCTTGGGATGCTCAAACGCACCAATGTTGATAAAAACGGCTCATCTTTCGTTAGGGGCGGATGCCCTTTACCATCTTTAACATGGCAGCCTTGGCAGCTATTCAAGGTGAATAAAGGGCCAAGGCCATCGCGTGCGGTCGTGGATGCGGGGGCAATCACCCACGGTTGTTGGAAAAAAGCATTTCCCACGAAAAAATTATCACGGCGTTCGAGGCTGGTATTAGCGGCGGGCAGGGTAAAAGCGTTCGTGCTGGTATCGAACACCGTCGTTGCACCACCGGATAAACGCTGATCCGTGAGTGTTTCGCTGTTGGCTATTCCAGACCACAATAAGGTCGTCAGGAAAATGGCTGGTGTGGTTTTCAAGGGGAAATCCTACGGTAACGAAATGCCCGATTATCCACCAAAAGAATCACTGCTTTCAGGGTTCAGATTTGCCACCCCTAATATTTTGGCGGCTGCTTCAATATCCGCTGTTTGGCTACGCAACGCTGCAATGGTGGCCTTAACCCGTTTTGTGCCGTCTTTATTGCTGGCGATGATTTGCTGGTCAAACGGTTCGCCTGCTTGGGCAGCATCAACAATGGCTTGTGCCTTTTGCTGGGTTTCCGCCAGTTTCTTAACCAAAGTTTCGCTGGCTGCGGGGTCTTTTGCCGCGACTAATTGCGCCAAGCTCGCTCCTGAAACGGTTGTGCCATCGGTACGGGTGTAAGTGCCATTGAAAATGTTTTGAATGCTGCGAGCGTTTTCGGCAATGTCATTGTGCGTGTTATCGCTAAAACAGGAATGTTCGTCCTCTTGCGAGTGGGCTAATAACGCCACATTCATGCGTTCGCCCGCCAACTCTCCCAAGCTCAAACTGCCCATGCCGAATAACATGCGGCGCAAGGCTTCGGTTTCATTTAATGCTAAAAAAGCTTTGCGGTAGTTGTCTTTGCCGTCTGCCCAATCATCGGTCATGGTTTGTAAGTCGGCAACGAGCAAATCGGTAGCGGCTTTTAAATACTCTGCCCGCCGTTCACAATTAGCGTTAGTACACGCATCCCCTTTGGCATAATCGGTGTAGGGACGCTTACCAGCCGTTTTGGGGTCTTCATTAAAGTCTTGTCCCCACAATAAAAACTCAATCGCGTGATACCCAGTACCGATGTTTTTTTCCGAACCGCCTTTTTCATTCAGGGATTTGAGCAATGCCGTATCGATTTTTTCCTGACCCGCTATGATATTCGCAGTGGCGAATTTATTACCTTCTTCGCCCTCATAAGCATCGGTTTTAACGTAATCGATCAAGCCTTCATCTA
The DNA here is from genome assembly GCA_964514635.1 of uncultured Thiothrix sp. Classification (GTDB taxonomy): domain Bacteria; phylum Pseudomonadota; class Gammaproteobacteria; order Thiotrichales; family Thiotrichaceae; genus Thiothrix. The sequence goes on from CAZEQX010000033.1 coordinate 14,309, forward strand.
ACGGCCAAGCATTGAGTTGACCTTCCCAAGCGTCGACATTGGGGTTTCCAAAACGAAACGCTTCGGTTTGATTGTACGGTTTGCGAGCCGCCAGCCACGCATCTTTGGCCGCTTGTTGGGTTTGTGCGTTGGGGTCGGCGATAAAAGCGTTTACCTTTTCTTGCAATACTTTTGCTGTGTTTAACGCATCCGTGAAGTTCGTGTAGGCGAGATTAACGTAATTTTCCATGACCGCTTTGGGGGTAACGGTATCAGCGGCATGAACAAACGCGGGGGCGGCGAATAGCATCCCGCTCAATAACGCGCTGGATACTAGGTAGCTAATGCGTTTCATCGTAAATTTTTCTCCAAAAAAAGTCTGGCTGGAACGTCTGCAAGGCGTGTTGGCTTGACCCTGAACTTAAAGGAACACAATCGAAAAAGAACTCAGTAATCAGAATGAATTAAGTGATGATGTTAAGTTTTTGTACCGATTTACACAGTAATCTAGGGTACAACAAGCGTAATTATGCGTCTTTTTTTACCGCTTGAGTGGTGATTTCCGCAGGTGAGTTGCTGTTTTCTTCTGCGGAAGTGAGGATCAAATTACCCTTGCGTGTAATGGTTAAGCAATAGGGGCGCTTACCGTGATGCAAAATAATTTTTTTACAGCCACGCATTAAATCCTCAAGATTAATGCTCGGTAGTTTGCTTTCTGTCATTCTTAACGTTCCAGTCATCATACGAATGCACCTTGTGGGCTTAGGTCAAATTCAAATAACCCTGGTTTTAGGGTTTCCTCAATCACGTCACAGGCATGATCTTCACAACGACCGCAACAAGTAGCGACTTTCAATTCCTGCTGAATCAGTGCGAAGGTATCGTGACCTTGTTTCACTGCTTTTTTGATCGCTTTGTCAGTAACAGCATGGCAAACACAGACGTACATAAGCATCACCTAAACAATAATCATTCTTGATACTGTTGTTGATGATAACCATCCTCATTTGCAAATGCAAGTGGTTCTCAATTATTTTCGTGAAGTTGTAAAATGTGCTTGCTATTTAAATGAGAATCATTATTATTTACCACCAGAGCTGCACCACAGCACGCCCGCCGTAACGTATGTCGGTAAGATCAGGTTCGGAGATAGTTTAGTGGTTAGTTGTAGAAAAACCGATCTACCTTCAAAAACGGCAATCAGATAGTCAAGCCATTGTGCTCATGTCGTTACTCCCGCAACAGCCAGACTATTCTTTTTTTAAAGCATTTTGTTTGCGGATATAACGCTGCACGGAGGTGCGTATGACGTTTTATGTGAACGCTTGGCTCGATAGAGTTGATCCCTTTGTGAGTATTCATGATAAACAAACAGGGGAATTAATCGTCAAATTCGATAAAGTCGAGTTGCAAGAATGCCTAGAACAGGGGGATTTTTGCCTCAGTGAACTGTGTGACACTACACAGCGTGGGCAACAAGAATTAATCAAGGCACTGTTATTGACCCATTGTGCGCATGATTTGCGTTCACATTTGGAACAACTGTCCACGCAATGCCACCAACAGCGATGCGCGGGGTATCCTGCACAGCTTGTTGAACGTGGCGGGACGATTTTACCATTTCGGCGCAAAACGCTTGCTGCGAATACTGCCGCTGCCCCGCGTTGGGCGTAAGTTTTTAGGCGTTGAATCATTGCATTCACTCCGCTATCAAGTTTAGTTATTGATAAAAACAACACAAACTGGATAGTCTCCCAAGGCTTCTTCACTCAGGCTACAAATCGAAGCAAGCCATTGTTAAACGCTCAAGCACAGGGGGGAAACCCCCTGCATTTTTTGCAATCCTTCAAGCTATTCATTACTTATTCGCCAACTAATACATCGTCAGTGCTAACGTGTTATAGTGACTTTTGTATGTTTTTAACGAACTAAATAGGGATGCACCATGCGTTTTGCACAAGGTTCTATGCGTTTGAAAAAGATAGCGTTAGCGGGTTTGTTAATGGGGATGCTGCCCTTGCAATGGGCGCACGCCGCCCCTGAAGTTGATGGTAAGCGTTTCGGTGATTGGGGTGGAACGTGCGAGAAAACGGGTTGTTTTTTGCAGCAAGTGCTTAACCAAAAGGACAAGCCTTTGATGGCGACAGCGATTGGTTATCCACCGGGGAAGAATTTTCCAGCAGTATTGTTCCATCTGCCGCCAACCACGCAAATGAAAGATGGCGTGCAATTACGGGTCGATAAAAATCCCACCATTAAATTCAATGGAAAATGCGACAAACAGGCTTGTTTTGCGGGTTTTGCGTTAGATGAAGAGATGATGGGGCAATTGGTTAAAGGTAAACAGGCATTGGTGATGTTTACGCCAGCTCCGAAGCAAAAACCTTTGATTCTGCCCATCTCGTTGAAAGGTTTGGGCGCGGGTTTGAACGCCGTACTGAAGTAATCATTGCATGGGAAGTTGACAAAAAGCACCGCAGCCAGTAATTAAAAGCGTATCATTCTCATTTACTGTATTTGTTTGGTGGGTAAGGTATGTTACGCAATTTAGCAAAACGGCTGGCGGTGCTGTTCCTGTTGGGGATAGTGAGCACGACGGGTAATGCGGCTGATGGTGCGCAACCGTCGACTGGTAAGGCGCAATTGGGCGAGCGTTTGTATTTTGACGTGAGTTTGTCGAAAAATCGCACACAATCTTGCGCGACTTGCCACAATCCGGCAGTGGGTTTTGTGGATGATCGTGCCCATGACAAAGTGGGGAAAGCGGTTTCGGTGGGTGATGATGGTAAATCCTTGGGCGACCGTAATGCACCCACCGCCGCTTACGCGCAATTTAGCCCCACGTTTCAGCAAAAATCGAATAATCAGCGTTATGCAGGTGGGCAGTTTCATGACGGTCGGGAAAAAGATTTGGCAGGGCAAGCCGGGGGGCCGCCATTAAATCCTATCGAAATGGGGATGCCGGACAAAGCGGCAGTGGTTGCGCGTTTGCAAGAAAATGCAGATTACGTCAAGTTATTCAAACAGTTATTTGGGGATAAAGTATTCGACCAGCCTGATACGGCTTATGCAGCAATGGCGGAGAGTATTGGTGAGTTTGAAAAAACAGCCTTATTTGCACCGTTTGATTCTAAATACGACCGTTATCTTAAAGGTGAAGTGGAATTAACGGAGCAGGAATCGTTGGGTGAATCTTTATTCTTTTCTAAGCAATTCACGAATTGTAATCGTTGTCATCAGTTGAAAGCTTTCGCAGGAAGCGAAGGCGAGACATTTTCTAATTACGAGTTTCATAACCTTGGCGTACCAATGAATAAAATCGTGCGAGAGTGGAATGGTAAAGGTTTGACATTTATCGACCACGGTTTATTAGAAAATAAACAGATTACCGATAAAAACCAAGACGGTAAGTTCAAAACCCCTACCTTACGCAATGTGGCAGTAACAGCACCTTATATGCACAATGGCGTTTTTAATGATTTGAAGACGGTGATTTTATTTTACGACCATTTTAATAATGCCCAACGCGATACGAATCCTGAAACAGGTAAACCGTGGGATGTGCCAGAAGTGGATAATGCTTTGGCATTGAAAGATAAAGAATTTAAAGCACCGCCGTTAAAAGATGATGAGGTAGAGGCTTTAGTCGCGTTTCTAAAAACATTAACCGATAAACGTTACGAATCTTTGGCAAAATAAATACAGGAGTTGATATGCACACCCAAACTTTGCAGCACTGGCAACACGAGCATGATTATTTGCGCGTGCATCATGAAGGTGAAAGCCGCACGCAAATCGTTTTTGCGTTGACGGCAATCATGATGGTGGCGGAAATAATCGCGGGGTCGATGTTTAATTCGGTCGCTTTGCTGGCGGATGGTTGGCACATGGGGACGCACGCGGCGGCGTTTGCGATTGCATTATTCGCGTATCGTTATGCGCGACAACACGCCCGTTCCGCACGTTTCAGTTTTGGTACGGGCAAGGTAAGTGTGTTGGGTGGTTTTACCAGTGCGATTGTGTTAGCGGTGGTTGCGGTATTAATGGCAGTTGAAGCGGTTGGACGGTTAATGAACCCACAAGCCATTCAATTTAACGAAGCGATTGTGGTGGCATTGCTTGGTTTGGGTGTGAACTTGCTTAGTGCGTGGTTATTGGGTGATCACGACCATGCTCATCATCATGACCATCACCACGACCATGATCACCATGATGAACACGATCATCATCACGGCGGGCATCACGATCACAATTTGCAAGCGGCGTATTTGCATGTTATTGCGGATGCGTTGACTTCTGTGTTGGCAATCGTGGCATTGTTGGCGGGGAAATATTGGGGTTGGAATTGGCTAGACCCGTTAATGGGGTTAGTCGGTGCAGCTTTGATTACCCGTTGGGCTTACGGCTTAGTGCGTGAAACGAGCGCGATTTTGTTGGATGAAGCGTTGGATGAAACCACAACGCACGCGATTCGCAAGGTATTGGAAAGTGATGCTGACAATCGGGTGGCGGATTTACACACTTGGAAAGTGGGGGCGCAAGATTACGCTTTAGTGGTGTCGTTGGTAACGCATGAGCCGCGTCCACCGCAGCATTACCGCCAGTTATTGAGTGGTTTTAAGCAACTCAGCCACGTTACGGTGGAAGTCATTCCCTGTGAAGACAGCGGCTGCGCTCGCCAATCAGTGGAGGTTGCAACTGTGCGCTAAACTGGCACTGGGTTCGGTAAGTTGCTGCTGCGTTTGGTAGTGGCAACTGACGGTGGGTAATGTCGTTTGCTGATGTTGTGCAACGATACTGCACCATTCGCATAACAAACCCTGATAAGCACTTCGCGCTGATGGCGATGTTTGAACATCAGGATGCGCCAATAATAACTCCAAATGCTGTTTAATGCCTTCAGCGGCGACCATCGAGCCACACGTCAGATTTTCTGTGCCACGTTGCAAACTGTAACGAGTCATGAGGTAAGTCATGGTGGTTAGCAAGTTGTGTAAATCATTGGATGGGGTCATAAAGCCTCCCGCTAAGACAAAAGCGACTAAAAAAGTACGCTGGCTGGCGGAAGTAGAGGCGTTGGCTGGCGTAAGAGAGAAGTGACTCTGTTAATAATGATAATCTTTCTCATTATTATGTGCAAGCCCTTTAAACAAAATTGCCCGTCATGCTTGCGGCAATAACGGGCAATTCCTGTTAATCACGCATTAGCGATTACAGTTTGTCAGCGTTGCCCGCTAAGTATTCTGCAACACCGTTTGGGGTCGCTGTCATACCTGCGTCGCCTTTTTGCCAACCTGCTGGGCACACTTCGCCGTGTTCTTCGTGGAATTGCAGCGCATCAACCACG
>CAZEQX010000034.1:0-19532 GCA_964514635.1 uncultured Thiothrix sp.
CAGAAAAAGCCGTGGAATTTGTCAAAACAGGCGGCAAAATCTACCATCAGGCGTAGATTCTTTCCAAGAGAGAGGCTGTTTCAACCAGACAGCCTCTTGCATTAATGCAGCAAATTCAGCTCGATTTCGACATCCAGTTCGGTTTTACCATCGCGTAACAGATGAACGCGCACAGTGCTGTTTGCGGGGTATGCGTCTAGTACTGATGATAAGTCGTCGACGGAACGAATTTCTTTGTCATCAATGCGTTGGATAATGTCCCCTAAGATCAACTCCCCATTAGGCGTGATTTGTGTGCCACGCAAACCCGCTTGTTCGGCTGGCGAGCGTGCCGATACTTTCAAAACCAATAACCCAAACGTACCCAGCTTGTCGGTGATGCGTTGGCTGACGGAATCTTCAGACATTACGCCTAATACGGGGCGGGTATAACGCCCATCTTTGATTAAACGCGGCACAACACGATTCACCGTATCCACCGGAATGGCAAACCCAATCCCAGCGGATGCACCTGATGGGCTGTAAATTGCCACATTCACGCCAATTAAACGCCCCGCGCTGTCCAGCAATGGGCCACCGGAATTACCGGGGTTAATCGCCGCATCGGTTTGGATGAGACCTTCCATGCCCTTACCGTTTTCGCCATCGATACTACGATTCAGCGCGGAAATAATGCCAGCGGTTAGTGTGTGATCCAGCCCAAATGGATTACCAATTGCTAAAACTTTTTGCCCAACTTTGAGATCATTACTGCTGCCGATTTGCACGGGTTGAGGCATGTCTTTAACGCTTTGCAGTTTTAACACCGCTAAATCGTGTTCAGGGCTTGTACCGACCACCACAGCATCAAAAGTTTGTTGGTCGGATAAACGTACTTTCGCGGTACGATGCCCTTCGACAACGTGGTTGTTGGTGACAATATGCCCTTCTTCATCCCATAAAAAACCGCTACCTGTGCCGCTGGGCACTTCGCTGACATTGCGTGTCCAAACGTCCAATACCCGTTCAACCGTTGTAATAAACACCACCGATGGGCTATTGTTTTCAAAGACGCGAATCGTGCTTTGTTCATCATCAGTTAGCCCACCGCGACTACTCACCTGACGCGGCTCGGCGGCGGGTTTTGCATACAACCACGGCGACCACAAGGGTTGCAGCAGCCACAGCCCTGCAATCGCTAACACCACCCACCAAAAGCTTTTTAAACGGTCTATTGAGTTCATCTGTCACTCACTATGGCAGTTAATCAAGCGTGAATAGAGTCAGCGTGGTATTCAACAAGCTTTCATCACCATCATCACTGACCATCAAATACTGATTGCCTTTAATATGGGTCAGGCCTTCGTAGTTATCAATAAAAAGATGCGAGGAAATAACCCGCAAATCCGTGACAGGACAAACCCCTAACGGCGAACAATGTTGTAAATCCACATAGCGCAAACTGACCACCAGTGGACTCAACATACCTGACCAAGCGCGTTCCATGACCAATAAATTCCCGTCGGGCAAGGCTTCCATTGCACTAATTCCGCTTTTTGCTTCGGGATACACCGGAAACGACCAACGTTTTCCCGACATTGCATAAACCGTGTGCATGTTGTTTGATTGAGCGCGTAACGGCAATTCAGGCGCGGTCAAAAACCCATAGCGCGGATGAAATGTCACCGATTCCAAACTGCGATTTGGCGAACGGTATGCCCGCCACTGGCGCAGAGCTTCCGGCAATGTAATGTTCTTAATCGCTTGCCCTTGCGGGGTAAAACGAATCAAGCGTGGTTCGCCTTCCAATGAAATCACCAACTGCGTATCACCACGTTTGCCATTATTGGCATTCATCACGGTCAAACCTTCTGCGTCGCGGCGGCCTTTTTTCACCTGATCACCCGCTACATCGGTCAAATTAACCGCATAAATCGGCGTTGCTGCTTCCAAACGATTACCACGCAATTGCAAGCGTAAGTGAAATAACCGCCCTTTATCAGAAATAGCGTATAGTAATTGCTCATCTTGATCCCACGCCAGACCTGACAGTTCGCTCAGTTTTACCCCATTGACGGTTTGCGCGGGAATCACGAGCGAATCTTGTATCGTCAGTCGTGGTGCGGCAAAGACGGGGGGCATCATCATGCAGCCCCACAGCAAAACCCAACCCACTACCCGCCAATATTGCCCGAAATCGCAACTCAGTTGTTTAATTAACATTTGGTTATGCACCATTCCATACGCTATCTAACAAAATCATATTAAAAAATTTGCAGTCTAATGCAAGGTAAAACAGCTTACGAGATAACCTTGGTCACGCACATTAAACCACACACGAACAGCACATTTTTCAGAAATTCGTATTACACTCCGTAAGTCCACACAAAGAATGTGTCAGCTATGCTAGTCTTAAAGGTTTGTAGCTGCATTTGGCTATCAACGGAGGAGAATAAGTGCAATGAAGGCGGTGCATGTCAAACTACTGGGACAAATACCATTGCTTGCAGGTTTACCAGAAAACTTTTTAGCTTCACTGGCTAAAGTATGTCGCTTTGAACATGCCAATAAAGGCGACTACATTATCGAAGAGAATGACACTTCGCGCCGTTTATTTTTCCTGCTTAACGGACAAGTACGCATGTTAGCCACCAACCGTCAAGGTCAGGAAGTTGCATTGGCGATTATTGATGGTCCGACACACTTTGGTGAACTAGCGGTGATCGACGGCTATCCGCGTTCTGCTGCGGTGCAAGCCACCAGCGGCTGTGATGTTTTATCGATTGCCCCTAAAGATGCAGAAACCCTGATTTATACCGTGCCATTGGTTTCACAACGCATTATGCAAAACATGGCGGGCATCATTCGGAAAAACAACCTGCATCGTATGGTGTTGCAACAACAAAATATCTCAAACCGTTTAGCGGCTTATTTACTAGCGCAAGTCCCACCACACATGGAAAGCAGTCAAACGATCCACATTAAAAATATGCCAACGCAATATGACTTGGCCATTTTATTAGGAACAACACGCGAAAGTATTTCGCGTACATTAACCTTATTAGACCGTGAAGGTCTCATTAAAAAAGAAGGCAAAACCCTGCACATTAGCAATATTCAGGGTTTACGCAATTTATTGGATGCTGATTAAAGCTTGGAGTAATTAACTTTACTCCAACTGCCAACGCAAACCCGCTAAAACATCAACAGCACTGCTATTAAATAACTGAACATCCGATGATAAACGGCGTGATTGGACTCTGGCTTCATAGAACATATTGCGCCCTGCTTTTTTTGACCAACCAACGTCCATCACTTTTTGGTGTAGATTGCGTTTTTTATCGCCGAAGATAAGCGTGTTATAAGCATTTTCATCGCTCTGCTGCGTAACGCCATAACTCACGGATACTTCTTGCGCATTTTTCAAGGCCATATTTGCGCGAACACGCACGGATGCTTCATGGTAATCAGCCAACCGTTCCGCTGAAGATGGCCATTGATAACTACTGTCCAAATTGACTTTCAGCTTTGCTGCATCAGAAGACAATGGCACACTCGCCATCACACGATGTACGCGATTGTCGGTATCATCAAGCTGGCGATAACCCGTATCCATGAACTGATAACCCAGCGTCACTTTACGCTTACCTACTTCAGGCCGCACCTGCATCCCGACCGCCAAATCCTGCCGATAATAATGCCCGCCTAATGTGACATTACCACCAGATAAAACCACCTGTGGTTCTATTTTTTTTGCCATATCACCAGGCTTAAATGCCATAACCGCACGCGACACGATTGTGTCCAATTTATCATCGCTAAAATGATTACGCCACGCGACGTTTAAGGACAATTGTGCATCTGGGTTAAGCTGTTTTTGGTATCCCCATTCTAAATCTTGCCATTGACCAGACTGCGCTTTACTTTGCTCGGCAAGTGGTAAAACCAAGCCTGAATCAAAAGTAAATTTATCAAAAGACACGCCATTATTAACGTTATTACTTGTTCCCATAGCGGTCGCAAATTGCATACGCGATGTTACTTGGATACGTTTTTCACGCTCACGTTGAAACACTTGCAGTTGTTTTTTGTGAGCTTCATTCAACATGAAAATAGCCTGAGCACGGAGTTGTGGTTTCAAGGCAGGCATCTGTACCAATTTGCTGATGCGCAATTCAGTTTCGTCAATATCCCCAGCCCCCCAATAAGCCATCGCCAAATCCAATTTAACAATTTGGCAGTTGGGGTATTTCTGCTCAATATCCGAAAAAACCTTTATCGAACTCGCGAATTGCTTTTCATTATAGAGCTGTTTGGCGAATTGATAATCAGGGTTATCGAGGTCACAAGCCCAAACATTAAGCGGCATCAGCAATACGATGCCAAGATACATAGTATGTTTTTTTAGCATATCAGCATCCTTTCTATGGTTGTCATTGCCGAATGGGGAAACACGCCGCTGGTGTCAGCGTTACTATCATCCTACTGTTTTGGCTACTTGATCCAGATTTAAGGTAAATACCCTGACTTTGTGCGTAAACTTCTTACTAGCCAATAAGCCCAAATCCAGACACAACTCACCGCCTAATCGCGCTGCCGTCGCCTCGCTAATGAGTATATCATAAGAGGATTCTCGCGTAAGCTGTTGAATTGCCGAAGCTAAATTCACTTCCGAACCCAACACCGTGTATGCATGGCGACGTTCCGAACCCAAATTACCCACCAACATTGTGCCCGTATTGATTCCAATCCCTAAACGAATGTGCTTCGCTTGTTGATTAAAATGCGTCGCATTCATCGCCTCCAATGCCTGCTGCATTGCCCACGCAGCCTGAACCGCATGTAATGGATGCTGCACATCTTCCAATGGTGCACCCCAAAATGCCATGACAGCATCACCCATGTATTTATCCACTGTACCACCGTGGTGATGGATAATATCTGTCATTTCCGTAAAAAGCTGAAAGGTAATGTTGGCAACTGCCTCCGGCGACATTTCCTCAGACATACGAGTAAACCCACGCATATCCGCAAACAGTACGGTCATATCACGACGTTCTGGCTTCAGCCAATCCTTTCCTGTTTTATCGTTGGCAATACGCTCCACAACAGGTTTAGGCAGGTAAAAACCAAACATTTTACGCACATGCTCATGTCGCGCACTAATATCCAATAGATCACTTAATACCAAATAAGTGATAATCAGAACAATTAAAAAAACTAACGGCAAAACTTCTATCGCTAAATGCCAATGCGCCCACAACCAATAATTAATGACAACCCAAAGCAATAACAAACTAGGGGCAACCACTAACACAATACTCACACCAAAATGGCGTGCTAATAATAAAACCCCAGTTACCACGATCAATAAAATTACTTGTAACCACGGTTCATTAGTTGGTTGGATTTTGAATGCTTGTTTATTATCCATTGACTGATCAAGCATCGCACTTAACATCGCCGAGTGAATTTCCACACCTGGTAAACGCGGGTTAAGTGGTGTTGCAACCAAATCATCACCTTGCGCTTCTGCGGACGAACCAATCAGCACAAATTTACCCGCCACATCCGAAACAGGTACTCTATGCTCCAAAATGTCCGCAGCGGGAATGGTTTCCACTCGACCACGATACGGAATCAGCACCTCACCATTTTGATTAACAGGCACATAGTAAGGCGACGGCTGACCACCATAAGCCAAGTACCATTTAGGTGAATCCAACCAGTGATGTAAGTGCCCATCAAAGACAAACCCATCCGCCCCTAAACTTTGCCGCCAAAGTGCCAGTGACAAAGTTGAGAAATAACGATCATCAAACCGATACACAGCATCCAAACGCCGTTTTTTACTGTCTGCATCATCTATGGGGGTGATATGCCCCACAATGGTTTCATCGGATATAAACTGTGGCAAATTACCGATGTAACCAACCGCTTTTCCCAGTTGCGCATCAGGCACAGAACCATCCACAGCCTGCACCAATGCCCCCAAACCTGCCTCGCCAATGCGCATGGCTTTGACACCTTTTTCGGCATCTGCGGTTGTGATCAAACGCAATGCCATCACCGGATCAGTAGCCTGTAAAACGCTCGCCAACCGTTGATCCGCCACTCCCCCGTTGTGGACATGATACGGGAAGTGAGCATCCAAGCCGATCCAGCTTGCTTGGTAGGTTTGCGCGATGGTTTCAATCAACTGTGCTGTCAGGTCACGCGGCCACGGCCAACGCCCAAATTTTTCCTGACTACTCTCACCTATGTCCACCACCACCACACGCGGCTCAATGATTTCACCTTGAATCCCAGCTTGGGCAGCTTCGCTACGCACAGCGTACTGCATCCGCATGTCATAGGCCAAAAACTCCAACCATTGCAGCGGCTCTGGTGTTCTCGCCTGTGGTGTAAATACATACACCACCACAACCAGCAGCAATACTAATGAAACAATAATATGCCGCATATTATGTTCGGCCTACGGTTGGACTTGCCAAGTAGTCGCCCCTACAACCCCCGTCGATGTTTGCTCAAATACATAGCCCGCATGACTAGCATCATTGGACAATGCACCCGATACCGTCATATTAGACGTGGCAGCATTACCTGTCAGAACAACATTACTACTGACTGTTCCCGAAGCGTTCAAAGCAACACTGCCCCCCGTCAAGGCATCTGATTTAACATTCAGCGAGGTATCAAAGGTGTTATTATCGAAGTTAATCGCTAATTTTGGATCAGTGATGGTCGCGTTTTGCAATGCACCATTCACATTGACTGCCGCAACCCCTTTATCCAACGCGAAATCCCGTTTACCAGAACGCGCTCCTATTGAACTGTTATCTACCGCACCCACCAAAACGTATGCGCTATTCTCTGCCACCTTATGCTCCCCATCCACCAGAGGGGTTTGCTTCGTTTTAGAAGAAAACACTTGCACACTGGCCTGTGGGGTGCTCGGAGTAGACGGCGTTGTTGCCGCATTAGTAATGGCTTTGACGCTTTCTGCTGCCACCGCCTCTGCAATCACTTGACTGGCTAATTCCGAGGTCAAAGACTCTTTTGCCCCAACATTGCTAGTCACTGGTGTTAAAGACGCGACTTCAGCCGTAGAACCACTGGATACCGCACTAATCGCTGTCGTGCTGGTACTGCTTGTGCTACTGGTTGTCCCCGTACTCACACTGGATGTTGATACCGCACCGCTACTGGTTGTAGCAGTCGATGTTGTTGTAGAGGAAGCACCAGAAGCGGTTGAAGTGCTGGATGATGTTGTACCAGAAGCGGTCGAAGTACTGGATGATGTTGTGCCAGAAGCGGTCGAAGTACTGGTTGACGTTGCACCGGATTGCGTAGACTGACTTGTTCCTGTACTGGTAGCCGTTCCGGTCTTACTGTTATTGCTATCTTTGGAATCTGATGTTGTATGCCCACTGCTATTATTTTCGCTACTGTTGTTTTTAGTAGAAGTAGACGTACTGTTTGAAGAATCTGTGTCAGACTTGGTATCGGATTTATCGCCGTTATTTTCTGTGGATTTCGTATTGCGTGTTGAACCTGACGAACCATCACCACTGGAAGTATTGGAGTCAGATGCGGTTTTATCTGAAGAAGAGGTTTTATCCTTTTTAGAATCGGAATCACTACTACCTGTATCAGTAGACGGTGCAGTGCCATTTAATTGTGGCAGTGGTTGGCTGCTTTGTACGCTTTTGTCTTCCGCTGGATGAGCGGGTTGCACTTGATCCGGCACGAGTTGCGTCTGATCCGAACTGACCAGTACCGCGCTTTCTTGTGCTGCACTGACTTCCGCCACAACATTGTGATTTACCCCAGCAGATAAAGTGACGGCTTGTTCGCCGTCACATCCACCTAAAGCTTCACGACTACACCACGGCGAAAATGGCGACATGATAATGCCGCCACGACGAATAGAAACACTGGAATTGAGCCTATCCGTGTAAACGGTGAAGTCCGTTCCCCTAATACCAATAGCCGCCACGGGTGTATTCAAACGAAAGCCAGACTTATTGCTTTGTCCGCCTTTCCCTGTAACAGAACGCACCACGCCTTTATGCACGTCTAATTGGATTTGGGTATTGGCTGGATTAGCCAAATCCACGGTGTAACGCTTTATCAGCACTTCCGCATTGGGACGTAAACCAACGAAACCACCATCTACCATGTTCAGATGCACATGGCTTAGATTCGCCGTTGATAAGGTTTGCCCCACATAAATCGCATTCCCTTGCTCGAGTTTGACCTTTGCTCCTGTGCCAGTTTGCACATAAGCTGTGCCTGTTACAAAAGCAACCTTCCCAATTGCCTGTTCCGCAATGGTCTGACCACCGACCGCAAGTAGAAACACGAACAAGACGACTTGCACGAGCTTCACTGGACACCTCCTGTTGTTGCTTAAACCGAATCCAGCGTACTCCCAAGAATAACACGGATTAAGTGATTGCTATCACAGAACATCTATAAAATTTATGATAGCTCTATTATAAATTTTAATAATAAATAACCAAATGTTAGTGCAACACCCTACTGAGCATATTTCTGCTGTACGCTCGGCACATAGGTTTCCACAGGTAAATTACCCCAATTCAACCCTAGTTTGGTCATTTCTAAACCATGAATCCGCTTATCAATGAAGGCCAAGGCCTTACGCCGCATCAAAAAAGTATACGGCTGATCTTCATGCAAAATTTGTTCCGCTTGCTGCCATAATGGCATCCGTTTATCGTCTGCTACTGTAGAACGTGCTTGCTCGATCAACTGGTCAAGCTGTGTATTTTTATAGCTAATAAAGTTATCACCCTTATCTTTCACCTGTGAGCTGTGAAACATTTGGTAAATATCTGTTTCTATACCACTGGTCCAACCAAGGGTCGCGGCATCAAATTCTTTTTTACCCAAAGCCTCCAACAGCACGGGAAACTCCTGTGGAAACGGCTCTAACTGAATGCCTGCTCGCGCATACAAATCTTTCAACAAAAGTACCATACGCTTGGTGTCTTCGTTTTCCCCAACGTACATTAACTTAAAATTAAACGGCACACCCGCAGCATCTTCTAACACACCATCATGATTGCGATCTTCATAGCCCGCGTCTTTTAGTAAACTCGTCGCTTTCTCCAAATTAAAAGCATACGGCTGCAAACTCGCATCATGTTGTTTACTGGTGTTGCTAAATGGGCTAACCGCAGGCTCGGCATAATTCAGGAAAACATCCTGAATAATACGCTGGACATCGGTTAGGTATGTCATGGCTTGGCGTACACGCTTATCCGCAAAACGTGTCGGTTTACCTGCACGTTCCTGATTCCACGCAATGTAGCTATACCCCACGACCGGAGGCATGTACTCGTAATTATGGCTTTTGCCCATTAACTGTGCGTCATCTTTGAGTTTTTTGTATTCCACGGGACGCGCACTGTATTCGTCAATTTCACCATTACGGTATGTCGTTAAACGTGCGCTGTCGTTTTGAATCACTTTCCACAAAATACGGTTATAAGACGGCTGAACATCGCCCCAATAACGCTCATTGCGCACCAATTCGACTGCACCTTTATCCGGTGTCCAACTTTGCAAATCAGCCAAACGGTAAGGACCCGACCCGACGAGCAAACTTTTGGATTGGTTAAAGGCTTCTGGTGTTTGTAAAAACGGCTCATACACATGTTTAGGCATGACCGATAGTGAACCCGCTAACTCCAGCGCCTCAAAATACGGCTCTTTATAAGAAAATACCACTTCCACCGGACTAACGGCTTTCACTTCTTTGATTTTTTCGAGGTAAGCCCGTTGACGCGGTGCATTAATCGCAGGGTTCATAATAAAGTTAAAGGTAAATACCACGTCATCCGCCGTCAGTGGTTTACCATCCGAAAACGTCACATCATCACGCAACTGAAAGGTAATGGTTAAACCATCAGGACTGACTTGCCAACTTTTCGCAAGCAAACCTTCCCATGCCAAGGTATCTGGGTTGCGGGTGAGTAAACCTTCCTGCACATAATTTTGCACTTCCGCCGCATACGCATCAGTGGAAACCAATGGCGTGAGCGTTTGCAAATTCGTACCAAACACATTCACATTCCAGTCGCCTTGCGCGTAATCGGCTTGTTGTGTGGTGGTTTGTGCGCGTTGGAAAGCAGGCGCGACGGCATTGGCCGTTTGTGCGGTGTTGCCCGTTTCAGTGCTTGTTGTGGGTGAAACGGCTTGACGGAATGCCCCTGTATTCAGCGCCGTGCGTAAGTCGCGCAAATCTTTGGCTTGATCCGCCAACGTGGTTTGCATTTCACTGAGTTTTAGCCACTGGCGATCAATCTGATACATCGCCAATACCACCAATAAGATCAACAGGCTAACCAGTAGATACAGTACCCAGTCACGGGTGTTCAGTCGTTTTTGCATAGATTTGTTTGTTATACTGCGCGATTGATCGGAATTACTGACGAATTTTTCAAGCATAGCATACAAACCCCGCAGGGGGCAGATAAGCGTAACATCTAAGCTTTACACTTTAAGGAGTCAATATGGGTTTTCTCGCAGGCAAACGCGCCTTAATTACTGGTATTGCCAGTGATCGTTCCATCGCTTACGGCATTGCACAAGCCATGCACCGCGAAGGTGCAGAACTCGCTTTCACCTACCAAAATGACAAACTCAAAGCGCGTGTCGAAAAAGCCGCAGCCGAAATGGGTTCTAGCATCGTATTGCCTTGCGATGTTTCCACTGACGAAAACATTGCCGAAACGTTCCGTTTACTGGCCGAACATTGGGATGGCGTAGACATTGTGATCCACGCGATTGCTTTTGCCCCCAAAGAGCAGCTCGAAGGCAGCATTGTTGATAATACCACCAAAGAAGGCTCACAAATCGCGCACGATGTTAGTGCGTACAGCTTCTTGGCAATGGCGCGTTACGCACGTCCATTAATGAAAGGGCGCAATGGCTCACTGTTGGCGTTAAGTTACTTGGGTGCAGTTTCCGCTATCCCGAATTACAACGTAATGGGCATGGCAAAAGCCAGCCTCGAAGCCGCTGTACGCTTCATGGCAGCGGATTTAGGTCCAGAAGGTACGCGCGTTAATGCGATTTCTGCCGGACCGATTCGCACGTTGGCGGCTTCTGGTATTGGTGGTTTCCGCAAAATGCTCAGCCATTTTGAAAAATACGCGCCATTGCGTCGTAATGTCACCATCGAAGAAGTGGGCAATGTTGCTGCGTTCTTGTCTTCGGACTTAGCATCAGGTATTACGGGCGAAATTACCTATGTCGATGCAGGCTGGAATATTTTAGGCATGTCTGGCATGGGCGACGAGTGAAACCGCGCATCTGTCGTTTAATTTCACAAATTAGTCCAGAATAAATACCATACCGATGGGGAATGCACTATATTTTAGTGACTCCCATTCCCCAAGGTATTGCATAATGGCGATTCCAAAACAAACTGTACTACGTTCGGCCTGCATGGTGATCAGTTGCACGCTGATACTACAAGGCTGCGTCGGTAGCGATCAGAAAACGGGTAATAGTTCGCCAAATCAGTCTACTACTACCTCAGAAAGTCAAACCACGCCCGTCACCCCCAGCCAAGGGGTATTACTCCACGGCACACTGTTGAATCACACGACACTGGATGAATTGCATCAAGCTATGCAAACCCCTCAAAGCAAGGTTGTGAATATTTTCCCACTCTATTCAGTAGACAGTTATCGCCTGACGTATTTCACCATCGACGGCGATGGAGTCTTAACCGAGGCATCAGGTTTAATTAGCATTCCCCAAAAACCTGCTAATAGTTCCAGCCCATTGCTGAGTTTTCAGCACGGCACGATTTTTTATAATAAAGATGCACCCAGCAATGACTTAAGCGCGAGTAATCCTGCTAGATTATTAGCCTCATTGGGATACATCGTTATTTCAGCAGATTATGTCGGGTATGGTGCATCACAAGGCAAAAAACACCCCTACTTGCGTGCAGCCCCATCCGCAGCGGCAGTAACAGACTTTTTAAATGCAGCACGACAATGGCTAGTATCCCAGTCGATTCCCACGAATAACCAACTCTTTCTGACAGGGTATTCAGAAGGCGGGTATGTCACATTAGCTGCTCACCGCGCTTTGGAAACCGCAGGCATTCATGTCACGGGTAGCATCGCAGGTGCAGGACCGTATCATTTGCAAAAAACCTTGGACAAAGTGTTATCCAGCAGCGCGATTAGCGATGCACTGAAACAAAAATTAGGCTTTCGCCCGACAGCGAATAATGTCCAACGCACAGCCGCCAAATACCCAGGCAAATGGGATGAACTGGTCGTCGACACCATCATGGATGTACTCACACCAGATGACAGTGACATTCGTTTTGATAAAACCTTTCTCATGGATTACATGGCAGACGATTACGCCACGATGGAAGCCAACAGTGTTTACAACTGGCAAGCCCGCGCCCCAATTCGTCTTACACACGGGCGGGATGACAGCACCGTTCCCTTTGAAAACGCCAGTATCACGCTCGACACCATGCGCCAACACCAAGTCGACGTAGCTTTAGAGGAATGTTTTGCCACACCAGCCGATCACGACCAATGCATTCGGCCTTATACTACCTTTGTAACCAACTACTTAAATGGGATTGCGCAAAACTTGTAACCTGTTACAACACCATCATAGCTATGTGCTATTAAATAAACGTTTAATTCCAAGCAAAACTATCGCATAATGCATGGTTTCCTCCTGATCTTTTGCGCCTGATGTCCCCAGAAATGAAGACTCTTCCCGCGTTTACCGAACTCGGACTCGCCTCCCCTATTCTGCAAGCCTTGCAAGAAATTGGTTATGAAACACCCTCAGCAATTCAAGCGGAAACCATTCCGTACTTGCTCGAAGGGCGTGACGTACTAGGTCAAGCACAAACGGGGACAGGTAAAACCGCAGCCTTTGCGCTGCCTTTATTATCCCGTTTAAACCTAAGTCGTAATGAACCACAAATTCTGGTACTAGCTCCGACGCGTGAATTAGCGATTCAAGTCGCCGAAGCTTGCCAAAAATACGCCGCGCACATGCCCGGTTTCCACGTCATGCCGATTTACGGTGGGCAAGATTACCGCACGCAATTCCGCCAACTTGAACGCGGTGTTCACGTTGTCGTCGGCACACCTGGGCGTGTGATGGATCACCTGCGCCGTGGCACGCTTAAATTAGACGGTTTACAAGCCTTGGTGTTGGATGAAGCTGATGAAATGCTACGCATGGGCTTTATCGAAGACATCGAATGGATCATGGAACAGACACCCAGCAATCGTCAGATTGCCCTGTTCTCTGCGACCATGCCGCCTGCGATTCACCGCATTGCACAAAGCTATTTGAACAATCCGGCAGAAGTCAAAATCCAAGTCAAAACCACCACGGCAGAAACCATTCGCCAGCGGTATTGGTTGGTTAGCGGCTTGCATAAGTTGGATGCTTTAACCCGCATTCTCGAAGCCGAACCGTTTGACGCAACGATTATTTTCGTGCGTACCAAAACCGAAACCGTGGATTTGGCTGAAAAATTACAGGCGCGTGGCTACAGCGCTGTCGCGCTCAATGGCGATATTCCGCAAAACGTGCGCGAACGCACGGTTGAGCAACTGAAAAATGGCAAAATCGACATTCTGATTGCCACCGATGTTGCGGCGCGTGGTTTGGACGTGGAACGCATTAGCCACGTTATTAACTACGACATCCCGACCGATACCGAATCCTACGTTCACCGCATTGGTCGTACCGGACGTGCCGGACGCAGTGGCGAGGCGATTTTATTCGTTTCCCCGCGTGAACGGCATTTGCTGCGAGCGATTGAACGCGCCACTCGCAAACCGATTGAGTTAATGGAATTGCCATCCACAGAGGTCATTAACGACCGCCGGATTTCGCAATTCAAACAACGCATTACCGACACACTCGCGCAAGGTGGTTTGGATTTATTCGCACAATTGCTGGAAAGCTATGAACGCGAACACAATGTTCCGGCACTCGAAATTGCCGCCGCATTAGCCAAATTACTGCAAGGCGACGAGCCATTACTGCTGGAAGAGAAAAAATCCCACCCAGCGTATAACCCCGCCAATCGTGAGCGCGAACGCGAGCAAGATGGGCGACGCGGCAACAAACGCAAAGCCAATAGCGCATTCAGCAGCGATGAAGACACCATTGAAATGGAACGCTTCCGCATTGCTGTCGGGCGCAACCACGGTGTTAAACCAGGTAATATTGTCGGCGCGATTGCCAATGAAGCAGGTTTAGACAGCCGCTTCATCGGGCATATCGACATTCAAGACGCTTACAGCTTGGTTGATTTAC
Source organism: uncultured Thiothrix sp. (assembly GCA_964514635.1). Taxonomy (GTDB): domain Bacteria; phylum Pseudomonadota; class Gammaproteobacteria; order Thiotrichales; family Thiotrichaceae; genus Thiothrix. Next base: position 14,335 of record CAZEQX010000034.1, read on the forward strand.
CAGCGGGAATGCCCAAAGAAATCCTCTTGGATTTGAAAAAGACGCGCGTTGCTGGGCAAATGATCAATATCGAACCCGCTGGCGAAGCCGCTGCCGATTATTCCCCTAGCCGCAATAGTGCGCCACGTCGTCGTGATGGTGGTGGTCGTGGTGATGGTGAACGCCGCCCGCGCCGTGATGATGGCGCACCGCGTCGTCGTGAAGGTGGCCGTGGTGATGGCGAACGCCGCGCTCGTAGTGGTGGTGGTGAACGTTTTGCCAATGGTGAGCGTCCGCCGCGTGTTGATCGCAGCAATAGCGCACCGCGTGGCGACAAAAAACCAGCCAGTGCTGCTAATAAAGACAAAGGCAAACCCAAACGCCCGAAAGTCTAAGCGATTGCACTGATAGCACACCTCAAAAGGCCGGACTTGTTCCGGCTTTTTTGTCGTCTCAAATCATGCACCATAGGTCGGGAATTAGACTAACTCAAACACAAAAAAAGCCCAAGTAAATGATACTTGGGCTTTTCTAGACTAACTTGTATAAGTTAGGTATGTATGTGGCTCCCCGAGACGGACTCGAACCGCCGACCCAGTGATTAACAGTCACTTGCTCTACCGACTGAGCTATCGGGGAACTCTTGAGGCGCGTATATTGCCTTATAGCCCCCACATGGTCAAGCACTTTTTCAAACTTTTTTGCAACTAATGCAAAACCTTGATTCTCACCCAATAGCTCTGGTTATCTTTAGCTTGAATATCAAGGACTTCTACCCGTTGTTCCAAGCGCAATTCACCAACCCGTTTACTACCAACATTCGCATCAGCGCGTAAATTCACAGGGTAGATCACCGCAAACTGCTCCCCTTTTGTTGGCAATTTGTTCATTGGGAAATCAAAAAACGCCCCCGACCATTGTGAACCATCAAAATCACCTGCCCGCGCCCATGCTTCTGTGCCTTGTGGTGCGGGCTTGGCTTCATCTTGTGTCACATCAAACTGGTAGGTAACTTCTGGCGAGCCACCCAACGCCGCCCAAAAACCATAAGCACGCCCTTGTTTTACACCCACCAAAAATTCGCGGCTAGACGTTGTATTTGTGGGTAAAGCATACTTCTCTGAAGTCTGCCCTTCTTTGGCAAAACGCACGCTAGTGGCTGTCGCGGGTACGGTTAATTTTGCCGCCAGGGTTGGCAATGACAAGGTTTCGGTCTGAATAACACTATCATTCGTCCCCAAAAATTCGGTTTGGAAAGTATCCGTTGAGTCATGCGCAAGCACTTCAATCGTGCGTGTGGATTGCGGCGCGGCAGGCACACTTTCATCCGCATAAGCATTGCTAAACAATGATGGCAGGAAACTTTGCTGGCGCATCATTGGCGCGGCCGCTGGCGGGACATCAGCAGTAGGTGTGCTATTATTTTGTGCTGGAGCAGAAGCCACCACCATGATCAAAGCGGGTGCGCTAATCCCCAAAAACAACGCTTTACGACTGTCTTGCTCTCGAAATGCTGCCACGATAATACCTCCGATACACGCGACCAACGCCACGCCGATCAAAAATGTTGGGTAAATAATCGAATCCACCGCTGTATCTGGCGCACTTTTCAAAAGTTCCTGCGCTTTTTGCACAACATTCGGCAGAATGCCACCCAGCCCACCCCAAAAAATTGGTGCGTATTTCATTGTTTGCCCCTTATGCGAAAACCTGATTCCCGTTGTTTAAAGCATAGAATAAGTGAATTATTCGCGCACCATTTGCATGGCCTCACGCAATAATTCCACCCCCGCGCCTGCTTTATGTGCATTCTCACTAATGTGTCGCCGCCACGCTCGCGCCCCCGCCATGCCTTGGAAAATCCCCAAAATGTGACGTGTCATGTGCCCCAAGGGTACGCCCTGTTCAAGCTGTTGCTGCACATACGGTAAAAACGCTTCAACGATAGCTTTTCGATCATCAACTGCCGAGGATGTTCCGTACAATTGCGCATCAACTCGCGCCAACACCCACGGATTATGGTAAGCCTCACGCCCAACCATTACACCATCAACGTACTGTAAATGCTGTTGGCATTGTTCAAGCGTGGTAATACCGCCATTAATGAGGATTTCCAGTTGCGGAAACTCCCGTTTGATTTGGTAAACCAATTCATAGCGTAGCGGCGGGATTTCACGGTTCTCTTTGGGACTTAAACCTTTGAGCCATGCCTTACGCGCGTGAATAATGAAGGTTCTGCAACCTGCTTGCGATACGGTACTGATAAAGCGATGTAAGCCTTCATAATCGTCCTGATCATCAATACCAATGCGGTTTTTTACTGTAATGGGAATACTAACAGCGGCTTGCATCGCACTAACACATTCGCCAATGAGTTCGGGTTCTGCCATCAAACACGCACCGAACGCGCCTTTTTGCACCCTCTCGCTGGGGCAACCGACGTTAATATTCACTTCATCGTAACCGTAATCTGCTGCCATCCGCGCACAGGTGGCTAAATCGTGCGGGTCGCTCCCCCCCAATTGCAATGCCACAGGATGTTCCGCCACGTCAAAACGCAGATGACGATCAACATCACCGTTGAGTAATGCCCCCGTCGTCACCATTTCGGTGTATAAAATGGCGTATTTGGTCAATAATCGGTGAAAATGGCGGCAATGTCGGTCGGTCCAGTCCAACATTGGGGCTACGGTAAATTTTCTGTTAAGCTCTTTCATATACCATTCATTGTTAAGAAATCATACGAACAAATACGCACTGTCTTAGAGCGTTCAAAAACACCGCGAACATTGCTTGATTGGGGATTTTCTCATGCTGGACATGATTTTGTATTTTTTGATGGGTTTAGCCATTGTTGGCATTCCCGCATTTGTGTTTTATCGCATTGGTTTGGACATTGGCATCCATAAAGGTGTACGCAAACAATTAATTCGCGAACTCATGGCGAATGGCGTTTTGGAAGAAGCAGACATGACCATTCGCTCACCGCGCCGTTACTAAGTTATTGCTGGCATTCGGGGCAGAACCAAGTGGAACGCTGCCCCTGCGTCAGGTGCTGCAATGGCGTTTGGCACGTCACACAAGCTTGCTGCGTGCGCCCATAAACCTTCAATTCCAACTGGAAATACCCTGTTGCACCATCTTCGCGCACAAAGTCGCGCAAGGTTGTACCGCCGCGTTCTAGCGCGTAGTTCAAGACGTTTTTAATGCACGTTACCAGTTTGGTGTATTCGACCAGCGTTACGCTACCCGCAGTGCGACGCGGGTCAATCCCCGCCATAAATAACGCTTCATTGGCGTAAATATTTCCCACGCCGACGACAATGTGCGCATCCATCACCAAGGCTTTAATGCTAACACTGCGCCCCCGTGATTTGCGGAATAAGTATTCGGCGGTTAGATCATTTTCCAACGGTTCAACACCGAGCTTGCACAGTAATGGGTGTTGCGCTGGTTCAACCGTCGTCCATAAAAACGCGCCAAAACGCCGAGGATCGTAATAACGCAGCACTTTGCCATTATCCAGTTCCAGATCAAAATGGTCGTGCTTACGCAGTTCAACCGTTTTGTCGAGAATCCGCACGCTACCCGACATGCCCAAATGCAGCAATGCCACACCTGCTTGTGTGTGCAGCAAAATGTATTTGCCGCGCCGCGTAAGTTGCTGAATGATTTGCCCTTCCAGTGCGTGAATGTCCACTGGAATCGCCCAACGCAATTGCGGCTGGCGAATTACCACACGCTGCACCGTGCGTCCTTGTAACCACGGTTCGATGCCGCGTCGGGTGGTTTCGACTTCGGGTAATTCCGGCATAAGCTTTCCTTGTTTTCTGAGTGGAACACGCAAAGCGGCTATGTTATACCTTCTCGTTCAACCGAGGAGAATAATCACATGCAAAAAGATACCATTGCCATTCACGGCGGCTACGTTACAGACCCAACCACCAAATCCGTCGCCGTACCCATTTACCAAACCGTTTCCTACGAATTTGACGATGCCCAACACGGCGCGGATTTGTTTAATCTGGCGGTTGCGGGGAATATTTACACGCGCTTGATGAACCCGACCAATGACGTATTAGAAAAACGGGTCGCGGAATTAGAAGGCGGTTTAGCCGCGCTCGTTACCAGTTCCGGCATGGCAGCGATTACTTATGCGATTCAAAACATTGCCGAATTGGGCGATAACATTGTCACCACACCGCAATTGTACGGCGGCACTTACACGCTGTTTACCCACATGCTGCCGAAACAAGGCATTGAAGTGCGTTTTGCGGAAAACGATAGCCCCGAAGCCATTGAAAAGCTGATCGACGCGAAAACCAAAGCAGTTTACTGCGAAACCATTGGCAATCCGGCGGGGAATATTGTCGACATCGAAGCGATTGCCGCCGTTGCCCGCAAACACGGTGTAGTCACTATCGTCGACAATACCGTTGCTACACCGATCCTGTGTAACCCGATTCAATACGGCGCGGACATCGTCGTTCACGCTCTAACCAAATACATTGCCGGACACGGTAATTCTTTGGGTGGGATTATTGTCGATTCGGGCAAATTCCCGTGGGTCGAAAACAAAGAACGTTACCCCATGTTAAACACGCCAGAAGCGGCGTACCACGGCGTGGTGTACAACGAAGCATTCGGCGCGGCAGCTTACATTGGTCGGGCGCGTACCGTCGCCATGCGCAATACGGGCGCAACCTTATCGCCGTTCAATGCGTTTTTGATTCTGCAAGGTGTAGAAACCTTAGCACTGCGCATGGAACGCCATTGCGACAATGCGATTGCCGTAGCTAAATACTTGCAAAGCCACCCCAAAGTTGAATGGGTTAATTTCGCGGGTTTGGCGGGCGATCAATACCACGCATTGGCGAAAAAATATTTCAACGGCAAACCCGCATCGTTGATGACGTTCGGCATTAAAGGCGGCTTTGACGCAGGCGTGAAATTCTACGATCAACTGCAAATGATCAAACGCTTGGTCAATATCGGCGACGCGAAATCGTTAGCGTGCCACCCTGCTTCTACCACGCACCGTCAATTAACCGACGAAGAATTGGTAAAAGCAGGTGTGCGCCCCGAAACTATTCGCATTAGCGTCGGTATCGAGCACATTAGCGACATTATCGCCGACCTCGAACAAGCGTTCGCGGTGGTGTAATCAGCGATAACCTTGTGGCAGCGGCTGTGGATCAACGGGCTGCTGCCACAGGCGT